>JALQYN010000048.1 GCA_023254055.1 Polaribacter sp.
ATGGTATTACTTTACCAAAGAAAGTTTTGATTTACTATACCCAAGCTACGGAGATTCATACCCAACGTATGTTGGAAGTATTGGTATGACCTACGAACAAGCAGGTGGAGGAAGAGCTGGATTGGGAATTACAAAAGCTGACGGAGAAGTATTGAGTTTATGGGATCGTTTAATTCACCATACAACTTCAGGAATTTCTACGGTTGAGATGGCATCAAAAAATACAGGTAAAATTAACGCTGAATTTAAAAAATACTTTCAGTTAGATGATTTTAAATACAAGAGTTATGTTTTGCACGGAAATAAGAGTAAAACCAAAAAATTAATTGAATTATTAGACAGACACGAAATTAAATACGGTCGTGCTCAAGGCAACTCTGTTTCTGGTTATGATTACGATACAAAATCTAAAGGAAGCATGAGAACTTCTTCTAGTGATTTGGTCATTTCTACCAATCAACCAAAAGGAAGATTGATTAAAGCATTGTTTGAACCAGTAGCTAAATTAAGTGACTCTATTACCTATGACATTACTGCTTGGTCTTTACCTTATGCCTACGGATTTAAAGCTATTGCTAGTGAAAAGCTAGTGTCTTCAACAAAAGATTTTAGTACCACTACAAGCTCTACTCCGAATTACAATGCATATGCATATACTTTTGAATGGAATCATATTTCTGACGCAGCCCTATTAGCTGATATTTTGCAACAAAACATTAGAGTTCGTTTTAACAGAAAGGAAATGATTAATACTGGTAAACAGTTAAAAAAAGGAAGCTTAATTATTACTCGCGGAGACAATAAACACATCAAAAACTTTGACCAAACCTTAATTTCAATTGCTAATAAGCATTTGAAATATGCAAATTCAATTGCCACAGGTTTTTCTGACAAAGGACCAGATATGGGATCTTCTGATGTAAGAGAGCTTAAAAACCAAAAAATTGCTGTGCTTTCTGGCGAAAGCACTTCGTCTTTAAGTTATGGTGAAATTCAATATTTTTTCGAACAAGATATAAAGTATCCATTTACTGCAATCAATACAGATAATTTTTCTGTTGGTATGTTAGACAAATATCACACTTTGGTAATTCCAAATGGATATTATGGTGGATTGTTTAGCAAGAGTGATTTAGATAAATTATCGGCTTGGATTAGAAGTGGCGGAAAAGTAATTGCAATTGGAAACGCCAATAGTATTTTTGCTGGTAAAAAAGGGTTTGGACTTCAAACAAAATCTTCAGCTGAAAACGAAGATAAAGATGATAAAGAAATTGAGTTAACTAATTACGAAGATTTAGAAAGAGAAAGTATTTCTGGAAGTATTACCGGAGCTATTTTTAAAACAAAAATTGACAATTCTCATCCATTAGGTTTTGGGTATGGTGACTCTTATTTTACCTTAAAACAAGGTGCTAGATCTTATGACTATTTGGAAGATGGATACAATGTTGTCCGTTTAGAAGACAATACTTCTTTTTCTGGATTTGTGGGAAGCAAAGCTGATAAAAACTTAGCAAAATCATTGATTTTTGGAGAAGAAAGTCTTGGAAGAGGAAGCATAATTTATATGGTAGATAATCCTTTATTTAGAGCATTTTGGGACAATGGAAAGTTATTTTTTGCAAATGCATTATTCTACACAAACCCAAGCATGAAGAAGTTGTAAAATGTCCGTTCGAGCCTTGCCTACCCCACAAGCAAGGCTCGAGGAGACATTTTCTAAAATTTATAGGTTACTCCAATCATGGGTTCAATAGAAGTGGCTCCTGCAGAATCATATTTCAGTTGCCCTAAAAGTCCGATGTTTTCGTTTAACTCATAAATCAATCCACCTCCAGCATTAATCCCGATGTTGTTAGCAGTTATTCCTCCAGATTTAATGGTTAAATAATTAAACCCTCCTATTCCGTAATATTTTAATTTTGCGCCATAAGTTAAATAATAACGCATGTCTAAATTGATAGCATAGGTAGTGATTCCTTTAGGAGAAAAGTAATATGAAAAACTTGGGGCAATAGCTGTATTTCCTAAAAACACATATTCAAATCCTGCGTTAATCCCCATATCTGCATTATTTATCAACTGATAAGAAGCTCCAAAGAAGGTAGAAAAATCGCCTTTTTGTTGTGAAAAAGAACCTGTAGAAATACTAATTGCAAAAATGAAAAGTACTTTTTTAAGTTTCATAATTTATTGATTAAAAATTAATTAAAACAATACTAAAACCTTTTAGCTAACTATACAATACGGAGAATTACTTATTTATCGGAGTTCCATACAAGTCGTAATCTCCAGCTTCATCAATTTTTATATCAATAAACTCTCCTATTTTTATATAATGTTTGGTTGCGTCAACCAACACATCATTGTCTACGTCGGGAGAATCAAACTCTGTACGTCCGTAAAAATATTCGCCATCTTTTCTATCAAATAAACAACGGAAGGTTTTACCAACCTTTTCTTGATTTAATTCCCAAGAAATTTGAGATTGAACTTCCATGATTTCATTTACTCGTCTAAACTTCACCTCTTCAGGAACATCATCTTCTAAAGCATACGCACCTGTATTTTCTTCATGAGAGTATTCAAAAGCACCCAAACGCTCAAAACGCATTTCTTCTACCCAATCTTTTAATTCTTGAAACATTGCTTCAGTTTCTCCAGGATATCCAACAATTAAGGTAGTTCTAATCGCCATTTCTGGAACGGCTTCTCTGAACTTATGAATCAACGCTGTGGTTTTTTCATGCGTAGTTCCACGTTTCATCGATTTTAATAATTCGGTATTGATGTGTTGCAACGGAATGTCTAAATAATTACACACTTTTGGTTCGTTTTTCATCACTTCCAATACATCCATCGGAAAACCAGTTGGAAATGCGTAATGCATACGAATCCATTCAATTCCTTCTACTTTTGTCAATGCAAGTAACAACTCTGCTAAGGCACGTCTTTTATAAATATCTAATCCGTAATAGGTTAAATCTTGTGCTATTAACATCACTTCTTTGATGCCTTTTTCAGCTAGTTTTGTTGCTTCTGTAATGATATCTTCAATCGGAGTAGAAACGTGTTTTCCTCTCATTAACGGAATGGCACAAAATGAACACGGACGGTCGCAACCTTCTGCAATTTTTAAATAGGCATAATGTTTTGGTGTGGTTGTTAAACGTTCTCCAATCAATTCATGTTTATAATCTGCTTCTAAAACTTTTAATAAATTAGGTAAATCGTGGGTTCCAAAATACTGATCTACATTGGTAATTTCTCTTTCTAAATCTGGCTTGTAACGTTCACTTAAACATCCTGTTACAAAAACTTTATCAATCTCACCCGCTTCTTTACGTTGTGCGTGGTATAAAATAGTGTCAATTGATTCCTCTTTGGCTTTACCAATAAATCCACACGTATTGATGACCACAATATTTCCTTCGTCATTTTCATCTTCGTGCACCACGTCTTTTCCATTGGCTTTTAATTGTCCCATTAACACTTCACTATCATACACATTCTTAGAACAACCCAATGTAACTACATTGATTTTGTTTTGCTTGATGGTTTTTGTACGCATATTTTTATTTTAAAATGCAAAGATACAATCTTAATCTACGTTTTTATACAACTAAAAGTATTTATCTAAGTGGATATTTTAAGCTGAATCTAAAATTTTTTTTGGCAACTTTGATTCTTCTGAATAGTTTTCATAAAACGGAATCGTTTTCGTAAATTGTCCATATTATGAAAATACTACTTACTGGTTCAACAGGATATATTGGAAAACGGTTGCTTCCCGTACTTATTGAGTTAGGACATGAAGTAATATGTTGCGTCAGAGACCCTAAAAGATTCAACCCTCCTGAATCTTTAAGAGAAAGTATTTCTATCCTACAATTAGACTTGTTAGATAAATCTTCTTTAAAAAATATTCCAAAAGATATTGACGGTGCATATTATTTAGTGCATTCCATGTCATCATCTGGAGACTATCAATCTTTAGAAGAAACTTCGGCAATAAACTTTAGAGATGCACTTAAAAAAACCAACGTAAATCATGTTGTTTATTTAAGTGGTATTGTGAATGAGACTGAACTTTCTAAGCACTTGACTTCAAGGAAAAATGTGGAATTAGAATTGAGTAAAGGAGATTATAATTTCACTGCGTTAAGGGCAGGTATTATTATTGGTTCTGGTAGTGCTTCTTTTGAAATCATAAGAGATTTAGTAGAAAAACTTCCCGTAATGATTACCCCAAAATGGCTCCAAACAAAATGTCAGCCGATTGGAATATCGGATGTCATCAAATTTCTTTCTAAATCGTTATTCAATCCAAAAACATTTAATCAAAATTTTGATATTGGCGGACCTGATGTACTGTCATATAAAGATATGCTATTGAATTTTGCCAAAGTGCGGAATTTAAAACGGAAAATATTTATTGTTCCTATAATGACTCCAAAGCTTTCTTCGTATTGGCTTTATTTCGTTACATCTACTTCATACAACTTAGCTAAATCACTTGTTCATAGTATGAAAATAGAAGTAATTTGTCGGGATAATCAGCTGAATACTATTCTTGGGGTTAAGCCTATTAACTATGTAGAATCTTTAAAAAAGGCATTTAGTAAAATTGAAACCAACGAAATTATCTCAAGCTGGAAAGACGCCTATTCTAGCAGCGGGTTAAACTTTAACATCTCGGAATTTATACAAGTACCTGTTTTTGGTTGTTTTACAGATCGCAGAATAATGGCTATTAAAAATCGTGAAGTTTGTATAAATAAAATCTGGAGTATAGGAGGACAAACAGGATGGTATTATGGAAATTGGTTATGGAGAATTAGAGGCCTTATAGATAAAATAGTTGGAGGAGTTGGTCTTAGAAGAGGTCGAACTAATCCATCTACAATAAACGTTGGTGATTCAATAGACTTTTGGCGTGTATTATATGCCAACAAAGAGGAAGGACGATTACTCCTATTTGCTGAAATGAAACTACCTGGAGAAGCCTGGCTAGAATTTAAAATAGTTGGCAATGAACTTTTTCAAACAGCAACCTTCAGGCCTTTAGGCTTAGCTGGTAGGTTGTATTGGTATTCGGTATTTCCCTTTCATGGTTTCATTTTCAAAGGAATGATAAGAAAACTAACTTCAAAAAAGCCTGCACTTTATTAAAACGTAGTTTAGCAGAATACAAGAGGGGTTTATATTTATTCGTGTTTTTCTAGCGAAAACAGATTGCTTGAGATTTCTTCAAAACATTCTAAATTAAAAGCTACTAACAAAAAATAAACGGCAATAAAACGACCGTTTATGATGTCTATTAGAGAAACGTAAAAAAATTCCTTTCTAAAATTTAGTAAGGATTTTTTGCTTATAATATCATTTTTCGGTAACTTAGCTAACTAAGTAATCAACTCTAAAAACCAAACCCATGAAAAAAGCAACCTTTTTATTCGTTACCATCATTTGTTTTTTACTAACACAACCTGTATTGAGCCAAGCCTATAGTTCTGCTCAAATAGATTCTATTGTAAAAAAAGCCATGTCAATCAATCCAACTGCAGGAGTTGCAGTTGCAGTGATAAAAGACAATAAAGTAATTCACTCAAAAGGCTATGGTGTAACCTCTTCAATCACCAAAGAAAAAGTAAACGGAAATACCCTTTTTGCCATTGCATCTAACTCTAAAGCTTTTACTACTGCTGCTTTAGGTATGTTGGTAGATCAAGGAAAATTAAATTGGCTAGACAAAGTAGTAGATTACATTCCAGAGTTTAAAATGTATGATTCTTATGTGACAGAAAATTTTAATATTCAAGATTTATTAACGCACAGAAGTGGACTAGGTTTGGGCGCTGGAGATTTGATGTTTTTTCCTGATGGTTCTGATTTTACTATTAAAGACGTGTTGAATAGTTTTCAATATCAAAAACCAACATCAGCATTTAGAACAAAATACGATTATGACAATTTATTATATGTTGTTGCTGGAGAAGTTGTGGCAAGAGTTAGCGGAATGAGTTGGGCTGATTTTGTAGAAACCAACATCATGAGACCTTTAGGGATGCAACGTTCTGTTGGGGTTTATCAACGTTTAAAAGACAAAAGCAATGTGGCTTTTCCACATTCTGTACAAAACGGAAAGTTAAATCAACTTACACATTATATTAAAAATGATGAATCTTTAGGAGCAGCAGGTGGAATTTATGCAAGTGTTAACGATTTGAGTAAATGGTTGATCATGCATTTAAATGATGGAAAATATGGAGCTAACTTTAGCAAAACTTTGATTTCTAAAAAAAATCATGACGAGCTTTGGAAACCACATACCAATATTGGATTTAATGTAAAACCTAATGCACCCTATAAATCTCATTTTAATGCGTATGGTTTGGGTTGGAGAATTAGTGACAAAGGAGGTTATGTTACGATAGAACATACAGGTGGATTACCAGGAATGCTTTCTAGAACCATTTTAATTCCTGAGTTAAATGTGGGTATCTTAACTCTTACCAATACCGATCCAGGAGGTAGAAGTTTTTGGACCATTCCGAATGTAATTATGGATGGATATTTAGGAGTGCAAAAAACAGATTGGATTTCTACTATGGAAAAAAATCTTCAAAGAAATGCAAGTCAAAGTGATGCCGCTACAAAAGCTGTTTGGAATACGGTTGCGAAAGCAAATTCAAAAAACATCAACCATTCAGACTATATTGGCACCTACAAAGACAATTGGTTTGGAAAAATCAAGATTTATGAGAAGAATAATAAATTATGGTTTGCTTCTGTGCGTTCTCCAAAACTTACAGGAGAGATGTTTTTCTACAAAGCAAACACCTTTGCTATCAAGTGGAATTATCAAGACATGCCAGCAGATGCCCTAGCGATGTTTACCTTAGATGAAGAAGGAAAGGCCGTGCGTATAAAAATGAGAGGAATTTCTCCAAATATTGATTTTAGTTTTGATTTTCAAGATTTAGATCTAAAACGAGTTAAAAAGTAAACTATATATAACAGAAAATACTTTAATTTTTAAACGATCTCTTATCACCTTTTTAATGAAGTTATTCAATAGTAAATCCACCAACTCCATTGCCTTTGGGTACTTTTTAATCAGTAGTTTGTATATTGTTTTTTCAGATAAATTTTTACTTTTTTTATTTAAAGGAGACACTTCAAATCCACTTCTAAATGAAATACAATCCTACAAAGGCTTAGGCTTTGTATTGATTACAGCGATTGTTCTTTTTATTGTATTAAAAAAAAGAGATTTAAAAATAAAATCACAATTAGAAAACTTATTAAAGAATAAAAAAAATTACAAACACTTATTTGATAATATGTCTCATGGAGTGATCTATGTGAATCCAGATGGTATTGTTGAATCAATCAATCAATCTTGTTTAGATATATTAGGAGTTACAGAAGACCAAATGGTTGAAAAATCAATTTATACTCCTAATTGGAAACCAATTCATGAAGATTTTTCGCCCTTGCAGTCAGATGAACATCCTACCAAGCAAGCTGTTAAATATAGAAAACCTGTTAGAAATAAAATTATAGGAGTTTTTAGTGTAAAAAATAACGATTATATATGGTTACGTGTAAACTCAATTCCAGAGTTTTTAGAAGGAAAAGAAGAACCATTTAGAGTTTGTATTACAATTGATGATATTACCCAATTAAAAAAATCAAAAGAGAGATTAGAAGAATCAAACTCAACCTTAGAAAAAGTCCTGAAAAAAGTAGCTTTAAGTAATTTTTTATTAAAGGAAGCTAGTAAAATGGCTAAAATTGGAGCTTATGAGTTTTATGTTGAAGACAATAACTTGTTCTTCACAGATCAGGTATATGAAATTTTCGAATTGCCCCTTGGAGATTTACCTCCTATTGATACTATCCGAGAGATTTTGACTAGTAGTTCTAATGATGAATTAAAAATTGCTGTTGAAAAAACTATGAAAGAAGGAAGTCCTTTTGATTTAGAATTAGAATTAAAAACCAAAAGTGACAAAAAAGTATGGACAAGAGTAATGGCACAGCCTATCTTAGACCAAAACAATTCAATTATAGGAAGAAGAGGTGTTATACAAGACATTACTTTACAAAAAAAGAGAACAGATCAAATTAGAAAAGTAGAAGAAATGTATCGTTTGTTAGCAGACCATACTTATGATTTAATCTGTTTGCATGATTTAGACACCTCTTTTACTTATTTAACACCTTCAGTAAAAGTTTTGCTTGGATATGAACAATCTGAGTTACTTCATACAAAAGTAATTGATTTAATCCATGAAGAAGATTTAACTATTTTAGAAAATGCTTTTGAAAACAAAATTTTAAAAGGAAAAAAGGTAGATGCTTTAACCTATTGAATTCGACATAAATCTGGACACTATATTTGGTTTGAATCGTTGGCTGGACCTGTTTTTAAAGACAGCAAGGTAACCTCTTTCGTTACTTCTAGTAGAGATATCACTGAATGGATGAAAGCAAATCAAGAGATTGAAGACTACCAAAGTTCTCTTCAAAATTTAACTTCAGAAATTTCATTAGTCGAAGAAAATCATAGAAAACAAATTGCAGCAAATATTCATGACCACTTAAGTCAATCTTTAGTTATTTCGAAAATGAGAATTTCTGAAATGCAAAAGCGACCAAATATAGAAGACATTCAACCAGATCTAGATTTTATCAAAAATCGTATTTCTGAAGCATTAGATAACAGCCGTAAAATTACATATGAGCTTTCTCCACCAGTGTTGTATCAATTGGGTATTGTAGATGCTTTGTATTGGTTTGCTGGTGAAATTGAAGAAAGTTATGGTTTACAAGTAACTCTGAATAGTAATATATCATCGTTACAATTATCAGATTCAAAATCGATATTAATATTCCGTTGTATTCAAGAAGTTGTTACCAATACTGTTAAATATGCTAAAGCAACAACCATCAACATAGATTTTAATAAAAACGAAGAAGTTCTCCTAATTGATATTTCTGATAACGGTATTGGTTTTGACACCTCTACATTACACAAAACCAATATGTCTAGTTCTGGCTTTGGTTTATTTGCTGTGAGAGAAAGAATTCGAAATTTAAAAGGAGAGTTTAATATAGATTCAGAAATTAATATTGGTACAGTTGTTAATTTTTCCATACATTTAGATGAATGAGTAAACAAAAAGAAATTAAAATAGTATTGGTAGACGATCACAAAATGGTACGTGATGGTATAAGGAGTATTATTGAAAAAAAAGCTCATATGCTAATTATTGGAGAAGCATCCGATGGTAGAGAGGCTATAAAAAAATCAACAAAGTTACAACCAGATGTTATTGTAATGGATGTTGCAATGCCGGGGTTAAATGGTATTGAATCTGCAAAGCAAATACTCAAAATTAATCCAACAATAAAAATCATTGGTCTTTCAATGCATTCAAATAAGCAATTTATCAAAGGTATGTTTCTTGCCGGAGCCTATGGGTATTTATTAAAAGATGGAGATGCAACTGAATTGATTACTGCCATAGATACTGTTGTGCAAAACAGAAGGTATCTTTCTAAAGAAATTAATCAAGATTTTTTACCTTCTTTAAGTGCTATAGAAGAAATAGAAGAGAAACTCTTAAGCACTAGAGAAACTGAAGTTTTGCAGTTGATTTCTGAGGGAAAATCATCTAAAGAAATTGGAAAACTATTGTTTTTAAGCTCTAAAACTGTAGATGTACATAGGGCTAACATCATGAAAAAAATAGATTTACACACTGTACCAGAGTTAACAAAATATGCAATTAGAGAAGGCCTAACTTTTTTAGAAGATCTTTAAATTCTAGTGCTAACTTATTGATTAATTTATTATTGTTAAATTAAAACAAAATGAAAAGCTTTAGCTTCATTAAATAGTATAAATGATTGCTTAAAAATTTAAAAAAGCTAAACATAGAGTTGTTTAGCTTTTAATACTATAAATTTTAAGGAGATTTCAGGGGGTCAATTCAATAATTAAATTACACTACAAAATTAAGAGCTATGTTCTCTCAAACCTATAAGCAAATTACCTAATTTAAAAAATAAAAAAGCTAAACAGGGAGTCTAGCTTTTTTATGTAATTAAAATATTGGGGGATTTTAATATTATTTTATATTACATATAGTAAAAGTAAAACATCTGATAAACCCCTCAAATAAGCAAAATTCTTAAATTAGTTTTTAAGCAAAAAAATAGTCTCTATTCATAGTTTTTCGGAATCTTTCTCGCTTTTGTTAATTGCTCAAAAGCATACCCAACTTTTAACAAAATGCGCTCAGAGAATGGTTTTCCAACAAAGGTTAAACTAATAGGTTCACCATTTTTTTTATAGCCCATTGGCACAGTTAATGTCGGATATTTTGCTACAGCAGCAACTCCAGAATGATAATTATTAATAGATAAAATAGCTACTAAATCTTTATCATTTAAGTCTTTTAAAAATTGTTTTCCGACAGAATTTAATCCGGTTTTTACTACTTCTAATTGTTTTAATGTTGTGGTGTCTTTTACAATTCCGTCAAACAATTGTTGTCCGTAAGGAGCACGTAATAGAGAATCTTTCAGGTTAAAAAGAGTTACATCTTTTACTGATTTTACAGCTACATTTTTATCTGCATTATTGGCTAAATAGTTGGGTAAGTCGTGTTTCATATCAATATTCAACAAGGTTGTAAAACCATTAAACCTTGCTCTTTCTGGATTGATTTCTATCATTTCTGCTCCAGCATTTTTCATTTTCAGAACAGTGGCATTATAAATCGAGTCGTTTAACAAATCTTTTAAAACGCCAAAACGTTTCCCTTTTAAAGTAGTGTCGAATATCTCATTTTGGAATTCACTTTTATTAAAGTTCTTATCAAGTGAAGCTTCATCTTTTGCGTCATAACCCAACATCGCTTCTAAAAAAATAGCGTTATCAATAACACTCTTTGTCATAGGCCCTGGTGTATCCAAGGTGCTAGAAATGGGTACAATACCTGTTCTACTTAACAAACCAATTGTTGGTTTTAATCCCACTACTGAATTCATACTAGATGGTGAAGTAATAGATCCCGAAGTTTCTGTTCCTACTGCTGCAACAGCAAAGTTTGCAGCTACTGTTACACCACTACCCGCTGAGCTCCCTCCTGTTTCAAATTTTCCTCTTCCGTACGGATTTAATGTTTGTCCTCCAACGGCAGAGTATCCTAACGGACATCCAGAACAGAAAAAATACGCCCATTCACTCAAGTTTACTTTCCCTAAAATCAACGCACCATTAGCTCTTAATTTTTCTACAATAAATGCATCTTCAGTATTTTTATTTTCTACCAACGCAATAGCTCCAGCAGTTGTAGGCATATCTTTGGTATTGATATTGTCTTTCAACAAAATAGGCATCCCATAAATTGAATACTCAGAATTTGCACCTTTTTCTTTGTCTTTTTGACGTGCTTCTTCCAATACATTTGGGTTTAATGCAATAATGGAGTTTAACGATTTTGTACTATCACTTTCAAACTTTCTGATGCGATATAAATAAAACAATGTTAGTTTTTCGTAAGATAAATTTCCGTTAACTATGTGTGCTTGTAAGGTAGGAATATCGCGTTCTAAAATGAGTGGTTTTAATGCATTGTATTCTTCTTCCGTAAAGTTTGATAATTCTTTAGTTAAAGATGCAAAAACAGTATTCATGTCTAAATATTTAGATTGCATGAGTTTGAATTGCATTCTTTTACGAGGGTGTTTTTGTTGTTCGGCTAGTTCGGCTGATTCATCGTATTTTTTAAAATATGTTTTTACCAGTTCTTGTTTACAAGAAACAACGAGTAACATGATTACGAAAAGGAATATTATTTTTTTCATTGGTTGATTATTTGAGAATCAAATATAATTCTTTTTTAAAAAGAAAACTCCATACTAATTTTAGTATGGAGTTTTTATAAATAGATTCCTGCCTCCGCAGGAATGACAAATTATTATTACTTAAAGAAAGAATCTACAAATTCGTGTTTGTTAAAGACTTGTAAATCATCTATCCCTTCTCCTACTCCAATATATTTAACAGGAATTTGAAACTGATCTGAAATACCAATTACCACACCACCTTTTGCTGTACCATCTAATTTAGTCACAGCTAGAGAAGTAACTTCTGTTGCTTTGGTAAATTGCTTTGCTTGTTCAAAAGCATTCTGCCCTGTAGATCCATCCAACACCAACAATACGTCGTGTGGTGCGTCTGCAACCACCTTTTGCATCACCGTTTTTATTTTTACCAACTCATTCATTAAATTGATTTTGTTGTGTAATCTTCCTGCTGTATCAATAATAACCACATCTGCATTTTGTGCTTTTGCAGATTGTAAGGTATCAAATGCCACAGAAGCTGGATCTGAACCCATTTCTTGTCTTACAATAGACACATCTACTCTATCTGCCCAGACCTGTAATTGATCTATTGCAGCTGCTCTAAATGTATCTGCAGCTCCTAAAACTACTTTTAAACCTTTCTTTTTAAACTGAGCCGCTAACTTACCAATGGTTGTTGTTTTTCCCACTCCATTTACACCAAGCACCATTAAAACATATGGTTTTTTATCAGAAGGAATTGTAAAATCTGTTTCGTCACCTATATTGGTTTCAGAAAGTAATCCAGCAATTTCTTCTCTTAATATCTGATTTAACTCTTCAGTTCCTAAATACTTATCTTTTGCTACACGTGCTTCAATCCTTTCAATAATTTTTAAGGTAGTATCTACGCCAACATCAGATGTAACCAACACTTCCTCTAAATTATCTAACACATCATCATCTACAGTTGATTTTCCAGCAACTGCTTTTGATAGTTTAGTAAAAAAACTCGATTTAGTTTTTTCTAAACCTTTGTCTAAAGTTTCTTTTTTTTCTTTTGAAAATATATTTTTTAAAAAGCTCATTGTAATTTTTTAGAATACCAAAAATACGTTTTTATTGAACATAAAAAAAGCTACTCTCAATAGAAAGTAGCTTTGTATATGTTTGTTGAAAAGTAATTACTTTTTAGCTAAAAAGTCATTTACTTTTTCTGGATCCATGATTGCTTCAACAAACGTATAAGCTCCTGTTTTTGGAGATCTTACCATTTTGATTGCTTTAGATAATCTTTTCGATCCTGTCTGTAACGATGCTACTGATTTCTTTGCCATGTTTCCTTATGGGTTTATTTGACTTTTACTTTCGTAAAACTCTAATTATTTAATTTCTTTATGAACTGTCATTCTCTTTAAGATTGGATTAAATTTCTTAATCTCTAATCTATCAGGAGTGTTTTTCTTATTCTTCGTTGTTATGTATCTAGAAGTACCTCTTTCTCCAGTAGCTTTATGCTCTGTACATTCTAAAATAACCTGAACTCTATTTCCTTTTTTTGCCATCTCGGTTTACTTTTTTAAGGTTGGATTATTTTGTTAAAAATCCTTTTGCTCTAGCTTCTTTTAAAACAGCTGAGATTCCTTTTCTATTAATATTTTTTAAAGCAGAAGCAGAAATTTTTAATGTAATCCATTTATCTTCTTCTGGAATATAAAAACGCTTTACCATTAAGTTAGCGTCAAATTTTCTTTTGGTTCTGTTCAATGCGTGAGAAACATTGTTTCCAACCATTGCTTTTTTTCCTGTAAGTTCACAAACTCTAGACATCTTCTGACAGTATTTTAGTGTTATTTCTAAACGAGGTGCAAATTTAAGTAATTTTTACAGATACAACAAAACAATTTCAACTATTTTTTATAATTTCTTTTTGTAAAATTTCTAAAGATTTATTTACAGTCCTATTTATTACTTTTTCTCTTGGTTGCCCGAAATTAAATTCTTCTACAAGTACACCTTTTTTTGTTGCCAAAGCAATAAAAACTACACCAATTGTTTTATCTGTTTGATCAGTTGTTGGGCCTGCATTTCCTGTAACAGCTATTGCGTAATCTGTGTCTAATTTTTCTCTTACAGCAATTGCCATTTCTTCTGCAACTTCTTTACTAACTACTGTAAAATTTTTAATGGTTTCTTCAGAAACACCTAACATGCTTTTTTTGGCTTCTACTGAATAGGTAACATAGCTTCCTTTAAAAAAAGCGGATGCTCCAGGGACAGAAACTAGACTAGCTGCAATTTTTCCGCCAGTTAAACTTTCGGCAGTTGCTAATGTTTTTTGATGTTGAACTAAGAGTTCTCCTACTCTTTTTTCAATAGAGTATCCATCTTCTAACCCAACAATAATGTCTGAAATTAACTGTTGAATTTCAGAAACTTTCTCTTGCAATTCTCTATCTAAACTCTCTTTATTATTTCCTCTACCAGACAAACGTAATCTTACTTTTCCGAATGATGGTAAATAGGCTAACTTAATGTGCTTAGGGAGTGCGTTTTCAAAATCTTCAATTCGTTCTGCAATGATACTTTCTCCTTGCCCGTAGGTCATAATTGTTTTATGACTGATAAACGGCAACTGAAATTGTTGTTGAATTTTAGGCAATACTTCAAGTGTCATTAGCCCTTTCATCTCATAAGGTACGCCAGGCAATGAAACAAAAACAGTATCATTTTCGTAAAACCACATTCCGGGTGCTGTTCCATACGGATTTTTTAAATACGTTGCTTTTGAAGGCAACTGCGCTTGGTAATTTTGAATTTCTCTATAAGGATGGTTTATTTTTTGAAACAATGCTTTGATGTGCTCAATAACTTCTGGATATTCTACCAGCTCCCTATCGTTAAAAAATTCTGCAATTGTTTTTTTTGTGATATCGTCTTTTGTTGGACCTAAGCCACCCGTAATAATTACAATATCTACTCTTTCTTGCGCCTCTTGTAATGCATTTAAAATATGCTGTTTATCGTCTTGAATAGAAGTAATTTGATGTACCGATACACCAATTTTATTCAATTCGGTTCCAATCCATTGTGAATTGGTATCTACAATTTGACCAATGAGAATTTCGTCTCCAATAGTTATGATTTCTGCTTTCATTTTTTTAGTTGAAAAGGTTCAGAGTTGCAAAGACTCAAAGTTCTACTTTTAACTTTTTGTTATTTATTTTTTCTATTTGACTTGAGTGTTCTCGATACATCACGCTATAAGGCGCGACACTCGAACTGACATACTGCTAACTGATAACTGATAACTGATATTACTTCACTCTAATTTGAAATGCTTGTTTTCCTTCTATGGTTCCGGTTAATACATCATCCTCTTCTACTTTCCCCACTCCTGCTGGAGTTCCTGTAAAAATAACATCTCCTTTTTTTAGTGTAAAAAATTGAGAAACATACGCTATCAATTCATCGGTTTTCCACAACATGGCATTGGTGTTTCCATCTTGAACAGTTTCTCCATTTTTATCTAATTGAAATCTAAGATTTTCTAGATCGAATTGCTCTTTTGGGTAAAACTCACCAATTACAGCGCTACCATCAAAAGCTTTTGCTTTTTCCCAAGGAAATCCTTTTTCTTTACAAAGTTGCTGTACATCTCTTGCTGTAAAATCGATTCCTAAACCAATTTCATCATAATATTTATAGGCAAATTTAGGTTCTATATGCTTCCCAACTTTATTAATTTTTACCAACACCTCAACTTCATAATGTACATCATTTGAAAAAGGCGGAATGAAAAATGGATTTTTCTTTGGTAAAATAGCAGAATCTGGTTTTAGAAAAATAATTGGATTTTCTGGTTTTTCGTTTGCTAACTCTTCGATGTGTTTTGCGTAATTGCGCCCAATACAAATTATTTTCATATTAATTAATTATGAATTACGAATTTAAAATTACGAGTTATTCATAATTCGTAATTATCCATTAATAATTGATTACGGAATCCATTTTTTAGGAAAGTTTGGTTTTCTTTTTTCAAGAAAAGCATCTCTTCCTTCTTTGGCTTCATCAGTCATATATGCTAAACGTGTTGCTTCTCCTGCAAAAACCTGCTGTCCAACCATTCCGTCATCCGTTAAATTCATGGCAAACTTTAGCATTTTTATAGATGTTGGAGATTTAGCTAATATTTCTTGAGCCCATTCAAAAGCAGTATCTTCTAACTCGTCATGAGGCACAACTGCATTTACCATTCCCATTTCATATGCTTCTTGTGCTGAATAGTTTCTTCCTAAAAAGAAAATTTCTCTTGCTCTTTTCTGACCCACCATTTTTGCTAAATAGGCCGAACCATAACCACCATCAAAGGAAGTAACATCTGCATCCGTTTGTTTAAAAATAGCATGTTCTTTAGACGCCAAGGTTAAATCACAAACAACGTGTAAACTATGTCCGCCACCTACAGCCCATCCTGGCACAACGCAGATGACTGCTTTAGGCATAAAACGAATTAATCGTTGTACCTCTAAAATATTTAACCTGTGATAACCATCCTCTCCAACATATCCTTGATGTCCACGTGCTTTTTGATCACCACCAGAACAGAAAGAATACACTCCATCTTTTGTGCTCGGTCCTTCTGCAGACAACAACACAACACCAATATTTACATCTTCTCCAGCATCATAAAATGCATCGTACAATTCGGAAGTTGTTTTTGGACGAAATGCATTCCGCACATTAGGTCTATTAAATGCAATTCTTGCAACTCCGTTTGATTTTTTATAAGTAATATCTTCGTATTCTTTTACAGTTTTCCAATCTTGATTATTCATCTTTTTGCTTATTATTTATAATCCTTTACAAAAATAAGGAAATTATAAAGTTATTTTTTTACCAACTCTAAGCCTGTCTCTGTAATTACAATTACTTTTTCTTTATACAAATTACCAACAGCTCTTTTAAATGCTTTTTTACTCATCAACAATTCGCGTTTTATTTCTTCGGGAGAACTTTTGTCTGTCAAAGGTAAAAATCCGTCGTTATCATAAATAGCTTCAACAACTTTTTCGGTATCTAAGGTAATTACATTTCTAAATCCTTGTGGCTGTAGAGAAACATCTATTTTACCATCTTCTCTAATGTTTTTAATATAACCAGCTATGCGTTGATTTTCTCTTAACTCTTGAAAAATTTCATTTCTATATAACAATCCTTCAAATTCTTCATCAATTAAAACAGTGTAACCTAAATGAGTTTCTACACCTATAATTAATGAAACTTTATCTCCTACTTCTAAATCCATAATTTGTTATTTTAAATAATTAAAATAGTCTTTTAATACTGTTTCGTTGATTTCTTTATCGGTAAATACTTCTAATACTTTTGGGCGATTTGATTCTTGATAAAAATCATTCAACACAATTGTAATCCCCTCTAAATTAGAAACCGAAATGTATTCTAATTGATACATGGTACACAAATGTTCTGCCGTTAAACCATGAGAAGTTTCAAAATAGTCTAATGCATTTGTAGTTTTTGGGCCTGGAATAAATCTAAAAATCCCTCCACCGTTATTATTGATGATAATGATTCTAAAACTAGATGGAATATAATTGTTCCATAATGCATTACTATCATACAAGAAACTTAAATCTCCAGTAATAAAAACTACTTGCTCTTTACTCGCAAATGCTGCTCCGATTGCAGTGCTTGTGCTTCCGTCAATTCCGCTTGTTCCTCGATTGCAAAAAACGCGAAGCGAGTCTTTAACATCAAACAATTGTGCATACCGAACTACCGAACTGTTTCCTAATTGCAATTGAGAATTCTCAGGGATACTTTCTAAAATCGGTTCAAAAACTTTTAAATCAGAATATTCAATTTTACTTAAATACTGTTGATGTTTTTCAGCTCTTTTTGCTTTTAACGACAACCATTTTTGCTGGTAATCACTTTTTTTCTTTTCAGAAACTGATACCAATTCAGCTAAAAATGTTGTTGGTTTTTCTTGTATAAATTCTGATAAGCAATGATAGGTATTCATAGCTCTTTGCTCATCTACATGCCAATGATGTTCTGGTTGATGATTTCTTAAAAACTGTTTTATTTTTTTAGAAACAACCATTCCTCCAAAAGTCAATAAAATTTCTGGTTTCAGCTCAGAAAACTCATTATCTGTTAATGGAAAAATTAATTTATCAATAGCATTGATTGTGTTTTCTGAAGCTATATTAGATGTTGTTTCTGTTAAAATGATAACAGAATTATCATTTATAAAAAGTTTGATTAAATTTTGAAGAGCTTCATCTGGAGCGTTCACCCCAATTAAAATCAATTTTCTAGCTGATGAATTCCAAATGTTGGTTAGTTTTTGAAAATCTACAGACTTCTCGACTCCGCTCGAAGTGACAAGTGGAAAATTAAATTTATTCAATTCATCAACTATTTCATACAAAGGCTCATCAAAAGGAACATTGATATGAATGGGTCCTCTTTTAGATATTGCTTTTTGAAATGCTTCAGAAATCAAATTGATATTGAATTCTTTTTTTGATGCATCATCAATTAAATTTGCTGAAAATAAAATATGATTTTGAAAAACATTTTCTTGACGAATGGTTTGTCCGTCGCCAATATCAATCAATTGTTTTGGTCTATCAGCAGAGATTACAACTAGAGGAATGTTGCTGTAAAAAGCTTCTGCAATTGCAGGGTAATAATTCAATAATGCAGAACCTGAAGTACACACAATGGCAACAGGTTTTTGAGTTTGCTGTGCAATCCCTAAGGCAAAAAAAGCAGCACAACGTTCATCAACAACACTCAAGGCATTTATTGATGGGTGATTTGAAAAACCGACAGTTAACGGTGCGTTTCGAGAACCAGGAGAAATAACAACTGTATCAATATTGAATTGATGACAAGCTGAAATAACAATTTGTGCAAGTTCTTTTTTTGGATACATTTTTAAATCTTTTCAAGATTTAAAAGTTGTAAGTTATGAGTTATAAGTTATGAGTGACAACACTAAAAACTAATAACTAAAAACTAAAAACTTTTTGGTTAATTTCCTTTTTTATAATCTTCTAAAAATTTAGCTAAACCAATATCAGTTAGAGGATGTTTTAACAAACCTTCAATAGCACTTAATGGCCCAGTCATAACATCTGATCCTAATTTTGCACAATCAATAATATGCATGGTATGACGAACAGAAGCTGCTAAAATCTGAGTTTCAAATCCGTAATTATCATAGATCAAGCGGATGTCTTCAATCAGGGTTAAACCATCGGTTGATATATCATCCAGACGACCAATAAAAGGAGAAACATAGGTAGCACCAACCTTTGCGGCAAGCAAAGCCT
>JALQYN010000081.1 GCA_023254055.1 Polaribacter sp.
CAGCAATTCGAGTAATGAAACTAAAAGCAATCGAGAAAACATTTTATCAAACAGTAGTTATTTTTCTAATTCTAATAGCAAAAGTAATAATGATTATGCTTCACATAGTTTTAATACAGAAATTGACATAAAAGTAGATTCTACGTTTATGATTAATTTGAGACCATCTTTTACCTTAAATAAAAATGAAAGTTTTAATACAAATAATGAAGAAACGTTAAACGGAAACAAACAATTAACAAACAAATCTAACAGTAGCAATTCCTCTAAATCTACAGTGAATCAATTTAACAATAAAATCAGTTTTTCTAAAAAATTCGGAAAAAAAGGAGCATTTATTGGCTTGACAATTAATAGTCAGGTTAACAAAACTGAGGGAGAAAATTATAACAATTCTGAAATTGAAATTATAAATTCTACAACACAAAAAAGAAATCAGTTTCGTGATAACAACTCAGAATACTCTAATATTGATTCAAGATTAACCTATAGAAAACCTTTAATTGCCAATAAGTTATTTTTAGATTTTGCATATCAATATGAAACAAACAAGAGAGAAAATGTGAAAAGCACTTATGATTTTGACAACAATACACAAGATTATACAAGCTTTAACACACTATTAAGTACAGATTTCACATACAAAACCACAAAGAGTTCTCCATCTTTACAACTCTCTTTTAGAGAAAAAAAATGGTCACTTAATATAAAAGCTGGAGCTGTGAATAGAAACATAGAAAGTGAAGATAAATTACGTCCTAACTTAAATCTAGATAGAAGTTTTAACAATGTAGAAGTAAACACATCGTTTAACTACAGGTTTAAATCTAGAGCAGGATTATACACAAGATATTCTGTTACTAACAGTGTGCCCTCAGTATCACAAATTCAACCTTTTGTAGATGAGAGCAATCCTTTAAACATTTTAACTGGTAATCCAAACTTAAAACCAACAAACAATCATAGAGCCTCAATAAATTACAATAAATTTAATTTTCAAACAGGCACAGGCTTTTTTCTAAGTGCTAATATAAATAAATCAGAAAATAAAATAGTTACAAAGAGTGTGGTAGATCCAATTAACTTGGTAAGAAACACTACCTATGAAAACGTTAATGGAGATTACAGATATAGTATAAGCGCAAATTATAGCAAGAAGATTAAACTTGATTCGATAAATACTTTAACAGTAAGACTAGGGAATTATTTTTCTGAAACCAACAATGTGTATTTTTTTAACGGGATAAAAAGCAGTTCCTTAACTAAAAGTATATCACCATCACTTGGATTTACAATAGATTTTAAAAACATCATACAAATCTATCCAAGATACAATGCTTCCTTTACAAAAACTTCTTTCGACGCAAATAATTTAGGAGATCAAAATTATGTAAGTCATAATTTAAGTATCAATACAAAAACACTTGGATCTAAAAAGTTAGAGTGGCAAAATAATATTAGATACAATTTCAATCCTAATGTGGCTGACGGATTTAACAAAAGTGCATGGCTTTGGAATTCATCTTTAGCGTACTCTGTACTAAAAGACAAAGGAACCATTACTTTAAAAGTATATGATTTATTAAACCAAAACACAAACGCTAGAAGAATTGCTACATCAAACTACATTGAAGATAGACAAAGTACTGTTTTACAACAATATTTTATGTTGAGTTTTAGCTGGAAATTTAATAGCCTTGGTAAAAAAGGTGAAACAAGAAAAAGTCCATTTTTTATGTTTTAATATAATAAAAAAATATTACTTACTAAAAACCCAAGATAAATATAAGAGTTGTAGTTACTATCCCAATCATAAAAACTATATACGTATATTTTAATATTCTACTTTTAGAATTAATTTGCTTATTCAATACGTCTTGATTCAACTCTTTTTTTACTTTCAAAGGAAGTGCAACAACTAGAGCTAAAACAGCAGAAATCACATTAAAAAAGAGTAAAACAAATATTGGAGTTAATACTTCTTGGTTTTTAGTTGTTGTATTCATTACATAATAACCAACTAACGATACAAACAGAATTAGTCCATTTACTGTTAAAATTATTGTTGCTTTTATTGTTAATGTGTTATAAGATGCTTTAAAATTGTTTTCAGTGGTTTTTTCGTTTAAAAGTTTCTTTTCAATTTTTACCAGTTTTGCTAAGTTTTTATCTTTTCCATTTTGCCAATTTTCTTGCGCATAATTGGTGTAAAAACGATGTTCTTTTACAAAGATGTTGATGCTCTTTTGAATCCATTCTAATTCAGAATAACCTGTATTAAAAAGCAACTTTAATTCTTGTTTCAACAACTCATTTTTATCAATAAAACCTGTTTCTGTATAGTAAAATGAAACAGCATCTTTTATGATTTTTTCTAAATGATCTTGAGGTGCTGTTTCGATTTTTGTAGCTCTAATCAACCGAACAACATCCTCAATAATTGCATCATCAATATTGTATTCCTCTAAAAATGTAATTGCAAAATTTACGCTAGCTTCTAAGTGGTTTTCTTTTCTGTTTACAAATCCAATATTAAGAAACCATGCAGCAAACAACAAAATATTAGCATCTACTTCAGTAATTTTTTCGCC
>JALQYN010000041.1 GCA_023254055.1 Polaribacter sp.
CGATGTCTTTTTTGAAGTTTTAATCAAGGAATTGAAAAACAGTTTGTAGGTTTTAAGAAAAGAATAATTATGAAAAAATATACAGATTTAGAAGATATAGATAACATTTCAGGGATTGTTGAGGAGGCTATTCAAATTAAAAAGAGTCCTTTTCAATTTTCAGGACTTGGTAAAAATAAGACTTTGGTCATGTTGTTTTTCAATGCGAGTCTTCGTACGCGTTTGAGCACCGAAAAGGCAGCACGAAATTTAGGTATGGAGGTCATAGTTATGAATGTCAATGCTGCATGGGAATTAGAATTTGAAGAAGGAGCTGTAATGAATTTAGCAGCCTCTGAGCATGTAAAAGAGGCTGCACAAGTGATCTCTCAATATGCAGATTGTATTGCAATCAGAGCATTTGCATCCTTAACAGATAAAGAAAAAGACCTACAAGAAATGGTTTTAGCAAGTTTCCAAAAGTATGCAACCGTTCCGATTGTAAACATGGAGAGTGCTACAGCGCACCCTTTGCAAGCTTTGGCCGATGCCATTACCTTAAAAGAGTTTGCAACTAAGAAAAAGCCCAAAGTAGTCTTGTCTTGGGCCCCACATCCAAGGGCTTTACCCCATGCAGTCGCCAATTCATTTGTACAAATGATGCAACGACTAGATGTTGAGTTTTGCATTTCACACCCGAAAGGCTATGATCTTAACCCGAATATAGTGAAGGATTCGACTGTGATTTATGATCAGGAAGAAGCACTTAAAGATGCTGATTTTGTCTATGTTAAAAATTGGAGTAGTTTTCAATCTTATGGAGAGATTTTATCGAAAGACCCAGGATGGATGATGACGCAAGAAAAATTAAAAACAGCGAAGTTTATGCATTGCTTGCCGGTAAGAAGGAATGTAGTGGTAGAAGACGCTGTATTGGACGGGCCAGATTCATTGGTCATCGAACAGGCAAATAATAGAACCTATGCAGCGCAAGTTGTACTAAAGAAGCTTTTAGAACAAATATAATGGATACCTTAAAAATAATAAAAATAGGAGGCAATATCATTGATAATGAGGATGCTCTGGATTCATTTTTAACAAAATTTTCTATGCTAAAAGAGCCAAAAATTTTGGTGCATGGTGGTGGAAAATTAGCGAGTAAATTATCCGTTCAAATGGGTGTTGAAGTTCAAATGGTTGAAGGTAGAAGAATTACAGATTTGTCTACCTTAGAGATCATTACCATGGTTTATGCAGGGCAGATAAATAAGACAATTGTTGCTAAATTACAGGCGAATGAATGCAATGCTGTGGGTTTTTCTGGCGCTGACGGAAATACGATTGTGGCAGAGAAAAGACCTGTAAAAAAGATAGATTACGGCTATGTTGGAGATGTTAAAAAAGTTGATATCCAAGTACCTGAATTGTTGTTGGAAAGTGGAATTATACCTGTTTTTTGTGCTATTTCTCACGATCAAAAGGGACAATTACTAAACACCAATGCAGATACTATTGCATCTGAATTGGCAATAGCTTTCTCCAAAAAATATAAAACAGCTTTATATTATTGTTTTGAAAAAAAGGGGGTCCTAAAAAATGTAGAGGATGAAAATTCAGTCATAGAAAAAATAACACCGAGTCAATATAAAGAATTGATAGATGCAGGCATTATTATGGAGGGTATGATTCCTAAAATAGAAAATTGTTTTTATGCATTAGAAAATGGCGTTGAAAAAATTGGCATTGGTTTACCATCTATGATTTTTGAACCAAATAGCTTACATACAATATTAAAAAATTCATGAGTACAGAACAGAACACAAAAGAAGCAATACAATTGTTAAAAGAGTTGATTGAAACCCCTTCTTTTTCATCTGAAGAAGGAGAAACAGCTCTTTTAATTGAACAATGGTTTCAAAGAAATAAAATTGAATACACCAGAACCAAAAATAATGTTTGGGCTGTAAATAAATATTTTGACAATCAAAAACCAACTTTGTTACTCAATTCGCATCATGATACAGTAAAACCTAACAATGGATATACAAAAGACCCTTTTAAAGCAATTGTAGAAGACGGAAAACTGTATGGTCTCGGTAGTAATGATGCAGGAGGTTGTCTGGTTTCCTTATTAGCTACTTTTGCTCATTTTTATGGACAAAAGAAGCTTCGTTATAATCTAGTAATAGTTGCTTCTGCTGAAGAAGAAAGTAGTGGACCAGATGGTTTGAATAGTATGTTGTCTGTGATTCCTAAGGTTGATGTTGCCATTGTTGGTGAACCAACTCTAATGAATTTAGCTATTGCAGAAAAAGGCTTAGTCGTTTTTGATGCTGTTATAAAAGGAACACCAAGTCATGCTGCCCATCCTAATTTAGACAATGCTATTTACAAATGCATACCCGTGTTAGACTGGTTCCAAAATTATCATTTTGAAAAAACATCTAAGGTTTTAGGACCTGTTAAAATGACTGTAACACAAATACAAGCAGGAAAACAGCACAACGCTGTGCCTGCAGATGTAAAACTAGTAATTGATGTTCGGGTTAATGATGCGTATACCAATGAAGAGATAGTAAAAATCTTACAAGATTCAGCTCCTTGTGATAGCATTATTCCGAGAGGTACAAATTTAAATTCATCTTCTATTCCAATATCACATGAATTAGTAAAAGCAGGGGCTTCTTTAGGGAGATCTACCTACGGTTCACCTACTTTATCAGATCAATCAGTGTTGTCTTGTCCATCATTAAAATTAGGACCAGGAGACAGTACCAGATCACATTCGGCAGATGAATTTATCTATTTAAATGAGATTGAAGAAGGGATTCAGATTTATATCGATTTGTTGAATCGGGTTATCGTACATTAGATGTTATTCCGCACTTGCTGCGAATTTATAAAGAATAAATTAATAATAAACAAATTCCCATTCCTATCAGCCAGTAGACAGGAATGAGAATGACAAAACACAAGAAGAATGAAACTTTGGGACAAAGGAATATCAATCGACAAGAAAATTGAAAAATTCACCATTGGCAATGATCGTGAAATTGACATTCATATTGCTAAATATGATGTCCAAGCCTCTTTGGCTCATGCAAAAATGCTTCAAAAAGTGGGTCTAATTTCTGAGAATGAATTGAAGTCTGCTACAGAAGGGTTGACATTCTTAAGTAATCAAATAGAAGCAAGAACGTTTGTTATAGAGCCTCATTTTGAGGATGTACATTCAAAGATAGAATATGAATTGACTAAAAGCTATGGAGAAGTTGGCAAAAAAATTCATACTGCTCGATCTAGAAATGACCAGGTTTTAGTAGCCTTGCACTTATACTATAAAGATCATTTACATATCATTAAAGGACAAACACTAACGTTCTTTGAAACCTTATTAGGTTTGGCAGAAAAGCATCAAGAAAAATTATTACCCGGATATACGCATTTGCAAGTAGCCATGCCTTCTTCTTTTGGTTTATGGTTTTCTGCCTATGCAGAGCTTTTAATTGACGATGTGTATTTGTTAAATGCTGCCTTGCAAACTGTAGATCAAAACCCTTTGGGTTCTGCAGCAGGATATGGGAGTTCGTTTCCAATAGACAGAGACTTTACGACTCAAGAACTTGGTTTTTCTACTTTAAAATACAATGTGGTTGCTGCTCAAATGAGCAGAGGAAAGAGTGAAAGAACTGTTGCTGCTGCTTTGGGAAGTTTGGGTAATACTCTAGCCAGATTTGCTATGGATATTTGCTTATACATGAGCCAGAATTTTGGGTTTATTTCTTTTCCAGATGCCCTGACAACTGGAAGCAGTATTATGCCACATAAAAAGAATCCAGATGTCTTTGAGTTGATTCGTGGGAAGTCGAATAAAATTCAAGCTTTGCAAACTGAAATGATTTTAATTACCAATAATCTACCTAGTGGTTATCACAGAGATTATCAATTGTTAAAGGAGCATATGATTTCTGCTATAGAAGAAGTAAAAGAACTCTTAGATATTTTTAATTTTGCCATTCAACAAGTTATTGTTAAAGAAGTAAATCCTTTAGACGAGAAGTATAAGTACTTATTTACAGTTGACAACATCAATAACTTAATGTTAAGTGGGATGCCTTTTCGAGATGCCTATAAAGCAATTGGAGCAAAAGTAGAAGCGGGTACTTATGAGCCAGACACTTCTAAAAAACACAGTCACATTGGAAGCATCCATAATTTGTATTTACGTCAGATTAAAGACAAGTTTCCAAATTAAAAAAAGAGTGCCACCTCATGGATAGCACTCTTTGTTCAATTGATTTAAGGAGTCGTTATATAATAGTACTTTGTCCCATATGAATATTGATAAAATTCATATTGCTTTCTTGTTGATGCTCAATATAATCAACAATAAAATCACCTACTTTGGAAGTTGTAAAAGCGTTTTCTGTGTTGATATCCTCTGTACTAATTCCTAGTTCTAATGATTTTTCTACTGCTTTTTCTATGGCTTCCGCTTCCTTAAATAGTCCTAAGTGTTGTAATAACATAGCAGCCGATAAAATAGAGGCAAGTGGATTTGCACTGTTTTTACCAGTTGCTTGAGGAAAAGAACCATGAATAGGCTCAAACAATGCGTTTTCTTTACCAATAGAGGCAGATGCTAGCAAACCAATAGATCCGCCAATTACACTCGCTTCATCACTAATTATATCTCCAAATAAATTTTCGGTTAATACTACATCAAACTGTTTCGGGTTTAAAATTAATTGCATTGCTGCATTGTCAACAAACAAAAAATCGAGTGCAACATCTGGATATTGACTTGCTAAATTTGTAACCGTTTTTCTCCATAAACGTGAAGTTTCTAACACATTCGCTTTATCAACTAGTGTTAGCTTTTTACGTCTCTTTTGTGCTTCGATAAAAGCTAAATGTGCAATGCGTTCTATTTCCTCAACAGAATAAGAACAACCATCAAAGGCAATTTTTCCATCCTCACTTAACTCCTTAATTCCAAAGTAAATTCCTCCTGTTAACTCTCTATATATAGAAATATCAGTTCCTTTAATAACCTCTTTTTTTAAAGGTGAATTCTCAATTAATTGATCGTAAGCTTTTACGGGTCTAACATTACAAAACAAGCCTAATTCTTTACGCAATTTAAGCAAACCTTGTTCTGGTCTAACTTTGGCAGAAGGATCATTATCATATTTTGGGTGACCAATTGCACCAAATAAAATTGCATCAGATTTTTTACAGACTGCTAAAGTTTCATTTGGTAACGGGTTTCCTGTTTTATCAATTGCACAGGCACCCATCAATACTTCTTTATAGATAAATGTGTGATCATAAACACCAGCGATTGCATTTAAAGCTTTTTTTGCTTGTGCTGTAACTTCGGGTCCAATTCCATCTCCAGGAATTACTGCAATATTGTATTTCATACTATTAAAATGTTGCCTCGAAGGCATTGATTTGTTGTTTTTTACTGATTAAATAATCGATGTCATCATATCCATTTAGCAAGCAAGTTTTTTTATAAGCATCAATTTCAAAAGAAGCATTTCCTATTTCAGATTCAATAGTTTGTTCTTCTAAATTCACTATAACTTCAGATGTAGGATTTTCCTCTAGATGCACAATTAATTTTTTCAAATAATCTTCGGTAACCTGTACGGGTAATAATCCGTTATTCAATGCATTTCCTTTAAAGATATCGGCAAAAAAACTACTTACAATTACTTTAAATCCATAGCCAACCAAAGCCCAAGCAGCATGTTCTCTACTAGAACCACAACCAAAATTATCTCCTGCTACTAAAATACTTCCGCTATATTTTGAGTTGTTTAAAGGAAACTCTTTATTGATGGTTCCGTCTTTATGAAAACGCCAATCTTTAAAAACTTGTTCGCCAAAACCTAATTTATCCGTTGCCTTTAAAAATCGTGCTGGGATGATTTGATCCGTATCGATATTTTCAGAAGCTAAAGGAATTGCTGTAGATTTTAAAAGTGTAAATTTTTCCATATAATTTATTAATCTATAATACAGGTTCTAGAACCTTTGTAACGTCTATTATTTTTCCTTCAATGGCAGCTGCAGCTGCTACAAGTGGACTTGCTAAAATAGTTCTAGCACCTTGTCCTTGTCGCCCTTCAAAGTTTCTGTTGGAAGTAGATACACAATATTCTCCAGAAGGAATTTTATCATCATTCATTGCCAAACAAGCAGAACATCCAGGTTGTCTTAACGTAAAACCGGCGGCTTCAAAAGTGGCTTTCAAACCTTCTTCGGTAATTTGTTTTGCAACTCGTTGCGATCCAGGAACCAACCAAGCTGTTACATTTTCGGCTTTTTGTTTTCCTTTTATATAGTTGGCTGCAACTCTAAAATCTTCAATTCTAGAATTGGTACAACTTCCAATAAACACATAATTAATTGGTGTATCAATCAAGGATTTCCCTTTTTCAAAATCCATATAGGTCAATGATTTTTCAAAAGAACTTTCGTTTTTGTATGGAATCTTTTCAGAAATTTTAATTCCCATTCCTGGATTTGTTCCAAAAGTGATCATTGGTTCAATATCTGAGGCATCTATTTCATATTCTTTATCAAATTCAGCTCCCACATCTGTAGCTAAGGTTTTCCACTTTGCTACTTTTTCATCAAAATCAGTTCCTTTTGGAGCAAATTCTTTTCCTTTGATATAGTTAAATGTTGTCTGATCTGGGGCAATCATTCCGCCTCTAGCACCCATCTCAATACTCATATTGCAAACGGTCATTCTGCCTTCCATGCTCATGTTTTCAAAAACATCACCAGCATATTCGCAAAAATAACCGGTACCTGAATTGGTTCCTAACTTAGCAATGATATATAAAATAACATCTTTAGGAAGTACACCCTTTTTCAATTCCCCATTAACGAGTACCCTCATTTTTTTTGGTTTTTCTAAAAGCAAGCATTGGCTCGCAAAAACTTGTGCTACTTGACTTGTTCCAATACCAAAAGCAATGGTTCCGAATGCACCATGGGTTGACGTATGAGAATCTCCACAAACCATGGTCATTCCAGGTTGAGTAATGCCCAATTCAGGGGCTATTACATGTACAATACCATTGTTTTCATGTCCCAAACCATACAGAGAAATATTGTTCTTAAGACAATTTTTAGTCAGTTTTTCTAACTGGTTTCTAGAAAGCGCATCTTTTATGGGTAAATGTTGATTGATTGTGGGTGTATTGTGATCTGCTGTAGCTACAATTTTATCGGGTCTCGCAATGGGAATCCCTCTTTTTTCAAGTTCTTCAAAAGCTTGTGGACTTGTTACCTCATGAATTAAATGTGTATCTATATATAATATCTGTGGGCCATTTTCTATTACATCAACTACATGGGCATCCCAAACTTTATCAAAGAGTGTTTTTCTCATGATGCAATGGCTATTTTTGAAAACTTATTAACGTTTTTCATGATAGAATGTAAGTCTGTATCGTGAATTTCTTTTTGAATATCTGCTATTTGTAAGAAGTAATTATAGGCTTTGTCTAATTGAATTTTTGTTAATTCGTAACCAATTTTTTTAGCCCTATAGGCCAAGGCAGCTCTTCCGCTTCTAGCAGTTAATACAATTGCGCTTTCAGTAACACCAACATCTTCTGGATTCATAATTTCATAGGTTTCTCTATTTTTAATGACACCATCTTGATGTATTCCAGAGCTATGCGCAAAAGCATTGGCTCCAACAATAGCTTTGTTCGGTTGTACAGGCATTCCCATTTTTTCTCTAACCATCATACTTGTATCATAAAGCAATTGGGTATTGATGTTGGTTTCTAAATTTAAAGTTGGATGTTGTTTTAAAATCATTACAACTTCTTCCAAAGCAGTATTCCCAGCACGTTCTCCGATACCATTTATGGTACATTCAATTTGCCTAGCACCATTGATAGCTCCTGCAATAGAGTTTGCTGTTGCCATGCCCAAATCATTATGACAATGACAAGAAATAGTTACTTTTTCGATCCCTTTTACATGTTCTTTTAGGTATTTTATTTTGGCTCCGTACTCTTCAGGTAAACAATAGCCGGTGGTATCCGGTATGTTCAATACGGTTGCTCCAGCTTTGATTACTTCTTCACAAATCTGAGCCAGGAAAGCATTATCAGTTCTCCCTGCATCTTCGGCATAAAACTCTACATCTTCTACAAATGATTTTGCATAACGAACCGCAAGTACAGCTCTTGTTACTACTTCTTCTCTACTTGAATTAAATTTATATTTTATATGAGAATCACTGGTGCCAATACCTGTATGAATTCTAGGTTTTTTGGCGTATATAAGGGCAGCAGCTGCCACTTCGATATCTTTCTCTACAGCTCTAGTTAAACCACAAACAGTAGCATTTTTTACAATTTTAGCAACTTCACTTACAGAATTAAAATCACCTGGACTCGAAACAGGAAAACCTGCTTCAATAACATCTACCCCCATAAAATCCAGTCGCTCTGCAATTACTAATTTCTGTTTAGTGTCTAGTTTACAACCAGGAACTTGTTCACCATCACGAAGCGTTGTGTCAAAAATTTGCATTTTATTATCTTGCATGTGTACTTCTTAATTTTTTAATCAAATTCAAATTTATATATTGACTTTTCTAAGAGAGAAAATTATCATAGCCCCTTTACGATGTTTAAAAGAGCTGTTTATAAAATAAAACTCTGATAATAAGAATATTATGGGTAAATCATTTACGTTAGCCAATAATCAAAACGATGCATTGTTTGAGTTGATTAAATCGTTGTCAAAATCAGAAAAAAGACAATTTAATTTGTATGTTGGAAGATTAGGTGGAAATACAGATGCAAAGTTTTTTTCTTTATTTAAATTTTTAGAAAAGTTAAAAACCTACGATGAACGACAAATTTTAGAGAATGGAATTGTTACCAAACAACAATTGTCAAATTTAAAAGCACATTTATACCGTCAAATCTTAATTAGTTTACGTTTAAATCCAGCTCATCAAAATATTAGAATTCAAATCAGAGAGCAATTAGATTTCGCAACCGTTTTATATCAAAAAGGCTTGTACAAACAAAGCTTAAAATTGTTAGATAAAGCGAAATCAATGGCAATTGAAAACGAAGAGAAAAATATTGCTTACGAAATTGTTGAACTTGAAAAAGTAATTGAAACACAATACATCACAAGAAGTATTAGTTCGAGAGCAGACGTACTTTCTGAACAAGCAAAGATGTTAAGCCAGCAAAATGTAATAACTAGTAAATTGTCTAATTTATCATTACAATTATACAGTATATTACTAAAAACTGGACCTGCTCGAAACGATGAAGAGTTTGCAAAAGTTACGACATACTTTGATGCTAGAATGCCAGAATTTGATTTTAGTACACTCGGTTTTAGAGAGAAACTTTGGTTGTTTAAAGCTCACGTATGGAAGAGTTTTTTACTGCAAGATTTTTTAATGTGTTATAAATATTCGCATAAATGGATGCAGTTGTTTAGAGGGAATACAAAGCTAATCTCATTACACCCTGTGTTTTATTTAAAAGGGAAAAACTATTTACTTGAATCTCTTTTTTTTCTAAAACACTTTTCGAAATTTAAGGAAGAACTTGATTTTTTTAAAGCGGAAATTAAAAATCAAGAAATTCCGTTAAACAGCAACACCGAGCTGTTGATTTTTCAATACTATACGGCAAATCAATTGCATTTACACTTTTTAGAAGGCACATTTAAAGAAGGGGAGTTTTTGGTAAAAGAAATAGAGCAAAAGATAAAGAAATATGCTTCTAGGTTAGATAATCATCATATTGTAATCTTGTATTATAAAATTGCATGTTTGTATTTTGGGATGGGTGAAAATAGAAAATGTATTGCTTTTTTGGCAAAGATTATTGATTCTAAAAATTTACAAGCAGCAGAAGATCTGCAATGTTTTGCAAGGGTTTTAAATTTGATTGCTCATTATGAATGTGGAATGGATTATCATTTAGAAAGACAATTTAAAGAGACTTATAAATTCTTACTTAAAATGAAGAATTTACAAGCAGTTCAAAAAGAATTTATTATTTCGATTAAAGCTTTAAGTGATGTATATCCACATCAAATAAAAAACGAATTCAAAAAAATTCACACTAGATTGCAAAAGTTTGAAAATCATCCCTACGAAAAACGCGCATTTCTTTATTTAGACATTTTGTCTTGGTTAGAAAGTAAAATTGAAAATAGACCAATCCGAGAAATTATTCGAAAAAAAGCAACAAGATTAAGTCGTTAACTTATTTGTCCGCCATTTTTAATTTTTTCTGCAGGTTCTACAAAAGCTAATTTTCCATCAGGTGTATCGGTCATTAAAATCATACCTTGACTTTCAACTCCACGCAAAGTTCTCGGTGCTAAATTGCACAAGACAGTAACTTGCTGCCCAATAATATCTTCTGGGCTAAAACTTTCTGCAATTCCAGAAACAATTGTTCTTATATCGATACCAACATCTACTTTTAGCTGCAATAATTTTTTAGTTTTCGGAACTTTAATGGCTTCTAAAATAGTTCCAACTCTGATGTCTAATTTGGTAAAATCATCAAACTCTATGGTCTCTTTTTGAGGCTCAACTGTTTTTGCAGCATTTTGGTTCGCTGTTTTTGTTGCTTGTAATTTTTCTAACTGTGCTTCAATTTCGCTGTCTTCAATTTTTGCAAACAACAACTCAGCTTTATTAATTTGATGATTAGCTGTTAAGAGTATTTTTTTTGTTGAGATATCGTTCCAACTTAAAGACTCATTAATGTTTAAAATATTTTTTAATTTAACCGATGTAAAGGGCAAAAAAGGCTCCGATAAAACGGCTAAACCAGCCGCAATTTGCAAGGCAACATGCATAATGGTTTTTACGCGATCTTCATCTACTTTAATCACTTTCCAAGGTTCTTCATCCGCCAAATATTTATTTCCTAAACGAGCTAAATTCATTAATTCTTGACTCGCTTCTCTAAAGCGATAACGTTCAATAGATCTAGAAATCGTAGTTGGAAATTCTTTTAAAGCAGCCAATGTTTCTTCATCAACGTCACTTAAATCTCCTGAAGCAGGCACCTGCCCATTGTAATACTTATTGGTTAATACAACTACACGATTGATGAAGTTTCCAAAGATGGCAACCAATTCGTTGTTATTTCTGGCTTGAAAATCTTTCCAAGTAAAATCGTTGTCTTTCGTTTCTGGAGCAGTTGCAGTTAATGCGTAACGCAACACATCTTGTTTTTCTGGAAAATCAACTAAATATTCGTGTAACCAAACCGCCCAGTTTTTAGACGTTGATAATTTGTTTCCTTCTAAATTTAAAAATTCATTAGCAGGGACATTTTCTGGAAGGATATAATTTCCATGTGCTTTTAACATTGCAGGAAAAATAATACAGTGAAAAACAATATTGTCTTTTCCAATAAAATGAACCAGCTTCGTATCATCATTTTTCCAATAAGGTTCCCAATCTTTTTTGTGCTGTTCTGCCCATTCTTTAGTTGCAGAAATATATCCAATAGGTGCATCAAACCAAACATATAATACTTTTCCTTCAGCACCTTCAATAGGAACAGGAATTCCCCAATCTAAATCACGTGTTACTGCTCTTGGTCGTAAACCATCATCAATCCAAGATTTTACTTGCCCCAACACATTGGGTTTCCAATCATTTTTATGCCCTTCTAAAATCCATTCTTTTAAAAAAGTTTCGTGTTTGTCAAGAGGTAAAAACCAGTGTTTAGTTTCTTTCAACGTAGGAACATTTCCGGTTATTGATGATTTTGGATTGATTAAATCTGTAGCATTATGGCTTGTTCCACAGCTTTCACATTGATCTCCATAACTTTCTTCGTTTCCGCATTTCGGACACGTTCCAACAACAAATCTATCTGCTAAATATTGGTCTGCTTCGGCATCATACAATTGCTCTGTAACTTCTTCAATAAACTCTCCATCATTGTACAACTTTAAGAAAAAATCTGATGCTGTTTTATGATGAATTTTTGCGGATGTTCTTGAATAATTATCAAAAGAAATTCCAAAATCTGCAAAAGAAGTTTTAATAATTTTGTGGTATTTATCAACTACTTGTTGCGGTGTAATTCCTTCTTTTTTAGCTTTGATTGTAATAGGTACTCCATGCTCATCTGATCCACAAACAAAAACCACATCTTCTCCTTTTAAACGTAAATAACGTGCGTAAATATCTGCAGGAACATAAACGCCAGCCAAATGCCCGATATGAACAGGGCCATTTGTGTAAGGTAATGCAGCGGTAATTGTATATCTTTTTGGAGTATTCATTTCTATCGTATCATTTTCGTTTAAAATTTGTTTTGAACAAATTTTTGAAAAGCAAAAGTACGGAAAACCAACGAAAACTCATTTTTTTAAGCCGTCAAAAATAGATACATTTACAAAAATCATTTTTATGAAAGTAACAAAACTCTTTTTGATTGCATTTTTGTCATTAATTATTTCAAACAATCAAACGCAAGCTCAAGAAAACACAAAATCTGAGTTAATTACACCACCTTATTTACAAAAAGGAGACACCATTGCCATAGTTGCTCCAGCAGGCATCTTAACTGACAGAAAAGATGTAATAGATCAAGCTAAAGAATTGGCAGAAAGTTGGGGCCTACATGTTGTATATGGTAAACATTTATTTGACACAGCAGGTCATTTTTCTGCAACAGATGAAGAAAGAGCAGAAGATTTTCAAAAAGCAATGGACAATCCAAATATTAAAGCAATTTGGGCTGGACGTGGAGGTTACGGAACGGTAAGAATTTTAGACAGGTTAGATTACTCAAAGTTTATAGAGAGTCCAAAATGGGTAATTGGGTATTCAGATATTACTGCGTTGCATTCTCATTTAAATACATTGGGTTATGAAACTATACACGGAATGATGGGGACAAGTATGGGAGATGATGCTGAGAAAATTGTAGAAACGCTAAAATCATTTAAAAAGTCACTTTTTGGAGAAAAACTGAGCTATAGTTTAGTCTCTGTTAAAGAGAATAGAAAAGGAACGGCAAAAGGTAAATTAATTGGTGGGAACCTTTCTTTGTTAGCATCAATGTTAGGCTCTAAAAGTCAAATGAATGCCGATGATAAAATTTTATTTATTGAAGAAGTTGGTGAATATAAATATAGCATGGATAGAATGTTGCAAAGTTTAAAACGTGCTGGTTTTTTCGAAAAATGTAAAGGGATTATTGTAGGAGACATCTCTAAAATAAAAAGCAACACAACCAAATGGGGTAGCTCTATGGAACAACTAATTTTAGATGTAATTGCCGAATATGATTTCCCTGTTTTATTTAATTTTCCGGCTGGTCATGAGCCAGATAACAGATCGTTAATCTTTGGAAGAACTATTGAAATGAATGTAACTAAAGTAGGAATCTCTACTGTAGTTTTTAATGAGTAAAAATGGCCCAGCACAATGAACTTGGTAAAAAAGGCGAGCAGTTAGCAGTAGATTTTTTATTGCAAAATAACTATAAAATTATTGCTCGTAATTATCGATTTTTAAAAGCTGAAATTGATATTATAGCTCGGAAAAAAGATGTTTTAGTTGCTATTGAGGTAAAAACACGTTCTTCTATAGATTATGGAAATCCACAAGACTTTATCAATCCTAAAAAAATAAAATTATTGGTTTCTGCGATGGATAATTTTGTTGTAGAAAATGATTTAGAAGTAGAAGTTCGGTTTGATATTATTGCCATTGTAAAACAAAAAAACGCCTTCGAAATAGAACATTTAGAAGACGCCTTTTTACATTTTTAAAATATTATTCTAAGTATTTAATAATTTTTTTAAGTTCATCTAATGTTTCTGGCTTAGCAATTATTTTTTTATTTTTATCTAACACAATATAGGTTGGTGTAGAATAAATTTGATAGGTTCTTGCTGTCGGATTTTCCCATTTTTTCAATCCAAGGGCATGATGCCAACCACTATATTTTGAAGTTAGGTTTTTCCATTCTTTATCGTCAGTTTCCATTCCAAATGCAATTACTTTTGAGTTTTTCATGTCTTTTGTAAACTCATACAATTGTGGAATTTCTCTTAAACAATGACCGCAACCTGTACTCCAAAAAACCAACACGTAATTATTGGCATCGTTAATTGTTGAAAGTTTATACTCTTTTTCATTTGTGCTCCAGGTAATTTCTGGTGCAATTCTACCTATAGATACAACTGTTTTTTCTAGGTAACTATCTACAAATTCACTGTTTTGTATTGTTACAGGTAATTTTATATAAAAAGAATTTAATAGATAATCTGCAAAATCTACATTGCTAGCATTTACAAACTGTGTGATTAAAAACTCTATAATGTCTTTTTTAAAAGTAGGTGTTTTTGCTTTTTCTAAAACCCTTTTTACAGCTTTGTCATGTAATTCTTTTTGTTTTGTTGGATCTTCAGAATAGTTCATGTAAAAAACATAATCAGTAATTCTATCCACCAAAAAAGTAGAATTATACAATGTTTGATTGTTGAAGTCTATGGTGTCAAAAAAATGTTCATTGATCGATTTTAAATATGACTGAGGATCTTTTGCAATCACAGGATTATTATATCTATTGGTTGCTTTGATGAAATGATACACCATTTTTCCTTTAGATTTTGACAAATATTGCTTTTGTAAACTTTCAATTTTTGTTAATTGAGTTCCGTATAAACTAGCTGTTTTTGCTACTGGGTTTTTTAAATAAGCAATTTGTAAAGAATCTGTTTTATATTGTTGAATAGACACCGTATTAATGTACTCTTGGTATAATTTATTTTCAGTAGATTTAGAAAACTGAATGGTTTGTTCTGCTTGTTCTGGATTGAAAGTAAAAGCAACATCTTCTTTGTTAAATAAGAAATCTGCAAAACCACTTCCTTCGGTTTTATAGCTTACTCGATAGGCACCAGATTTAGTGTTTGCGGGCATGTCAAAAGAAAATTTCCCTTTTTCAATTTTTCCGCTTTTTACAAATACTTGTCTTGCACCTTCTATTTTATACAAAATAACCCAAGTATAATTTCCGGGCGGATTCATTTCTCCATTAACTTTATATTGTGCTTGTAAACTGAAAGAAATCAGTAAGAGTAGTAATAATAATTTTTTCATTAATTGCGATTTATCTTCCAAAAAAAAGTTCAAGAAGTGTACCAAAATTACTATTTATAACTTAAAATAATTACATTGCTTTAAAATAATTAACATGAATTTCACAAATAAAGTGATTTGGATTACTGGTGCATCTTCCGGAATTGGAAAAGCATTGGCAATACACCTCTCTACATTAAATGCAAAGTTGATTTTATCGGCAAGGAATGAAGAAAAATTAGAACAGGTAAAACAAGCTTGTGAATATTCTGAAGCGATTAAAATTTTACCTTTAGATTTAGAAGATTACACTAATTTTAATGCTAAAGTTATAGAAGCAGTCAATTGGTGTGGCAGGGTAGATATTTTGATAAATAATGGTGGAATTAGTCAAAGATCTTTAGCTAGTAAAACTTCAATTGAGGTAGATAAACGCATTATGGATATCAATTATTTAGGAACGATTGCTTTAACAAAAGCATTATTACCCTATTTTATTGAAAACAAATGTGGGCAATTTGTAGTTACTACAAGTATTGTTGGTAAAATAGGAACTCCTTTACGATCTAGTTATGCAGCTTCTAAACACGCGTTGCATGGTTTTTTTGATAGTTTGCGCGCAGAAAACCATAAAAACAATATCGCTGTAACTTTGGTATGCCCTGGATTTGTAAAAACCAATGTTTCTATAAATGCGTTAACTGGAGACGGGACTGCACAAAATAAAATGGATGTTGCTACTCAGAACGGGATTGAGCCAAATCGTTTTGCCAAAATTATGGCAAAGGCTATCTATGCTAAAAAAGAAGAGGTTTATATAGCTGGGTTTAAAGAAAAATTAGGAGTGTATGTTAAACGGTTTTTTCCTAAATTGTTATCAGTGATGATTCGAAAATTGAGAGTTACTTAATAAACTCTAAGGCTTCAAAATAAGAAATGATTGCTTCTTTCATCAAAACAGATTGTTCACCTGGTTTTAAATTTGGTAATTGATTGATGGTTTTGTAATGTGGCCATCCATCATCGTCAAAAAATTCAAATTCGTAATAACCATAAGGCTCTAATAACTTACAAATAGCAATGTGCATTAAATTTACTTTTTCGTCCTTCTTAAATTTTCTGTGACCTTGACCTAATTCTTGAATCCCAATTAAATAAATAATGGCATCAATATTTAAGGCATCACCATCTGCAAATTGCGTTGATAACTGACCAACTAATAAATCCCATTTTTCTTTTAAAGAAGTAATCTTTGTCATAAACCTAAACTAAGCCACAAAGATACATACTATCTGTAATATTTTCGTTCTTTTTTAGTAAGTTAGCACAGAAAACAAAATAGATATTTATGAATGTTTTTGATGTTGTAATTACCGTATTCTTATTATTTGGTTTTATAAGAGGTTTAATGAAAGGACTTTTTATAGAAGTTGCGTCTTTAGTTGCTTTAATTGGAGGTGTTTGGGGTTCTATTCATTTTTCTTATTTTATTGGAGATTTTCTAAAAGAAAGTGTCTCTTGGTCTGAAAAAAAAATCGCTTTAGCCGCATTTGCAATTACTTTTGTTTTGATCATAATAGTTGTTAGTTTATTAGGCAGATTTTTAACAAAACTAGCCGATTTAGCAGCTTTAGGAATGGTCAATAAAATTCTTGGTGGCCTTTTTGGTTTGTTAAAAATAGGACTGGTATTGAGTATTGTTTTTATCTTTTTTGATAGAATGAATTCTACGATTTCTTTTATTGACAAAAAAACTTTAGATGAATCTATTTTATACAGCCCGGTAAAAAGTATTGCCCCAACAATTTTTCCATCAATCATAAAAGAAGATGGGCTAGAAGAAGATGTAATTGATGATATTATAAAAGAAGTAGAATAAAAAAAGACTTGCAATACTGAAACAAGTTCAGCATCAATGCAAGCCTTTTAAGTTGTATAAAAAAAGTTATAGCATGGTAACTTTTCCGCTACTAATGTGGTAAACACCACCAACTATTTTTATTTCACCATTTTTTTCCATTTCATTTAGAATTGGACTTTTCTCTCTAATTCTGTCAATTGTCAATCGAACATTATTTTCAATTGTTTTATCAACAAAATCGTTGTTAGAAGAATTGTATTTCCCCTTAACTTGAGTTTCAGAAAGTTTTACAGCAGGCTGAATGTTTTCTAACAATGCAGTAATATTTCCAAGTTCTACATGGTCGCAAGCTGCTTTTACAGCCCCGCAACTTTCATGTCCAAGTACAAAGATTAATTTACTTCCAGCCACTTTACATGAATATTCCATGCTTCCTAAAATGTCTATATTTTCAAAATTACCTGCAACTCTGGCAACAAAAACATCTCCAATTGTTTGATCAAAAATTAATTCTACAGGAACTCTAGAATCAATACATGAAAGTACAATTGCTTTTGGGTGTTGACCATCCGTTGTTTGAGAAATTAACGCCTTATGGTCTATAGAGTGTACTTCATCTCTAATAAAACGCGCATTTCCTTCTATAAAATCTTGTAACACCTTCATTGGCGTTAAACTATCTTGTTGTTCTTTTGTGATTGCTTTATTTCTATGTGGCATAATTTATTTTTTTAATTGTTGTGTTTTAATCCATTTGATACTCTCTGAAAAAGATTTAAAAATATCTTCTTGTGGAATCAAATCAGGAATGATATCAATTCTTTCCATCATATATCTTGGTTGTTGCAACAAGTTTACGAATAATACTTGAACTTTCTTTTTTCTTAACTCTTGAAGTACATCTTCCATGGCATACAAACCAGATTGATCCATGTATTGCATACGTCCTAAACGAATGATTACAGTAGTTGCTGTCTCTGGAATTTGCTGCGCTAAACTATGAAAGTCACTTGTTGTACCAAAAAATAAAGGACCTTTTATGTGTTTTATAAAAACAGATTCTTTTAATTCTTCTGGGAAATCACCTTCATCTGCCCAATTTTTTTCTTTCTTTAAAGATTTTACATCAGAACGTTCTGCAGATAAATCTCCAATTTTTTTCATAAACATTAACGAAGCAATGACTAATCCAATTCCTACTGCGTATACTAAATTCCAGAAGGTTGATAAAATCAATACTATCATCATGATAACTACTTCTGAACTTAATTTTATTGGTCCAAATTTGATATCTTTTGGTAAACTCGGTATTGCTTTTAATCCTTTGTAATCCATTACACCAATACCAACTGTTATTAAGATACCCGCTAATACGGCAGCTGGAATTTTAGATGCAATCGGACCTAGACCTAGAAGAATTATTAATAACATAAGTCCGGCAATCATTCCAGATAATTTTGTTTTTCCTCCAGAATTAATATTTACTACGGTTCTAATTGTTGCTCCAGCTCCTGGTAAACCACCAAAGATAGCACCAATACTATTTCCAATTCCTTGTCCAATTAGTTCTTTATTTGGTTTGTGTTTAGTTTTGGTCATATTATCAGCAACAACACTTGTTAGTAAAGAATCAATAGCCCCTAATAAAGCTAAAGTCAATGCTGTAAAGATGTATGGTGCGACACTTCCTAAACTAAACTCAGTAAACATTGATAAGTTCGGAATTGGAAAACCACCAGGTATTGTTTCAATAGATCTATAATCTAAGCCAAACCCAACAGCAATTCCAGACATGACCAGTAATGCCACTAGTGTGCTCGGAACCTTTGTTGTTATTCGTTTAAAACCATATATAATAATTATAGTTCCTATTGCGAGCAATAATTCTAATATATTTATATTTTTTAAAGCGTTTGGTAATACTTTAATTGCGCCTAATACTCCAGAAGCCTCTTTAGAAGCTAACGTTTGAGATTCTTTTAAAATATCACTTTCAGTAATTAATTCTGCTCGCTTAATGGTTTCTTTAAAATCTTCTAAAACAAGAATACCTTCTCCGGCTTCTTTCTTTAAAATATTTTCTAAAATGATTTCTTCAGCTTGAGGTTTGTATTGATTTACATAACTTAAATCCTCTTTTGGATAATATCCTAGTGAAGGTAAAATTTGAGTAATTAAAATTATAACTCCAATAGCAGTCATGAAACCAGAAACCACAGGGTAAGGGATATATCGAATGTATTTTCCGATACCTAAAGCTCCTAAACCTATCTGCATTAATCCCGCTAATAAGAAAACCGTTAAAATTGTTGGTAGTGCTTTTGACACATCTCCGTCATTGGAAGCAATTATACCTGCAATAATAACCATACTTACAGCTGTCATAGGCGCTGTTGGTCCAGAAATTTGTGTGTTTGTTCCGCCAAAAAGAGCGGCAAAAAAACTTAAAAATATAGCTCCGTATAATCCTGCACTTGGTCCAAGTCCAGAACTAACTCCGAATGCTAATGCTAATGGTAATGCAACAATTCCAGCAGTAATACCACCAAAAAGATCGCCTCTAATATTTTTGAACATATTGTATATTTTTTTAACCTCAATTAAATGTTTAAGGTTATTAATAAAAAATGAATGATTGATTTTTTCTCTAATAAGAGAAACACTTTAAGTTAAAATTAAAGATGTTCAGGAGGTGGGAAAACAGTATTTAAATACGGTTTTGTATAATTTTTGTCTGTGTGTATAGCAGTGCTAATTTTTTCTGTAGAAGAAAAAACAAATTCACTAATTTTTAAAGGAGATAAAATAATTTTTATTTTTTCTGCTTGTTTACTACTAGATTCTTCTTCTGAATTTGAATATATAAATGAAATATCAACAGAACTATCTACCACTGTTATTACAGTGGGAGCTATAATAAATGTTAGAAACACTATTGAGAAAAAAACAGCTATTTTGTTTTTATACATTCTTTATTCGTAAAATTCTTGCGAAGATAAGTTTTTTTAGAAAATTAAAATGTTATTAATCTGTTAACATTTTAATACTTACTGTTGAAATCCAACCTATTTTACCGTCAGCTAATTTAATTTTTTTCCAATCATCTAGAGCATCCAAAACTTGTACTTTTGTGCCTTCATGCAGTTCAAAAACTTCATCAGAATTTGAGGTAGGTGCATTATTTACAGATATTTTAGGCGAAAATACAATGGCATATTTAGTGTTCTTTGCTTTTTGATATTGATGATAGGTTATAAATATTGAAAAAATCAATAAGAAGAAAGAAACAATACTTGTTAAGAAGTAAACTCTCTTTTTGTTAGAAATTGTAGAGAAGTAAAAAAGCAAAAACAGTATAGCTGCCAAAAAAGAAAACACAACGGCTAATAGAGCCCATTCATTATATGAAAGCTTTTGTAAATAATTAATTTCTAACCGTTGTAAAAAAGTTTTTGGAAGTTCTTCAATATTATCAATAGTCATTCTTTTTGCAAACTCTAAATTATTAGCTGCATCACTATTTAAAGGATTTAACAATAATGCTTTTTCATAATTATAAATGGTGTTTGCAACATTATTTAGTTTGTAATACGAATTACCTAAATTGTAATACAGAGTAGAAGAAACAGAATCTTTTGCTTCGATTTGTTTATAGAGCTTAATAGCTTCTTCAAACTTACCTTCTTTGTATAAAAGATTCGCATTCTCGAATAATTTTCTAGCACTTGTTTGTGCAACAAAAATTGTAGAAGACAGCAGACATAAAAAGAAAAATATTTTTTTCATTGTTTATAATTGTTTGTCTAATGCGGTTATTATTTCTTTTGATTTTTCATATACAACATTCATCATTACTTCTGTAATAGGAGTATAACGAGCAAAATCACAATCATTTAATACATCAATAAAAACAGTAATTGTATCTTCATTTACATTTTTAGAAAGTAAAAGTTCTTTAATATTGTCTCTACTAATATCAGAAGTTTCTATTTGTAGCTTTGCTTTTAAATAATTATGTAATGCTTTTTCTAAGGCAATATAAAATTCTTCTTTATTTCCTAGTTGTTTTTTTGCTTCAGAAAGGTACTTTCTAGCCAACCTATCTGCTTTACGTTGTTTTACGCCAACAATATCACTATTTCTTTTTGCCGAAATATTGTATAAAATAATTCCAAACGGAATTGCAACCAAAGGCAATAAAAGCAAAAAGTAAAATAGATTTGATTTAAAGAAGTTTTCTTTTTGGGTTGTTACAAAAGTACTCTTGGTTTGAATATATCTAAAATTAGCACCAGTAACATCTACATCTTTTTTAACTATATTATTTGTGGTAGTTACAATTTCTTTTCCTTCTAAAACATTTACAAATAAGTCTTCTGTGGTAATGGTTTTATATTTTTTTTCTGAAGGATTAAAATAAGAGAATGAGACTTTTGGTATTTTATATTTCCCTTTAAACTGAGGCACTACGGTATATAAATCGTAAACAGAACCTTGAATTCCGTTTAACGTTGTTCTAATAGCCTCTTTATGCTCAGGAGTATATATTTCTAATTCTTTTGGCGTTTCAATTTTTGGAATTTCAAATAATTTTAAATTTCCATTACCAGTCACCCCAACTTTTATTTGTGAAGATTCATTTGCTTTTAAATCATTTTTACTAGAAGTAATGCTAAAATCAAATTCTCCAACGGCACCGTTAAAATTTTCTGGTTTATTTTCTAATGGTAGTTGTTTAACATTAATGTTTTTATTGGCTGATGAAAAAACCATAGAAAGGTTTCTTGTAATAGGATTTCCAAAAAAATCTCCTCTCCCTGTTGGAACTCCAATTAAGATGTCCATTTTCATGGGTTCAATCAATAATTTTCCAGATTTAGTTGGAATTAATAGCGCTTTTTTTAAGACAACATATCTGTAATTTTCGCCATTATAAACACCATTTTTAATTTGTAAATTATTAATATTTATATCTTGATTCCAAAAACCATTGTATTGTGGAGTTTCTGTTACAGAAAAATCTTTAACACTAATGTTTTCACTTACATACAATTTGTACTCTACATAAATACCCTCGCCAACATACGGTTGTGTTTTAGAAACTTCTGCTACTAAATGTACATTTTGTTTTGCTATATAATTTGGATCATTTGGGTTAGGTGGAATATCTACAGCCTTTAGGATATTCATTTTTACCGAGTTAGACGTCAGTGTTTTGCCGTTTAATAAAATTGTTGCACCAGAAATTGAATACGTTCCGATGGCTTTTGGCTCAATCACATAAGTATAAGATTGAGAAAAAGTTACTTTGCCATTTATCCAAGATTGATTTACAGATTGACTAGGGCCAGCAACAACTTTAAAATTCTCAAAACTCGGAGGTGTAAAATTATCTGCTCCTTGTTTGTTGATAGAAAAAACAATTCTAAAACGTTCATTTACACCTAATTTACTCTTACTCACGGTAGTTTTAAACTCTGCTTGAGCAAAAATAGATTGAGTTAAAAAACTCAAAAATAGTAGTATGTAAATACTGTTTCTTTTCATTTTTAAATCGTTAAAAATAATAACTTTTTTAGAAAATTAATACACAAGAATTACCAATCTTTTTCTTGCTTAACCTTAGCTCCTTTAGATTTTTTAACATTCATTTTCTTTTGAGTTTTCTTTTCCTCATTGTTTAAACTTTCTAACAATTGTTTAATCTGCTGAGGTGTCATATTACCCTTTTTAGGCTTTGGTTTTTGCGGATTGTTCTTTTGATCGTTTGGATTTTTCTTTTGCTTCTGATCGTTGTCTTTATCTCCGTCTTTTTTATCGTTCTTTTTGTCGTCTTTCTTGTCGTCTTTCTTTTTATCGTCTCCTTTATCGTCGTTTTTATCTTTGTCGCCTTTTTTATCTTTGTTCTCTTTTTTATCTTTATTGTCTTTTTTCTTGTCGTCTTTTTTATCCTTATTGTCTTTCTTCTCTTTTTCCTTTTCTTTCTTCAATAATTCTTTAGCAACGGCTAAATTGTATCGAGTTTCGTCATCATTTGGATTGTTACGCAACGAGTTTTTATAAGCATCCACAGCTTGCTGATATTGTTTTTGTTCCATTGCAGCATTTCCAATATTATGAAAAGACTCTGCTTTTGTAAATTTATCTTCAGTTCCTTTTGCAGAAACTTCGTATTGTGGAACAGCTTCTTTGAAGTTTTTCTGCTGATATAAAGCGTTTCCTAAATTATAACTTGCTTTTTTATAGGTTGAACTTTTTTCTAATGCTTTTTTAAACAACACACTTGCATCGGTATATTTTTCTTGCTGATACAATTCGTTTCCTTCTCTTAATAAACTTCTTGCTTCTCTTTTTAAAGCAACAGAATCTTTTACTTCTTGAGCGTTTGAAAATGCTGTTAAAAACAATAGTAATAGTAAAAATGAATGTTGTGTTTTCATAATGTTGTATTTATTGCTCGTTAAATAAATCGATTTTCTTAATCCATTTTGTTTTCTTGTCTAAAAAGAAAACATCTATCAATAAAAAGAAAATCCCCAATCCAATAAACCATTGAAATTGATCTTTATAATCTGAAAATTGCTTGGTTTCGAACTCACTTTTTTGAGCATTCGCAATCAATTCTTCAATAAAATCTACAGGCTTTTCTGTTTTATTTCCATCAATATATCTTCCGCTTGCAGCATTTGCAATGGCTTCTAAGACATCCCCTTTTCTTTTGGTGATTACCGTTTCTCCTTTGTATTTTTTATAACCGATTAGTGAGCCACTTACTTTCATAGGAATCGGTGCTCCTTTTTCTGTACCAACACCAATTGTATACACCTTTATGCCTTCTTTTGACATGTTTTGTGCTACTTGTTTTGTATCTTCTTGATGATCTTCTCCGTCAGAAATAATAATTAAAAAACGGTTGGTTTGTTCATCATTATTGTAATAGGTTTTTGCCAAATCCAACGCTTCATTTATGGCTGTTCCTTGACTTGAAACCATGTCTGGATTTGCATTTTGTAAAAACATTTTTGCCGCTGCATGATCTGTTGTAATAGGCAACAATGGATACGAATTACCAGCGTAAATAATAATTCCAACTCTATCACTTCCTAATTTATCTATAATTTTAGAAATGATTTGTTTGGCTTTTTCCAATCTATTTGGGGCGATATCTTCTGCCAACATACTTTTAGAAACATCTAGTGCAAACACAACATCTACACCTTCACGTTTTACCGTTTTTAACTTGGTTCCCATCTTAGGATTCACCAAAGAAATGACTAAAAAACCAATACCGATTGCTAAAAATATCAATTTTAAAACCGATTTAAAAGTGGATGCATTTGGGGCTAATTTTTCTAATAAAAGTGCATCTGTAAATCGTTTTTGAGCTCTCTTTTTCCACCAAAAAGTCAATAGAAATACTACAATTATTGTTGGGATAATTGCTAAGTAATAAAAATATGTCGGTTCTTCTATTTGATACATTCTTAAATAAAACTTTTAAAAAGTGTGTTCTTTAATAGATATTCTAATACTAATAAACCCAATGCTAATAGCACCAAACTTCTATACAGTTCTTGATAATTATAGTATTTAAATTCTTCTATTTTTGTTTTTTCTAACTTGTTGATTTCGTCGTAAATTGCTTTTAATTCTGTATTGTCGGTTGCTCTAAAATATTGCCCTTCAGTTTCTTTTGCAATATGTTTTAGCAGTTCTTCATCAATTTCTACTTGTTGTTTTCTAAATTGCAATTGACCTGTCCTAGGGTCTTTAAAAGCCGGGAAATCTGCCATTCCGTTAGTTCCAATTCCAATGGTATATACTTTTATTAAAAGCTCTTTTGCTAATTCTGTGGCTGTTTTTGGATCGATAAATCCAGAATTGTTTACACCGTCTGTCAATAGAATAATGACTTTACTTTTGGCTTTGCTTTCTTTCAATCTGTTTACTGCAGAGCCCAATCCCATACCAATGGCGGTTCCGCCTTCCAACTGACCCCATTTTATTTGTGAAATGGTTCTTTTTACAATTCCTTTATCACTAGTAATTGGAGTTTGCGTAAAACTTTCACCTGCATACAATACAATTCCGATTCTGTCATTAGGTCTTTGATTAACAAAATCTGTTGCAACAACCTTTAAGGCTTCTAATCGGTTTGGTTTTAAATCTCTTGCCAACATACTTGCAGAAACATCAATTGCCATTACAATATCAATACCTCTGTTTGTTTTTGTTTTTTTGCTAACCGCAACATTTCTTGGTCTTGCCAATGCTAGAATCAAAACACACAAAGCACTAATTCTTAACACAAAAAGTAGAGGTTTTAGTTTAGAAACAATAGATTGTTCCCCCTTAAATCCCTTTACACTAGGTATGGTTAATGTAGCAGCGCTTCTTTTACGAACGATAATTCGCCAAAAAATCACTAAAGGAATTAGTGCAAACAACCAGAAAAATTCTGGACTATGAAACTCAAAATTACTCCAGTTCATCTGCTTCAGTTTTAATTTCAGGAGATTTGATTGTTTTTGGTTTTAATTCAGTTACAACCTCTTCTGCTTCCTTTCTATTGGCTTCAATTTGTTCTGAGATTGGTTTCGATTTTGCAAACTTTACTAAATCTGCTTCTCTTAATAAATCTCTTAATTTTTTTATTGTCTCTTTTGTTGTTGAGATTGCTTTTGAATCGTTAAAATCAGTTAAGATATCAATCAATTCATCAGTAGTCGATTCTAAAGCAGGCACTTTTAATTCACGCTCAATAAATCCTCTAACAATTTCTGTTAATTCGCTGTAATATTCTTTTATTTGATTGTTTTGCCACAATAATTTTTCATCCAACTCATGTAGTTTCTGAATTGCTTCTTCAAAAGGCGGAAGGGCAGGAACGACAACCTCTTCTTCTACTTCTTTCTTTTTTCGTAGTGCAAAATATAGTATCAAACCAATAATTATCAATGCGATGAGAGCATACCATAAATAAGGCTTAAAGTCATCAAACTGATACGGTTCACTTTGAATCGCTTTGATAGGAAACATTTTTTGTTTTGTAGTATCAACCTTAACCGATGCCACTTTTATCAATAAAGAATCTGTTAAATGCAATCGTTGGCGGATAAAAATTTGTTGCTGCGGAATGTAATACGCTCCGCTATCAAAACCAGTTAAAATGTATTTTTTTATCAATTGGTTTTTTAAGGTATCAATTTTTTTGTCTTCTATAATTTCTAAACCCGTTAATTTTTCTAGTTTAGGAATGATCACATTCGCAGTATCGTTAACTGTTATTTTAAACTCAAATTGTTCGCCAATTCTAATATTAGTCGTGTCAATTTCTGCTTTTACAACAGGAGTATTCTGTGCAAATGCAACAAAAGAGAATAGTAATAATAGGGATACAAAATACTTCTTCATTTCTTCTAACTTCCTTTGTGTTTAAAATATCCTAATAATTTTTTCACGTAATTTTCATCCACACGTGTGCTAATTGTCCCTGCTCCAGATCTGCTAAATGTTTTTGTATAATAGTCATCTAAGCGCAAAGCATTTGCTTTGTAATTATTTCTAATACTTTTAGAACTCGTATTTATCAATTGTACGGTGCCGGTTTCTGCATCTTGCATCGGAACAATTCCTAAATTCGGAATTTCCTCATCGTGTTTGTCAAAAACTTTTATTCCTGTAACATCGTGTTTTCTTCCAGCAATTTTTAAGGTTTGCTCGTAATCATCATCCATAAAATCAGACAACAGAAAAACAATCGCTTTCTTTTTCATCACGTTGGATAAAAATTTCAATGCCTCATTGATATTCGTTTGTTTGCTTTTTGGAGAAAACTCAATCAATTCACGAATAATTCTTAATACATGACTTTTTCCCTTTTTAGGCGGAATGTATAATTCTACCTGGTCAGAAAACAAAATCAAGCCAACTTTATCGTTGTTTTGGATTGCAGAAAAAGCCAATGTTGCAGCAATTTCTGTAGCAGTGTCTCTTTTAAATTGTTGATTTGTGCCAAAGAATTCAGAACCAGAAATATCTACCATTAACATCATGGTTAACTCACGTTCTTCTTCAAAAACTTTCACATAAGGTTCGTTGTAACGCGCAGTAACATTCCAATCTATCGCTCTAATATCATCACCATATTGGTATTGACGTACTTCAGAAAAAGTCATACCTCTACCTTTAAAGGTCGAATGATATTCACCACCAAAAATATGATCAGACAAACGTCGTGTCTTGATCTCAATTTTTCGTACTTTTTTAAGTATTTCTTTAGTCTCCATTTCTTTTAATTGTCATTCCGCACTTGATGCGGAATCTAATAATTATTAGTTTCTGTTAATGAGATTCCTGCTTTCGCAGGAATGACAGGAAAGATTATGGTACTTCAACTTCGTTAATGATGCTGTTTATAATGTCTTCTGAAGTTACATTTTCTGCTTCAGCTTCGTAGGTAATTCCAATTCTATGCCTTAAAACATCGTGAACAACAGCCCTCACATCTTCAGGAATTACATAACCTCTTCGTTTGATAAAAGCATAACATTTTGCTGCTTTAGCTAAATTGATACTTCCACGAGGAGAAGCTCCAAAACTGATTAATGCATTTAAGTTTGATAAGTTGTATTTGTCAGGATAACGGGTTGCAAAAATGATGTCTAAAATGTATTTTTCAATCTTTTCATCCATGTATACTTCATTTACCACTTCACGAGCTTTTAAAATTTGCTCTACAGAAATTACTGGATTGATAGTGGTAAATTCGCTATTTAAATTCTGACGCATAATGGTTTGTTCATCAGAAATTTTTGGATAATCAATAACCACTTTTAGCATAAAACGGTCAACTTGCGCTTCTGGTAATGGATAAGTTCCTTCTTGTTCTACCGGATTTTGAGTTGCCATTACCAAGAAAGGTTCCTCTAACTTAAATGTAGTGTCGCCAATTGTAATCTGACGTTCTTGCATAGCTTCTAACAAAGCAGACTGTACTTTTGCTGGCGCTCTGTTAATCTCATCTGCCAACACAAAGTTTGCGAATATTGGACCTTTTTTTATCGAAAAATCATTTTCTTTAATATTGTAAATCATGGTACCAACAACATCTGCAGGTAATAAATCTGGAGTAAACTGAATTCTACTAAAGCTAGCTTGCACTGCTTTTGACAAGGTGTTAATGGCTAATGTTTTTGCTAAACCCGGAACACCTTCCAATAAAATGTGTCCGTTTCCTAAAAGCCCAATCAACAATCTTTCTATCATGTCTTTTTGCCCGACAATAACCTTGTTCATTTCTAAGGTTAAAATGTCTATAAAGGCACTTTCTCTTTCAATCTTTTCATTGATTGCTCTTACATCTACATTCATTTGTTGTTCTATCATTTTAGTAATTTATGGGTGATAAAAATTAATTGGAAACAAAGCTACAATAATAGCATTTTTTTTCTTGTTAAAAGAATGCTAAAGGTTTGGTTAAAGTATTGTGAAATATAGTTATTTAGAAAGACTTTGGTGTATGTAAAAACCAATTTTATGGAACAGCAATAAAATAAATTTTAGTTTATTATAAATTGTATGCAATACTAAACATTATAATTCTTGGTAATATATAGTTTTTAGTGTCTGAAATTAAATAATCAGAAAAACGATTGCTTTGTTTAAACGTGGTGTTAAAGAGGTTGGTAGCCTGTATTTTATAGCTCCAAGCGCTATCATCATTTTTATAAGACAATGCTGCGTTTGCTAATTCGTAGGTGTTTATTTGATTTAAATTTTTATTTTGATAATTAGAACGAGCATAGTCAAAATTAAAAATAAACCCTTTTAAGAAACTATAATCTATATTTAGATAAGGTTCTGAATGTATAAATTCTGACTTAGAATTACCAGAAGAATAATTACCAATAGTTCTTTTATATCCAATTTCTATGGCTGGAAAATTATCAAATAGTGTTTCTATGCCAACATCAACAGTATAACTATTACTTTTATTAGTTTGGTTTTTATTGTTAATATTCTGCAGGTATTTAGATACATTAGCGTTTCCTTGTAAACTGTATTTTAGTTTTTTTATAGTTTTATTAATTAAACCACTAAACATCCAGTTTTCTGAGGGATTGCTAATTAATTGAGTTGTTAAAAATCGGTTTGCTCTTTGTGTTGGATCTAGATTTGTTTCATCAAACATGACTATGTTATTAAACCCTTTAATTTTTTTAGTGTAATTTATACTTGCATTCATCATTAAGCCTCTATACAAACTAAACCTACTATAGTAGATGTTTGCATTGTGATACAATTCATTTTCTAGATTTTCATTTCCTTTAAAAACCGAATTGTACGATTGTAAATAAAACTGATTTGCTAGTTTTGATGCATCAGAAAAATTGGTTTTTAAGTTATATCGAATTTGTATATTTTTAGATTTATTGAATTCAATTTTTGCTAAAAAATCTGGTAAAGCAATCCATTTAGATTTCGAAAAATGGATTTGCTGATCTACATTCCAATTGAAATTGTGTACCGCTACTCCTTGTTTTACTGTGAAAATGCCAGTTCTAAATTTATAATGCAATCCTAGAAAGAAATCGTTCAAGATAAAACTAACATTGTTTCCAAATCCGTTAGATGAAAAATCGTTATAAGAGCCATTGTCTAATTCTTGCTTGTCTGTTGTTAAGAAATGTTCATTTGACAAACTATTACCAACAGTTGTGTAAATATGATTGTGATTGTTGATTACCCAAAAATGTTTAAATATAGAGTTAAAGCGTTGTTGTTCTATTTCTTTATTTTGATGTAAACGATATGCGTTTTGCGAATTATCAACAGGAATTAGTCCTTGTAAAATTTGATTGGTTGTTTGCCAATAATTGGTCGGGTTATTTTTATCAAAGGTGTAATCTGCAATAAAAGAAAAGGTGTGTTTATTGCTTTGTCGTTGATGCCATTCAATATTCTGAGTAATAGAAATTGCATCTGTTTTTCTATTGGTATCAAAGCTATTTTGTGTGCTATTTATGGTAGACAAAATATCGATCTTATTTTTGTTTTGTGTCTTTTTAACTTGCGTTCTTGCGTACCATTGAGATTTATTATTTGGTGCGTATTCTACATTTAATTTTCCGATACCAAATACATTTTCTGCATTTGTTCTATTCTCTTTTTGTTCTGTTATGCTTGTAAATTGATTGTTGCTTTCTTGAAAACTGTTGGTATTGGTTTTTGATACAATTGCAAAACCAGAGATGTCTAATTTACTTGAGGCTGCATTTGTAATATGTAAAGCGCCAAACTTATTTTCACTTTTTAAAATATCGTTACTATTTAAAAATTGCGCAAAATCATCTCTTCCCCATTTAAAGTTTCCGTTAAATACAGCATTGATACCACCTTGAAAATTCATGTAATCTCTAAACGTGAAGGTTTTTTCGCCTGTGTTATTTAGGTTTCCAATAAAATTGACATTTGTTTTTGGACTGTAGTAAAACAGATTGGCATTTGTTCTATAATAGTTCTGATGTCCTTTACCTGCTTCAACATCGCCAAACATAAAATTCTTTTTGTCTTTTTTTAGTTTGATGTTCATTGCCATTTCATCAGAGTCTGAAATGTTTTTTAAAAAAGCAACTTCGTTGTAATTGTCTAAAACTTCTACTTTATTTACTGCATTTGCAGGAATATTATCTATGGCTAATTTTGTACCACCTCCAAAGAATTTTTTTCCTTCAACGAGCATTTGGGTTACTTTTTTCCCATTTACAATAACGTCACCATTTTTATCAATTGCTACACCAGGCAGTTTTTTTAATACGTTTTTTAGTTTTCGTTCTGTTCCATTTACAAAATGTTTTGTATTGTATATTGTAGTATCTTGTTTTACTACGATTGGCATTTCAATAACTACTTCATCCAATTGGTTTTTTGCTTCTTTTAAGATAAAGTTTTTAATGGTGGTTTTAGTTGCTCTAAACAGGTGATTTATTGGCTCAAAACCCATATAACTTATACTTATGGTGTATTCTTCTCCTTTTGTTAATTCTAACCGATACAAACCATCATTATCTGTAATTGCAAATTGTAAATTTTTGGTTTTATCTTTAGGCTTGGCAATAACATTGGCAAAAGTTAGAGAGTTTTGCAAACTATCTTTTACGCTCCCTTTTAGAGTAATAGTTTGTGCGTTAGTAATAATTGTATAACCAAACAATAAAATTGCAGCAATGATTTTTTTTAGCATTAAACTTAATTTCTTTTAAAACGATTTTTATTAAAGTGAACTATTAGGCTGTCTAATTTTTTTTGTGAGATATACTTATTTTTCTCTTTGAATTCAAAATTAAATTTTTCATTAATGTTCATCTTTATTTCTTTTGCAAAAAATGTTATTCTATTTTCTGTAAGCTCAAGAATGAGTCCTGGTAACCCGCCATACCCCTTTGGTCCAAACCCAAAAGGAATACTTGGGCAATACCATGCTTCAATTATTAACCCTTTTTTAAAAATAGATTTTGTTATTGCTTTATAACACCTATATCCTCCAATTGTTTTCTCTTCTTGGGTTAATTCCCATTTTACTGAATCTAAATTTGTTTTAACATTAAATTCTTCTCCTAGAGTTTTGATCTTTTTTAAAGTAATCCTGTTTTTTAAATCTGTATAAATTATATCTTTTGCTTTTATTATAGCCATAACAAAAATCATTTGTTTGTCAAAATCTAAATTTAACATTTTATTCATTGAAAAAATAGATTCAAACTTGTTGAACGTTAAATTAAAAGACATTTTATTTTGATAGTTTATTATACTGTTATTAATTAATTCAAGGTTGCCTTTTAACCCGTTCTTTTTTTCTTTTTCAATTAGATCCTTACTTATAAAATCATTTTTTACCTTATAGACATACTGAACTTTATTAATGTTTTCTTGACAAAAATTAAGATTAGAAAACCCTAAGAATAGTACAATTATTAATATTCTTTTCATATTAAAATTTATTTATAAAATTTGAGACTAACCTAAAGAAGTTAGTCTCAATTATTTATTTAATTATAATAACCTGGAATTGCATCAACATTTTCCTCACAGATATTAAAAACTCCTTCAGCAGTATTAGATGCCAATTGAACATCTCCAGTAAACGCGACCATAAATTCATATGCATCCAACATTTGTTCAAAACAATAATCATTATTAATTTTATTAATAGTTGAATTTGCATTTATTATTGTACTTGTAGTACATATAAAAACGATGCTTAATAGTATTTTTTTCATTTCATAACAATTTTTATTGAGTGGTTCACACTCGTTATTTTTTTATTCTGAGTTTATTATGAATAAACAAGTATAAAACTCTTAAAACTTGTAAGAAAGATCTACTTTTGTAACTCTTTTCTTGTGTGTTAATTATAGCTAATTCATAACCAGTTATTTAAGTTAAACATTTATGTAAGGTATTTTAGTTCTTAAAATTATAACCTCAGAAGATTTTTTTATTGCAATTTTAAATAAGGTTTTTTATTTTGAGTTTTGAATTTTTATCTCCCAACTAAATATTTTATTTTCTAAGTATTTATTTATTGTTCTTGAAAAATTTCGGAAACATCGCTCTTGCTTTCTTTTCTGTAAATTCCTCAAATTCTTTCTCGGTTAATTTAATCCCTTTTTTTAGAGGTTTTAAAGCATGGTTTTTCGTTTTCAAAAAATCAATTTTTGTCGCTCGTAAGTTCATTTTACCATTGTCTAATTCTAAAATTAATCCAGGTAAACCAAAAAATTTAGCGGGGCCAAAAAAACTAGGCAATTCTGGACAAAACCAAGCAATAACTTTTGACTTGAAAATTCCTTTATGATTAGAAACCGTATCTTCTGTAGTTGCTTTATAACATTTAAAATCACTAATGAATTTGAATTCATTAGTGATTTTCCATTTTTTTGCCTCTATTTTAATTAGAAAATCATCACCCATAAAATTAAATTGATTAAGGTAAACACCTTCTTTTTTATTTACGTAAAATTTACCACTTGTTCCTCCAATAGAACCCGCTACCTCTTTAAAATTAATGTTTGGGTTGTTCATTTTAAATTCATTGATACTAAATAATGAGTGTTGGTTTTCTATGGTTAACTGGTAAGATATTTCTTTTGAGTATTTTGCCAATAATGAATTTATAGCCCCGATTTCATTTTTAAAAGATTTGGTAATAGAAGTATCAAGTTTTGAACGATACTCTTTAACGTATGTAATGTTCAAAAACACATCTTTTTGAGAAAAAACATTTTCAGAGTTACTTATAAACGTTACTAATAAAATATAGGATAAAATTTTTTTCATACTACTGCAAATTAATTAAAATAAATAAATTCAATTGTTTATCTAATTTGTATTTATTAAAAGCCCTATAAGTATTAATGCTTCGCAAGATTTTTTCATTTGATAGAATAAAGTCAAAGAAGTTTGAAATGATTCTCCACTTTTTTGCGAGACAATAAAGACTTCTGCTGCAAAATCAAAACATAAATTGTTGATTAAGATAGTTGAATTTTCTAATGCTAAATGATTATCACTATTTATATCTAATTTGTTTTCTAATAAAGGTTTGGTATTAGTTATTATAGTGTTTGAAGTGTTTCCAATAGTTGATATTCCTAGAATAAAAACTAAACTTAAAATTATCTTTTTCATAGTTATTTTTTTTGAGTGTATCACACTAGTTATTTTTTAATTATTGAGTTTTAATGAATAAACAAGTCTATAACTCTAAAAACTTGCAAGAAAATTTACTTCTAAAGGTTTTTTCTTTTATTGTTAAGTATAGCTAAGTCATTCCTTGTTGGTTTTAAGTGAAATAATTAAATAAAATGTTTTTCTTTTATAAAGTTAACCCCAGAAGACTTTCATTTTCATAGCAATCTCTATTAAGGTTTTTCTTTTTCGCTTTGTAAAGTTTATAATAGGTTTTTTAATTTCCAAATATTTTAATTCCCTTTTTGGAATAATATTTTTTATTGTAAAGAAATTCCTCCACAGCGCTATTCCAAAATGGAATGTTTCTTTTTCATTTTATTTAGTAATTTTGATGAAAAAAGCTATTAATGATATGGAAAAAGAAAAACCTCAAGCGAAAGCTGCTAAAATTTTACAGCGAATAATTAAGAAAAGACTAGAGTTAGGAATTACACAAAAGGAATTAGCGATTGAGTTGTATTTGTCTTCAAACGGGTATTTTAAAATTGAAAAAGGATATACGAGTTTAAGTGTACTACGTTTGCTAGAAATAGCGAAAGCTCTTAAAGTAAACCCCTGTGATTTCTTTGAAGACTTGTAGAAGGCTTCTCGATACAATTTTCTCATAAAATCGAAAATCACTCGAAATGACAGTTCAGTGTTTTAAAAAAAATTGAGAGTTATTTGTACTTCTTTAGTAGAAGTTGATTGTTCTCAAAAACACCATAAGTAAAATGACCAATCCAATCTCCTAAATTGACATAGGTGCTATTTTCTTGTAATTGAATCTCTAAGGGTAAATGTCTATGTCCAAACACAAAATAATCGTAGTGTTTGGTTTCTAATTTACGCTTGCAATATTGCACTAACCATTCATTCTCTTCCCCTAAAAACTTAGCGTCTTCTTCTCCAGAAATGAGTTTGTTTTTGACAGACATGTATTGCCCTAAGCGCATTCCTACATCTGGATGTAACCATTTAAACAGCCATTTAAAAAAAGGAAATGTAAACACTTTTTTCATGCGTTTGTAGCCTTTGTCTCCAGGGCCTAAACCATCTCCATGACCAATAAATAAAGAAGTGTTGTTAAATGTAAATTCCTGTGGTTTGTGATAAACGGGAATATTGAGTTCCTTTTCAAAGTAATCTTTCATCCATAAATCATGGTTGCCCACAAAGAAGTAAATCGGAATTCCGCTGTCTTTAACTTCGGCTAATTTTCCTAAAACTCTTACAAATCCTTTCGGAACAACCGTATTGTATTCGAACCAAAAATCAAATAAATCTCCCAATAAAAAAATAGCAGCAGCATCTTCTTTGATTTCGTTTAACCAAGCCACAAATTTTTGTTCTCGAGGAAAACTTGCTTCTGCGGTTGGGGCTCCTAAATGCTGATCGGAAGCAAAATAGATTTTTTTAGTGTTTGGGATATTCATTGTCACAAAGTAACGGCATTAATTGTTACTTTCCAACTCCAATACTTTTTGCAACATTTTGTCATCAGATTGGATTATTCTATAAAAACCATCATCCCCATATATTTGGCTAGCAATGGTTGCTTTTAAATAGTGTTTGATTGTTTTTTCTACTTTGCCTGAGGGCTGAAATTCTTTTGCATAACGCCTTCTAGAGTCTTTTAAGGTTGTATTTATGCTTTTTAAATAGGCATCATATGCATCATCTATATTGTAATTCTTGATAAAATTGTCTAAAGAATTTGAAGAGAATTTTTTTCTGTTTACATCAACCAAATCAAACGCAAAATTCTGAATGGTATTGAAATAGAAATTGTTTAAATAAGAGGTTGTGTCAATTGCAACAAAAACGTCTGGAACAATACCGCCACCGCCATAAACTAATTTGCCTTTTGGAGTGGTAAACTTTAATGAGTCTACTACTTTGATGCTGTCTTTGTTGAGTAATTCTCCATTTTCAATTCTGTTATTGATATCTCTAGAATAACGTTTTCCTTTTCCTTTTTCGTATGGTTTCTGAATAGATCTGCCAGTTGGAGTATAATAACGTGCAATGGTTAAACGAACAGCAGAGCCATCTCCTAAATCTTTCTCTTCTTGCACCAATCCTTTTCCGAAAGAACGTCTTCCAATTGTTGTTCCTCGGTCATTATCTTGTAATGCACCCGCAACAATTTCTGAAGCAGAAGCAGAGTTTTGATCTATTAAAATATACAATCCACCTTCTTCAAAAGTACCACGATTTGTTGCATACGATTTGTCTACATTTCCTTTATTGTCTTTTGTGAAAACAATTAATTTTCCGTCTTCTAAAAATTCATCAACAATTTTGTTTGCAATATCTACATATCCGCCGCCATTACCCCTAAGGTCTAACACCAAATCTGTCATGCCTTTTTCTTGCAATTTTGTTAAGGCAGATTTAAATTCTCTATAGGTTGTTCTTGCAAAACGTTCTAGTTTAATATATCCAATAGAATCATTGATCATATAAGAAACATCCACACTTTTAATAGCTACTTCTCCTCTTTTAATAGAAACTGTAAATGTAGAATCGTTTGTTTTTCTATATACCTGTAAATCTACATTTGTGTTTGGCTCTCCTTTTAAAAATTTAGGAATGGTATTGCTATTGTATTTTTTACCATACAAGGTGTCTGTATTTGCCATTAAAATTCGGTCTCCAGCTTTAATTCCGGCTTTTATACTCGGGCCGCCTTTTATAGTTTGAATTACGGTGATAGAATCTTTTATCATTCTAAACTGCACGCCAATTCCCACAAAATTTCCTTGCATATTTTCTGTAATCTCTTGCAAATTTTCTTTTGGGATGTATACAGAATGCGGATCTAATTTTCCTAAAATTTGAGTAATTGCGCCATCTAATAAATTTTCTGTATCCACACTATCTACATAATCTCTTTGGATGTAATCTATCAAGCGTTTTATTTTTACTTCATTTGAAGATTTTTTTGCAAAGAAGTTGTTATTAGTGTTTCCTCCATTGAAAAAACTTCCTATTAAAACGCCAAATACAATTGCAAAAGCAAAATATAATGGTAAATAATTTTTATTCTTCATTTGTTAAATACATTAATTCTACGCCTGCTTTTTTTAAGAATCTCAACCCTGCATCATCCTTGTAAGCATTTGCATATACAACTCTTTTTATACCCGCTTGATGTATTAATTTGCTACACTCTTTACATGGAGACATGGTAATATACAATGTTGCATTTTTACATGATTGTGTTGATGAAGCTACTTTTAAAATGGCATTAGCTTCAGCATGTAGCACATACCATTTGGTGTAATTTTCTTCATCTTCGCAAAAATTTTCAAAACCTGTAGGGGTGCCATTAAATCCGTCAGAAATAATCATGCGGTCTTTTACAATTAAAGCACCAACTTTTCTGCGTTCGCAGTGTGATAGTTTTGCCCATTCTTGAGCCATTTTTATATAAGCAGTATCGTATTTAAGTTGCTTTTTATTCATGTAGCTAAAGTAGTTTGTTTTCTAAAGTTGAAGCGTTAATTTTTTACCAAAAAACGCGTTCAATCATCATTGGGATCACAAAACCAATTACAATAGATGAGGTAACCATGACCCAATCTCTTTTACTAACTTTAAAAATAGACTGCATTAAAGAACCAATAATTAAGATACCTAAGACAATAATTACTTGCGAAATTTCAATTCCTAAAGCAAATTCTATCAACGGCATTAACTTGTCTTCTTCGCGTCCAATCATCATTCTAAAATAATTAGAGAATCCTAAACCGTGTATCAATCCAAAAAATAACGCAAATATTAAATTGATGTTGTCTTTATTACTTGTTTTTCTTCCTAGGTTAAAAATGTTTACAACCCCAGTGATAAAAATGGTAACCGGAATTAAAAATTCTACAATCTTTACATCAACTTTTAAAACGCCATATGCAGACAAGGCTAAGGTTAAACTATGACCAATGGTAAACAACGTAATTAACCACAACACTTTTTTTAGTTGATGAAATTCAAAGATAACAGCCAACACAATTAAAAAAAGGATATGGTCATAGGCTGTAAAATCCAACACGTGATTTAGTCCCATTTTTATATATAAAAGAAATTCGTCCATTAAAAAAGTTTTTAGAAAACCAAATATATAAAAAAGTTATGCTCAGTATTCTTTATCCTAAAATAATATTTCTACATTTGAAATGAAACAAAAATAAATCAACTAATAAATTAATAGAACTAACATGAGCTCAAGAAGAGATTTTATAAAAAAATCAGCCATTATAGGAACCGGAATCGCAATGTCGCCAAGTTTATCTTTTGGTGCAAATGATCCGTATAAAGACAAAAAAATAAAAGTAGGTTTGATTGGAGTTGGTCTAAGAGGTACCAATCACTTAAATAATGTATTGTTAAGAGATGATGTTTTGGTTACTGCTATTTGTGATGTTGATTCAAGAAGAATTGCAATTGCTTTAGATAGAATTGAAAAAGCAGGAGAAAAGAAACCTAAAGTTTTTGGTAAAAACGAGCTTGATTATAAAAATTTATTAGAAGAAGATGATGTTGAAGCAGTAATTATTGCAACACCATGGCTGTGGCATACACGTATGGCAAAAGATGCTATGTTAGCTGATGTATATGCCGGATTGGAAGTATCTGCGGCAAATACCATGGAAGAATGTTGGGATTTGGTAAATACACATGAAGAAACAGGAACGCATATGATGATTCTTGAAAATGTAAATTACCGTAGAGATGTATTGGCTGTTTTAAATATGGTAAAACAAAATGTGTTTGGAGAGCTGTTGCATTTTAGATGTGGATATCAGCACGATTTGCGTTTTGTAAAATTTAATGACGGAAAAACGGCTTACGGAAAAGGTGTGGAGTTTGGAGAAAAAGGAATTTCTGAATCTGCATGGAGAACAGAACATTCGTTGTTAAGAAATGCAGATGTATATCCTACACACGGAGTTGGACCTGTTGCAACGATGTGTAATGTAAATAGAGGAAACAGATTTATGTCTTTAACTTCTCATGCAACAAAAGCAAGAGGTTTGCACAAATACATTGTTGATAATGGAGGTGAAGAGCATCCAAATGCTAAATTAAAATGGAAACAAGGAGATATTATTACATCAACTATTGAAACAACAAATGGAGAAACCATTATTGTTACACATGATTGTAATTCGCCAAGACCTTATTCTTTAGGTTTTAGAGTACAAGGAACAGAAGGCCTTTGGGAAAAAGACGGGGACAGAATGTATATTGAAGGAAAATCAAAACCACATCGTTGGGATCCTTCTAAAGAATGGTTAGACAAATATGACCATCCACTTTGGAAAAAATATGGAGAACACGCACAAGGTGCTGGTCATGGCGGAATGGATTTCTTTGTAATCAATGCTTTTATAGAATCTGCAAAGCGAAATATTGCTCCGCCTTTAGATGCTTATGATGCTGCTGCTTGGAGCGCTATTACACCGCTTTCTGAAGCCTCAATAGCAAACAATGGAGAACCACAAGATTTTCCGGATTTTACAAGAGGAATGTGGTTAAAACGCAAACCGTATCATTGGATGAAAGACACGTATTAAAAACAAAAACCTCAACAAATCGTTGAGGTTTTTTTATTAAATTTTATCTAAACTTTGTGCCAAATCAGCAATGAGATCTTCTGCAGCTTCCAGTCCAACAGAAATTCTCATATCGCCGAGACTAATTCCCAACCCTTCAAACTGTGCTGCGTTGAGTTCTTTTAAATAACTAATTGCAGGAGCATAAATCAAACTTTCATGTCCACCCCAACTTACACCAATTTGAAACAATTCTAATCCGTTGAAAAAGGTTTTTACCTTTTCTAATTCGGTTGTTTTTAGCTGAAAACTCATCAAACCGGTAGTTCCAGACATTTGTTGTTTCGCTAATTCGTATTGTGGAAAAGATTTCAATCCAGGAAAGTTAACTTTTGCAATTTTTGGATGCTTTTCTAAAAAATCAGCTACTGCTAAGCCGCTTTTTTGATGCTGGTCCATTCTAATTTTTAGCGTTCTCAAACTTCGGAGCAACAACCATGCTTCAAAAGGAGCAATTTTAGCCCCAAAGAGTTCAAACTCTTTTGTAAACAAAATTTCCATATCTGATTTAGCACCAACAACAAGTCCGGCAACCACATCACTATGACCACCAATGTATTTTGAACAAGAATGAATTTCAAAATCAATTCCGAGTTTTAAAGGTTGTTGAAATAACGGAGACGCCCAAGTATTATCTATTGCTGTTTTTATGTTGTGCTTTTTTGCTAAGGTTGCAACCGCTTTTAAATCTTGTAAACTTAAAATAACAGAAGACGGACTTTCTAAATAAATGAGCGTAGTATTTGGTTGAATGGCTTTTTCAAATTCTGAAATATCTGTTCCAGAGATATAAGTAATTTCAATGCCAAATTTGGGTTTGAAATAGGATTGTAAAATGTTGTTTGCCGGACCATAAATGTTTTTTATGGTAACCACATGACTTCCTTTTTCTATACAAGAAAGCATCACTGCGCTCACTGCACCCATTCCAGAAGCAAATAGTTTTGCAGTATCTCCACCACAGATCATTGCTAATTTTTCTTCAACAATTTTTGCAGACGGATTGTTTCCTCTAGAGTAAATGTAATTGTTCGTTCTGTCGTCAAATGCCTTGTCAATATCATCCCAATCTTTCATCGTGAATAATGAGTTTTGATAAATGGGAGGAACTACTGCTCCTTTGCTATGTGCTTTTTTTCCGTCGTGAGACAAAAAGGTTTCTATATTTTTCACGTGTCTTATTTATTTTTTCTTTTTATAAAAACATCCAATACCAGTTATAGCTAATAAAGGAGCAATAATTAAATTAATGATTGTGAGTAATTGCCAATGCCAATAATCTGCAAAAGACACCCCTAATGTAGCAACTACATATAAACTTGATGCATGCCAAGGAATTAAGGTTTCTATCATGGTTCCATAATCTTCTATGGATCTTGAAAGCACTTTTCTAGAGACTTTTAATTTATCATAAGCAGGTTTAAAAGCATCACCAATAATAAAACTTGTGGCACTTTGATTTGATGTAAATGCATTTGTAAATGCAGTAGCCACTAAAGATGATAAAATTAATGTCCAACGTTTTCTAACCCTTTTAAATACAATATTTACAATGGTTGGCATTGCTTTAACCATGTCTAAAATTCCGATAAAAATAAAGACCATGAATGTGAAAAAGATAGCTTCGTTTAATGCGTATAATCCACCTCGATTAAATAAAACGGTTACATTTTCTGGCACTACAGAAACCCAAGTTGCCATATCAACTTGAAACCCTTTTAATAAGGTTTGCACTAAATCTTGGAGTGAATACTCTTGAATGAACAAGGCCAAAACACAAGCAGAAAAAGCGGAGAGTAACATTACAGGTACCGTTGGTTTTCTTTTTAAGGAACCCACTAACACAATTATTGGTGGAATAATTAATAGGATATTAAAATCAAATAAACTTTGAATTGCAGTTAAGGTTTCTTCGGTTGCAAGCGCACTATTAACTTCTGCTGATACAGGGTATATAAAAGACAAACTAAAAAATAGTATGGCTGCGATAATTGCAGAAGGAAAGGTAGTGTACATCATAGACTGAATATGATCATACAACGGAACATCTGTTGCTGCTGAAGCTAAATTGGTAGTATCGGAAAGTGGAGACATTTTATCGCCAAAATAGGCACCACCAACAATGGCACCAGCGGTAATCCCTAAGTCAACTCCAGCGATAGAAGCAATTCCAATAATTACAACACCAATGGTGCCAATTGAACCCCAAGAAGTTCCGGTTAATAAAGAGAATATGATGGGTACTACAAACCCTATTAAATAAATATATTCTGGATTGATGAGTTTTATTCCGTAGTAAACTAACATCGGAATTGTGCCAGAAATAATCCAGCTTCCTATTAAAAGTCCAATAGAGAAAAAGATAAGTATTACAGGAAAACCTTGTGCTATTTTTTTAACTACTGCATTTTGAATATCGTTCCATTTATACCCTAAAATCAATAACTCTGTTGCCGAAAAAACGGCAGCTAGCAAAAAGATAATTTCTAACGGAAAAGGCTTCATTCCAAAATTATTTGGACCGATGACCAAACCAAATGATATAAGAATAAATAAAAACAATAAGGGTATTAAAAGCTGGTATGTTTTAAGTGTTGTTGATTTCAAAAGTTTAATTCCTTTAGGATTAAGGAAGTAAATATAATTGAAATAATTTTCTGAGAATGAATTACATTTGTTTAATTCTTAAAATGAAGATTTCTTGAATGAAAAACAAACAGTTAATAGAAAAAGTAGTTGCTGCTTTTTGTAATACACATCAAAAGAAACCAATTGTAATTTATTCTCCGGGTAGAATTAATTTGATAGGCGAGCATACAGATTATAATAATGGTTTTGTGTTTCCTGCTGCAATAAATAAAGGCATTGTTTCTGGAATTGAAAAAAGTAATTCAGAAAAATGTACAGTCTTTGCGATGGATGCGAACGAGTTACTTGAGTTTTCATTAGATAACATCAATCCCATAAAAAATGGAGGTTGGAAAAATTATGTGTTAGGTGTTGTTGCAGAAATTCTTAAAACACATACTATTGAGCGTAATTTTAACATCGTTTTTTCTGGTAATATTCCTGTTGGTGCAGGATTGTCTTCGTCAGCTGCATTAGAAAATAGTATTGTATTTGGTCTAAACACATTGTTTAATTTAGGATTGACAAAAGAAGAAATGATTTTTATTTCACAAAGAGCAGAGCATACTTTTGCGAATGTAAAATGCGGAATCATGGATCAATATGCAAGTATGTTTGGGCAAGAAAATGCGGCTATCTTCTTAGATTGTAAAACATTAGAATCTACAATTTATCCGATTGATTTTAAAGACTATGAAATCTTATTGATCAACACAAATGTAAAGCACAGTTTAGACGATAGTGCGTATAATAAGAGAAGGGCTGTTTGTGAAAAGATAGCTTTAATGCTCAATGTTTCATCATTAAGAGAAGTTACAGAAGCACAATTAGATCAGATTAAAAGTCAAGTTTCATCAGCAGATTTTGAAAAGGCATTGTATGTGATTCAGGAAAACAATAGAGTTTTAGAGGCTTCAAAAGCTTTACAAAAAAACGAACTTAATGTTTTTGGTAATTTGTTATACGAATCTCATAGTGGATTGCAACACCAATACAAAGTGAGCTGTGAAGAATTGGATTTTTTAGTAGAAAAGGCAAAAGAAAACCCAAATGTTATCGGAGCAAGAATGATGGGTGGCGGTTTTGGTGGCTGTACCATTAACATTGTTAAAAAGAATGAATTAGTTGAATTTAGAAAGTCGATTACATTCGCATATTACAAGCAGTTTTTTCAACAATGTTCATTTTATAGCTTGAGGCTTTCTAAAGGAACTTGTGAGGTAAAAATCTAAAATAATAAAAAAAAGCTAAGATAAAAATCTTAGCTTTTTGTACTCGAGGTGGGAATCGAACCCACACTCCCGAAAGAACTGGATTTTGAATCCAGCGCGTCTACCAATTCCGCCACTCGAGCATTATAGAATCATGCAAAGAACGTAACTTTTCTTTAACGAGACTAAAATTGCCTTTTAAGTAACGACTTGTATAAGTAATACTTAATTGGACTGCAAATTTAAAAAATAAATTTAGGATTAAAGCATAAAAAGCAACACAACTAACTAATTATTTTTATTTTTGTACCAAACAACACACTAACAATTAACAAAACCCATCTAAATGCCTTCAAGTCAATTAAGTCCAAAGATTTTTGCATGTTCTCAAAGCTTAGAGTTAGCAGAAAAAATAGCCAAAGAATATGGTGTAGAATTAGGTAAAGTAACCACAACTCATTTTAGTGATGGCGAATTTCAGCCAGCATTTGAAGAATCGATTCGTGGAAGAAGAATCTTTATCATTGGTTCTACATTTCCTACGGCAGACAATTTAATGGAAATGCTATTAATGATTGACGCTGCAAAAAGAGCATCAGCTAGACACGTAACAGCTGTAATGCCTTATTTTGGCTGGGCAAGGCAAGACAGAAAAGACAAACCAAGAGTAGCAATTGGCGCGAAATTAGTAGCAAAACTACTTGAGGCTGCTGGAGCAACCAGAATAATGACGATGGATTTACATGCAGATCAAATTCAAGGCTTTTTTGAAAAGCCAGTAGATCATTTATTTGCCTCAACCATCTTTTTACCTTACGTAAAATCATTAGGCCTAGAAGATTTAACCATAGCTTCTCCAGACATGGGAGGTTCTAAAAGAGCTTATGCCTATTCTAAATATTTAGATTCTGATGTGGTTATTTGTTATAAACAGCGTAAAAAAGCCAATGTTATTTCTCATATGGAGTTGATTGGTGAAGTAACAGATAAGCATGTTATTTTAGTAGATGACATGATAGATACTGGAGGAACACTAGCAAAAGCAGCAGATTTAATGATGGAAAGAGGAGCAAAAAGTGTAAGGGCTATTTGTACACATCCTATACTTTCTGGATCCGCAGTAGAACGTATAGAAAATTCTAGTTTAATAGAGTTAATTGTGTCAGATACAATTCCTTTAAAAAGAGCAAGTTCTAAAATAAAAGTTGTATCTTGCGCCCCTTTATTCGCAGATGTTATGCATAAAGTTCAAGACAATACTAGCATCAGCGGACAATTTTTAATGTAAATCAATAATAATTAAATAAAAGTAATGAAATCAATTACAATCAAAGGATCTCAAAGAGAAAGCGTGGGTAAAGTAGCAACTAAAGCCTTACGTAATGCTGGTCAGGTTCCTTGCGTTATATACGGAGGAGACAAACCATTGCATTTTTCAGCACCAGAAATTGCATTTAAAAATCTTGTGTATACTCCAAACGTTTATACTGCAACGATTGAATTAGACGGACAAAAAATAGCCGCTATTTTACAAGACATTCAGTTTCATCCAGTAACAGATAAAATCTTACACATCGATTTTTATCAATTATTTGATGATAAAGAAATTACAATGGAAATTCCTGTACATTTAGTAGGAAAAGCTCCAGGTGTTTTAAATGGTGGGTCTTTACGTTTTCCAAAACGTAAATTAAGAGTAAAAGCGTTGCCTGGTAATTTACCAGACTTTTTTAATGCTGATATTTCTAAATTAAAAATTGGAAGTAAATTATTTGTAACAGATATTGATAGCAATAACTGTACTTTTTTACATCCAGACAACACAGTTGTAGCACAAGTAAGAATGTCTCGTAACGCAACTGCTGAAATAGAAGATGAAGAAGAAGAAACTGAAGAAATAGCAGCAGAAGCAGAAGCTCCAGCAGCTACAGAATAAATATTTACTATTCTAATAGTATAAAAAGCGTTACTTATTGTAACGCTTTTTTTATTTTTGTGCATTATGAAGAAATTTTTAATCGTTGGCTTAGGAAATATTGGCGAGAAATACGACAATACACGTCATAATATTGGATTCAAAATAGTGGATGCTTTGGCAAAAGACCATGAAGCAACTTTTGAAACTGATAAGTTAGGTGATGTTGCTAGTTTTCGTTTTAAAGGAAGAACTTTCGTTTTATTAAAACCAAGTACATATATGAACTTGAGTGGTAAAGCAGTTAAGTATTGGATGGATAAAGAAAAAATTTCAATAGACAATACTCTAATCGTTACAGACGATTTAAATATTGATTTTGGAACTATTAGATTGAAAGGAAAAGGAAGTTCTGGCGGACATAATGGATTGAAAGATATTGAAGAAAAATTGAACACCGCAACCTATCCGAGATTTAGATTTGGTGTTGGTGCTAGCTATTCTAAAGGGCGACAAGTAGACTTTGTGTTAAGTAATTGGTCTAAAGAAGAAGAAAGTCAGTTAATAGAACGCATCCCAGTTTCTTGTAATGTAATTATTTCTTTTGGTACAGCCGGAATGACAAATACCATGAATGCATTTAATGGAAAATAAAGTTGTCAGTTCGAGCGAAGTCGAGAACTAATTATCACTCGCAAACCATTCTGCAAAACTCGTTTCCGTTTCTTGCAAACGCAACGAAAACAAACCAATGTTTTCTGGCAATCGTTTTTTGATTTTTGAAGCAAAATCAATCACCATCATTTCACTAGTTGGTTGATAATCTACCAGAATTACATGATGATCTCTAGCTTTTAATTCGTTTGCCAATTCAATATGAGGTGTGTTTTTATTAAATACTGTTGCATGATCAAACACATCTACCACTTCTTCTTTTACAATCTTTTTTAAATCAGAAAAATCAATTACCATTCCGTATTTTACTTTAGAATTGTCTGTAATAGGCTTTCCAATAACAGTTACAGAAAGTTTGTAAGAATGTCCGTGTACATTTTTACATTTTCCATCATACCCATACAACGCATGACCGGTTTCAAAATTGAATTGTTTGGTAATTCTTATTGTACTCATCTTATTTTCTTCTGTTTTTGTTTGCTTTAAGCTTGTTGTAAAAGTACATGACTGCTAACAATACGGCCAATCCTAAAAATAAATAATCTCCTCCCATAATACTATGTTTATTGTAGTTTAACTACTTTTTAAATTTTGATAATGCTTTTTTTGTAAAATCAGACAACACCAATTTGCCAGTAATTTCTGCTCTTTCTAATAATAAAGAATTCCAATTATCTGTTCCTACCCAAAATACTTTTTTCATTTCTGTAAGTGCTTCCGGATTGTAAGAGGCTAATTTTTCAGCTAAATACTCAGTTTCTTTTGTAAGTTCTTTTGATGTTTCAAAGACTTTTGAATACAAACCTTTTTTCTCAGCCCAATAGGCATTTTTCCATTCGGTAGCAGCCATTGTTAATTCAGCCAACCCAGATACACCAATTTTACGCTCTATGGCTGGTGCAATTACAAACGGACCAATCCCTATACTAATTTCTGATAGTTTTATAGAAGCAGCTTCTGTTGCGAGTACATAATCACAAGCAGCAATTAAGCCAACGCCACCACCTACAGCTTTTCCTTGCACAGAAGCAATAATTAATTTAGAACAAGTTCTCATGGCATTGATCAAATTGGCAAATCCAGAAAAGAATTTTTTTCCATCTTCCAAGTTGTCAATAGCAACCAATTCATCAAATGAAGCACCAGCACAAAAGGCTTTTTCTCCTTCAGATTTTAAAATCACCACACTCACTTCTTCAATAGTAGAAATTCGGTGTAGCTCTTTTGTCAATCTATCTAATAATGAACTCGGAAATGAATTACTTGCTGGATGACCAAATTCTATGGTTGCAATTCCATTTACAATACTAGTATATAAACTTCCTTCTGTACGTTGCGTTGTCATATAATTGAGTATAAGTATTCAAATTTACTGCTTTTGTGCTAGTGGAGAAAACTTTCTTTTAAATTTAAAAAATAAAAAGATCCCTCGAAAAAACATCCAAACGGTAAAAGCAATCCAAATAGCATAGAGATTAAAATCTAAATGATCAAATAGCATAAGGGTAGGAATAAATCCAATTAGCGTTGCAAAAATCAATACATTACGTAAGTATTTCATTTCTCCTAAACCCTTAAAGGTTCCGTCAAAAATAAAGGTCATCGCACACAAAGGTTGCATCGCTAAAATTATCCAAAACACTAAATAAAATTGTTCTAAAACGGCTGTTTCTTTGGTAAATAATGTTCCGATTGATTTATAAAAAACCAATCCAAAAATGATAAAAACAATCCCTAAAACGAAAGCGTATTTTAGTAGTTTTTTATTCAAAGCAATTAGCATTTTATACTCTTTTTGACCCAATAATTTACCAGATAAAATATTTCCTACACTAGCATATCCGTCTATCATAAATGCACCTAACAACCACAGATTTAAACCAATAGTATACGCAGCAATGTATTCTTTGCCATATGAAGTTGCATAGGCTGTTCCGAAATACAACGCCAAATTTAAAGCTAATGTTCTGATAAATAAATTTAAAATCATTCCCAATAATCGTTTGATTTCTGGATGGACAGGCAAAACGATCTTTAACCGAATGGATGTTTTTTTATATAATAATATTGCGGCTATCAAAGCCATTGTTATTTGCGCAATAACACTTGCATAGGCTGCACCTTTAATATACATAGCCGGAATTACATCAGCATAACCATACACAAAAAGATAGTCTAAAATGATGTTTAATACGGCTCCTGTAATGGCAATTATCATTGGGTAATACGTATTCTGTAAGCCTCTAAAAACTCCGAAAACAGCAAAAGTGAAAAGGGTAAACGGAAAGCCAAATATTCTAATATTAAAATAATCTACACAATACATTAAAATGATTCCTGAAGCATTGTAGAACCTAAAAATAATTTCTGAAAAAGGATAAGAAATGGCAATAACGAATAAACTTAAAACAACAACAATTGTAATTGCTTGAGTTGGTAAGGATTTTATTTCTTCTAATTTGTTAGCTCCCAGATATTGAGAAATAATAGAAGAAATAGCACTTCTAATTTGACCAAAAACCCAAACTAACATAGAAATAAAAGCACCTACAATTCCAACCGCAGCTAAAGATTCTGTAGCGTTGTTTTCTATATTACCAATGATTGCAGTATCTGTAATAGAAAGTAGTGGTTCTGCAATTCCGGCGACTAATGCTGGAATGGCGAGTTTGTTAATTTTTTTAAAGCTGATATCTGTTTTCAAATCGCTTCAAAAATACTATTATTATTGTTCATAGAATTGAATATAAGATAGATTTAAAAAGTGTATTTTTGCAGTTCATTTATTTTATGTAATTTTCTCTAAAAATAAAAACATCACATGAAAAACATACTTGTTCCGATCGGGTCTTCAGAAAATTCAGTAAACACGTTGCAATATGCTATTGATTTTGCTTGCGAAATTGATGCCAATGTTTTTGTGCTTAGAGCTTACAATGTGCAACCAAAAGCAGGGACAATTATAAATGTAGATGGAATTCTAGAGCGCGAATCTAACTTGTATTTGCGTTCAGTAATTAATGCTGCCAATAGAAAAGGGAAAAATATCCAATTGATAACTGCAAAAGGAAATGTATTGGATTCTATTGATTTAGTTGAAAAAGAAATTGGAATCGATTTGATTGTAATGGGACCAAAAAGTAACTCTATAAAAGAAGAAGTTTTTTTAGGAAGCACTTCTGGTAGTGTTGTTAAACAATCTGAAATACCTGTGTTAATTGTTCCAGAATCGTATGTTTTTAAACCGTTTAAAGCTGTTTTAACAGCTTTTAGAACCGGAATTGTAAACAAGAAAAATGTTTTAGGTCCATTGAAATTTATAAAAAATAAATTCAATCCTGTTATCAATTTATTATTGGTTAAAACACCAAAATATGTAGATGAAGATTTGATTTTAAACGAGCAATTAGAAAGCTTAAAGTCGTCATTAACCATCACAGAAAATGCAACTACATTTCAGGGAGTTTTAGAGCATTTTCAATCTCATCAACCAGATATGTTGTGCGTTTTTAGACGTAAAAGAGGGTTCTTTAACAAGCTTTGGGAAAAGAATACTATTCTTAAAAAAGAGTTTCACTGTAACATTCCATTATTGGTTTTAGGAGGGAAGCAATAATTACACATTGTGTTTTTCGTGTACCTTTTCTGTAAACGGGATTGAAACATCAAAAATTTCTTTGATCAATTCTTTAATTGCATCTATAAATTCGTCTATTCTTTCCTGAGTGATTTCATAGTCATTTTTACCAAAATCTACTTTTAAGAAACCGCTTTTAAGGTTTTTAAAAGAGATAATTCCGCTTTCTATCTTGGTCGTTATAGACTTATTTTTAGAATACATATAGCCATACAATAAAACTTGAATAGCTTTGCTGTATTTTTCTTCTGCAATAGAAGAAATAGCAGTAACTTTTAGATTAGAAGATTCTACTTTGCCTGTTTTGTAATCTATAATTCTAGTTACACCATTTAACTCGTCAATTCTATCAACTTGACCTTTAATTGTAATAGGAAAATCAAACCCATCAATTTCTATGGTGGTTTTTAAATTTTCTTCGGTAGCAATAATTTTTAATTCATTTTTTTCAGAAATCAATTGTTGTTCAGATTCTAAAAATCGGATAATATAATCTTTAGAGACTTCAAAAGTCAATCTATTTTTCCCTGTAAAAATATCCGAATTATGAAAGTGTTTTTTAAAGTAAAAAGAAACCAAATCATCTACTTTTAACAACATCTCTTTAATGTTTTTTACGCTAAGAAAGCTGCCAATATAAGGCTGGTACAATGCGTCTAAAGTGTCATGAATAATAGTTCCCATTGTATTTGACGCAACAGTTTCTTCAACTTCATTATACTCAGATAATCTTAAAACCTTTTGCGTATAAAATTGATATGGATTGTATAAATAACTAGTCAATGCAGAAGGAGAAAACCCTTTTTTTGCAACTTCACTTAAAGAAACAATTATTTCAGGTGTTTTATCAATCTCTTTAAATTCTGCCTTTTCTGTAATTACATTCGGACTTACTTGCAGTTCCGAAATTCCGTTTTTAAGATGCAACAATTGGGCAATGAACCTGCTTTTTTCTCCACCTCCAAAAGTATCACTTTCAGAATTGTATACTAAATAAATATTTTTTGCACGTTGCAATAGTCTAAAGAAATGATACGAGAAAATAGCATCTTTTTCTCTATAGGTAGGCAGTCCAAAATCGAGTTTTACATCAAAAGGAATAAATGTATTTTGAGTGCTGTTTTTTGGCAGTATATTTTCGTTTACAGAGGTTATAATTAGGTTTTCAAAATCTAAGACACGTGTTTCTAGCATTCCCATTAATTGCAATCCCTGTAAAGGCTCGCCTTTAAAAGAAATAGATTCGGTATGTAACAATTGATTAAATAATTGATACACTGTTTTAAATGTTTTTAGAAAATGATATTCATTTTGAAAGGTTTGCAATTGAGAAAATACAGTATGATATCTAAATAAATATTCTTTTTCCAAGGGGGTTGCTTTCTCTTTTAAAACAGCAATTAAATTTAAAATTCGGTTGATAAAATCTTGAAGATGTTCAATCGGATTAAAAATGTTACTTATAGATTCTTTAATCGATTTTTCTAAAGGGAATACAAAAGAGGCAATTTGAGTTCTACTGATAAAAGCATCGTTGTCTTCTGCAATTTTGATGGTAATTTTATCCAACAGATTCGTTCTATCATCAATTAATAAAGGTTGTATAGAAGCATGCTTAAAAAACTGCACTACATCTTTATAGTAAAATTGTTCTGATTGAGTTTTTCCAAGTTTCTCTTGCGTTAAAAACAACTGAAAAATAGAAGTAAAAAGAGAAGTCGTAGGAATGTCTTTTAACGGATAACCCATAGTGATATTTACAGCTTCTACTTTTTTAGGTAAAGAGTTTAAAGTGATTGGCAACAAACTTTCATCTGCTAAAACATAAGCTGTATTTTTATAATTAGATAGCTTATTTAATAACTCACCAGCATATTTTATTTGTGTAGTATTTTTTGATGCGCCTATCACTTTGATGTTTTTCTCTAATTCAAAATTAGATGAAATAGTAAGCATTGGGTTTGTTAAGTAATATTTCCATTCAGCTTTATATTTTCTGATAAATGTACCGGCTTGATGATTGTTTTTTAAAAACGAACTGTCAATATCCCAATAAACATCGGTTTTTCCTGCAGATAGTAACTGTTGAAACAAAAACTCTTCTGCTTTATTTAGTGCGTTAAAACCCATGAAAACATAATTCTTATGCTTGTTTTTATGGATGTATGCTTCAATTTTTTTTGTGGCTTCCCTATAAATTAACCCTTGATAGCCAATTTTTTTTTCTTCTAAGAATGTATAAAAATGACTATAATAAGTTTCTAATTTTTCTAAAAAAGAAAAATGATTTTTAACCATTTTTGTTTCTTCAAAGGGTTTTTTAACTGACCAATTTTTTAAACGTTGAATGTCTCTTAGATAAGGGAAAATTTCTTTAGGGTTGATTAAATGTTGATCTATTTCATTAAAATCTTGTACCACTGTAAAAGCCCAAGAAATAAAATCTTCAAATTCTTCAGGTTCTGATTCTACATTCTTGTAAACTGCATAAAAATGAAATAATAACTGAATGGAATCTATTTTGTGCAATCCAGAAACTTCTTCAATAAATTGTTCTATATTGAATATTGTTGGTAAAAAACCAACATCAATCGTTTCTTTTAACGCTTGTTTTACAAAAACTCCAGCTCTCTGAGAAGGCAATACAAAAACAGTGTTTTCAAACGAGTTTTGTTTCGTCAAAATTGTTTGTAAAGTTTCTGTAATAAAAGTCTGCATTAAGAAAGTCAATTTTTAGAACAAACAATGTACAAAAAGAAGCTATTTATTTTATAATATTGTTTAAAAATTATTTTTATGCAAACCGATTTACAAATAGCCATTATTCAGAAAGATTTAGTTTGGGAAAACGCCAATGAGAACAAGGAAAAACTAGATGTATTATTGGAAGAAATTCAGAATGTTGATCTGATTGTTTTACCTGAAATGTTTACAACAGGTTTTTCAATGACACCAAAACCATTTGCAGAGCAAATGAATGGAAAAACGGTAGATTGGTTGCAACAAAAAGCAGCTTATTTCGATGCTGCAATTATGGGTAGTATTATTGTAAAAGAAGAAAACAACTATTTTAACAGAATGTTATTTGTGAATCCAAATGGGGCAATTGAACACTATGATAAACGGCATACTTTTACATTGGCAGGAGAACATAAAGAATATACCTCTGGACAGTCTAAACTTATTGTTACTTATAAAGATTGGAGAATTTGTCCTTTAATTTGTTATGATTTGCGTTTCCCAGTTTGGTCTCGAAATGTAGATGATTACGATTTGTTGATTTATTCGGCAAACTGGCCAAAACCAAGAATTAACGCATGGAAAACACTTTTAAAAGCACGTGCTATAGAAAACATGTCGTATTGTATTGGTGTTAATAGAGTTGGAGTAGATGCAAATGGTTATGAATATACCGGTAATTCTATTGCTATTGATTTTTTAGGTAATGAACTCACAGAGGTTGAAGAAAACACAGAAAAAATTATCTATGCCACGTTGAGTAAAAACGAATTGATAGCTATTAGAGAAAAATTACCATTCCTAGAAGATAAAGATCAATTTGAAATTCAATAACACAAAAAAGAGCCTTAGAAAGGCTCTTTTTTTTATACTACTGGATTCATCCATTTAAAGTTGTATTTTGTATCAGGAACTACAATGCGTTCTGTAATTCTATACATTCTTTCAGGTAATTTCATCAACCAATCTCTTGCTTTTTCTGCTTCTGGTGTTAGGCCTGTTATTTTGTCAATTTCCCAGATAGTATTTAGTTTCTTTAAAATATTAACATAATCAAAACCTGTGTATACACCAACCCTTTGAGCTACTGTTGAGAATTGATCAAACATACTACCTTTTGCGCCAAAAGACTCTCTTAAATGCATCGCAGGCATCACAATTTTATGTTTCATCATGTGTTGAAAAGCCAACATCATTTCACTAGGATCAACTTTAAAGATTTCTTTTACAAATTCTGAATAGGCAATATGATGACGCATTTCATCACCAGCAATAATTTTAGACATTTTAGCCAATGCTTTGTGTCCTTTTTTTCGTGCTATTTTAGCAACATTATTATGCGATATATAGGTTGCTAATTCTTGAAAACTGGTGTATACAAAATTCTTATATGGGTCTGTTGCAGTACCAATATCAAATCCGTCTGCAATTAAATGTTGGGTGGTAATTTCTACTTCTCTCATGTTTACCCTGCCCGATAAGTACAAGTATTTATTTAATACATCTCCGTGTCTATTTTCTTCTGCAGTCCAGGCTCTTACCCATTTTGCCCAACCATTATCTGGTTGTTGAGAGACTCCATCTAGATCTAGCAACCAAGATTCATAGGTAGGTAATGCTTCCTCGGTAATGGTGTCTCCAACTAACACTACCCAAAAATCATCATCTAATTCTTTAGATATTTCTTGAATTTCTTTTACTTCATCTATAAAAGTTTCTTTTTGAGAATTCGGTAAAAAATCTGTTGGTTGCCAAATTTTTTCTGGGGTAATTAAAAATTTATCTACAAAGGTATCAATGCTTTTTTCTAGAGTTAGCATTACTTCTCTTCTAATATTATGTATCGACATAAGGGGTTATTTTATCTGTGAAATTATTTGTGATTCTGTTTCTTTTATCAAATCCTTAAAAGGTAAAGAATCAATTTTTATAGGTTTATGTGTGGTAAAAGTGATGGGGCTTCCGATTCCAAATGGGTACTTTCCGTATTTAAAAACCTTCCATGAATTGTTAACTGTAACAGGAACAATATAGCCATCTTGATTGTATTTTGTAATCATTTTTAAGCCATTTACAGAAAAAGGTTTTGGTTGTCCGTTTCTACTTCTTGTGCCTTCTGGAAAAATAACAGCGCTCCATCTGTTTTTGTTTATTTTTTTCGCAAATGATGCTAATTCTGTAAGTGCTTGTCTTGAGTCTTTTCTGTCTATTAATGCAGCACCTCCATGACGTAAATTAAAAGAGACACTAGGAATTCCTTTTCCCAATTCTATTTTTGACACAAATTTTGGGTGAAATTTTCTTAAGTGAAATCCTAATGATGGAATATCAAAAAGACTTTGATGATTTGCAACAAATATTATGGAAGCATCTTTAGGAATTTCAAAATTATTTTTAAAATGGACAATAATTCCCAAAAACAATAATGATTTTTCTATAGAGAAAACCATTAGATCAACAATAAATTTATGCCCTTTGTATCCAAATAGCTTTAAACCAATCCATTGTAATGGGTGGAAAATCATCAATAATGAAAAAAACACTATTGCAAAAATTGGAGATAAAAGGTAACTAAGTAACTTCATGTATTTGTTTAAAAAAAATCCTAAGTAAACTTAGGATGTTTTGTTTTTAAAATTGAAACCACTGGTTCCAAGGAATTCTAGATAAGATAAATAGCAATGCGAGTCCGTAGAAGAGTGCAAATGTTTTGAATTTTGCAGCATCTTCTGTTTTCTTTTTGTGCTTAGACCACCCAATTGTAATTAAAACAATAGCAATAAGCATCATTAAAGGATGTTCTACAGCTAATAATCTAGAAGCAGAATTTCCCATTACTTCAGCGCTATTTGTTTTTAATGCTTTGTAAGCTGGACTCATAAAATACCAACCCAAACCGATTAGTAATTGTATATGAGAAACAATTAAAGTAAACAATCCGATGCGAACATCTTTATCGGTAAAATCTCTTTTCTTAGCAAGTCCCATAATTGCATTAAAAACCGCAAAAAGGAGCATTAAAACAACTAAATATGCCCAATACGAATGAATTTCTTTCATCATGTCTTTTCTATTTTTAGGGTATAATGAAATCTAAAATTACATCATACATTGTTAGTTTTTAGTTTGTGTAAATGTACTAATTATAATCAAAAAAAAACCACCTCATAGAGGTGGTTTTTAAAAAAGTGTTTTGATTTCTTAGAAAGAAAACTTCATTGAAGCATTCCATGTTCTTCCAGCACCAAAGTATACATTATTTCTTACATCAATACCTTTGTATGTTGCAGTTGTACTACCATCTACATGTCTGTTAGAATTTCCATCAGAAATATATACAGTATCAAACAAGTTGTTTACGTTTAATCTAAATCTAGCATTTATTTTTTCACTTACATTAAATTTGTAAGTAACACCAGCATTCGTTAAAGCATAACCAGGTAATTGTAAAGAACCTCTACTTCCAGCAGCTTGTGTTGTAAAAGAGTTAGCAGAAATTCTTGGGTATAAATTATCTACATAATCTTGACTTACATCAAACTTTAAGTTTTCACTAGATCTATACTCTAATCCTAAACGACCAGTAGTTTGAGCTGCATCACCAACTTTTACACCATCTAAGTAAAATGTAGTTCCAGCAGCACCAACAACATTATTGTTTTGGTCATACTCTGTACCAGTAACATTTCCTTCGTACACAAAGTTTCCAATAGAAGACATTCCAGTAAGAGTTAAGTTTCCAAATCTTAAAGTACCTTCTAATTCAATTCCAGTATGCACTTGAGTAATACCAGAGAAATCTACAAAATTACCAGGTGTGTTACTTCCACTTCTTTGAAATCTATCTTTCCAAGAAGTTCTATAAAGATTTGCCTTTAAATTGAAGTTTTCACCTCTATAACCATATCCTAATTCTAATCCTAAGATTTTTTCATTTGTTAAACCTACGTTAACAGTATTAGTGTTAAAGCTTGGGTATACAGCATTAAAGAAAGGTTGTTTAGAATAGTAACCTGCATTACCAAAAACGTTATGAGACTCATTAATGTTGTAGTTCATACCCCCTTTAATGTTTCCACCCATTATGTTTTCAAAACCTGATTTTTGACTACCTACTAATAAGTTAAAATAATCAACTCTTTGAAACCCTTGTTGTGAAATACCTGCTTGTAAAAATGCAGAAATTTTGTCGTTTTTGTATTCTACTTGACCAAAAGCTCCTAACCAACGAACATTACCATCATTATAATATTCAATTTTTTGTTGATTCGTGATGTTTTGCCATGGATTCCAGCTTGGAGTTGGATCTACAAATGCAGTAATGCTTCTATTTGGGTTGTTTTTGTCTCTGTTATCTGTATAACCTGAAGCTCCTAATAAATCAGAAACAACTCTGTAGTGAATCCCTTGGTAAGTTCTTAAATCTACACCTAAATCCCAAGTAAAGTTTTCACTAGCATCTTTATGGAAGTTAGCAATTACACCATACCAGTTATGAGAGTTCATAGAAGATCTACGAGTCAATCCATTACTTCTGTCGTTAATAGTACTTATTCTGTCTGCTCCAAAATCAGGAACACTTCCTCCAGCATTCCATTTTGCGATATCATCAAAACGAATTCTTCCCTCAGCATCTCTTAATCTAAAGTCATAATCACGAATGTTGTTTACATCTCCGATTGGTCCAGATCCACCACCACGTCCCCATGATGCATATAATACTGTAGATAAGTTAGAGTCATCAGAAATTTTCCAGTCATAGTTTAATGACATTACAGGTTTGTGATAAAAGTTTCTTCTTAAAGAAAATTCTTCACCTTTATAATATCCATAAGCAGGATTGAATTTGATATTTGGCTCTCCACCTGAACCAAATCGCTGATAGGTAGCAATTGTTTCAGCAAAACTTCTTTGGTGGTGCCATTGTGGTGCTCCAGTAAATGTAAATTCTACTGAATGCTTGTCATTAATTTCATAACCAACACCAATAAAGTAGTTGTGTCCTAAAAATTTAGTACCATCTACATATCCATCTCCTTGAGTTCTACTAAACAAGAAAGAAGCAGATAATCCATTATCCATTTTTCCTGTAGAGTAAGAACCTAAATATTTCATGTATCCATCGTTACCAAAACTAGCAGTTACATTTGCCCCCTCTTTTTGTTGAGAAGTTTTTGTAATAACGTTAATTGTACCTCCAACAGAAGAAATTGCTAATTTAGAAGAACCTAATCCTCTTTGTACTTGCATTGCAGAAGTAACGTCAGATAAACCAGCCCAGTTAGACCAGTATACTCTACCGTTTTCCATGTCGTTTACAGGTACACCATTAATTAAAACAGCAACATTTTCTTGGGCAAACCCTCTAATGTTAATTCTTGAATCTCCAAAACCACCACCAGATTTAGTAGTGTATACAGATGGAGTTGATCTTAAAATCTCAGGAAATTCTTGAGATCCTAATTTTTCTTCAATTTCTGCAAATTTAATTGTAGAAACAGCTACAGGTGTTTCCCTGTCTTTAGCTACATCAATTACACCTTGGATAACAACTTCATCAAGTGTGTTAGCATCTTCAGTTAATTGAATAGTTCCTAAATCTTTCTTCGCTGAAGAAAAAGATACTTCTTTACTGTTGTAACCAACAAAAGAAATAACTAATACTCCAGAGTTAGAGTTAGCAGTTAAAGTAAATTTCCCGTCAAAATCGGTAGACGTACCGTTTGTTGTTCCTTTTACAATAACACTTGCACCAGGTAAAGGCTGATTGGCTTCATCAACTACTTTACCAGTTGTTTTGGTTTGACCAAAAACAGCAGCTGTTGCGAAAAACAACGCTACTACTAATAAATTTTTAAAATTTTTCATTTTGAAATTTTAAGTTATTAAATGTTCTGCAAAAATCCTCATTTTTTACAGTTGTAATGTTAATTTAATGTTAAGTATTAACAAAACTTTATGATAGTCAAAAATAGTAATTTATTGTATTGTTGTCTGAAAAACAGTTTGTTAAATATCAACAAGGTTGTTAACAAAAAAAGAATAAATGTTAAAGTTTTAGAAATAGCTATTTTGAAAAAGAAAATTACGTCTTCTTTAGGTGTTTGTTGGCTAATTCTTTACCTAATTCTACACCAAATTGATCAAAACTAAAGATGTTCCAAATTACTCCCTGCACAAAAATTTTATGTTCGTACATGGATATTAATTTTCCTAAAGTATCTGGAGTTAATTGGTCGATTAAAATACTTGTACTTGGTTTGTTACCTTCAAAAACCTTAAAGGGAAGAAGTGTTGCTAATTCTTCATTTTGGTTATTAAATTTTAAATCTAAATGAACTTCTTCTGCTGTTTTGCCAAAAGCCAATGCTTCTGTTTGCCCATAGAAATTTGCCATTAGTTTTTTATGATGATCTGTTAAACCATATAAAGATTCTTTAAATCCTATAAATTCTGCCGGAATTAATTTTGTTCCTTGGTGTAATAATTGCATAAATGCGTGTTGCATATTTGTTCCAACATTCCCCCAAATGATTGCCCCAGTTTGGTGCTCTATTTTATTTCCATTTCTATCTACACTCTTTCCATTACTTTCCATAATGGCTTGTTGTAAATAATCTGATAATTTATGTAGGTACTGAGAGTAGGGTAAAATAGCTTCAGTTTCACATCCGAAAAAGTTATTATACCAAATACTAATTAATGAGGAAATAACTGGAATGTTTTCTTCAAACGGAGTGTTCTTAAAATGCGTATCCATTTTTGATGCACCATCTAGTAAAGATTTAAAGTTCTGGAATCCAACGGACAAACTTATCGATAACCCAACCGCACTCCATAAAGAAAAACGGCCTCCAACCCAATTCCACATCGGAAAAATATTCTCGTTGTCAATTCCGAATTCAGTTACATTTTTAATATTAGATGAAACTGCCACAAAATGCTTCGCAATATCATGTTGAGAAGCAGATTTTAAAAACCATTCTTTAATGGTAGTTGCATTGCTTAAGGTTTCTTGAGTGGTAAATGTTTTAGAAACAATAACAAATAAGGTAGTTTCTGGATTTAGTCTTTTTATGATTTCAGAAACATGGTCTCCATCAACATTAGATAAAAAATGTGTATTCAGCTGATTCTTATAATATTGCAAAGCTTCTACAACCATATTTGGACCTAAATCAGAGCCTCCAATTCCAATATTTACAACATCTGTAATTGACTTTCCAGTATAACCTTTCCAATTGCCAGAGATTATTTTTTCAGAAAATGCCTCAATTTGATTAAGAGTTGCATTAATTTCTGGTTTTACATTTGTGTTCTCTACAAGTATCTCGTTAGTGGTATTGTCTCTAAGAGCAGTATGTAAAACCGCTCTTTTCTCTGTTGTATTTATGATGTCTCCAGAAAAATATTTTTGTATTGCATCTTTTAAGTCAACTTCATTTGCTAATTCAATCAACAAATCCAACGTTTCTTTGGTGATTCTATTTTTAGAATAATCAACGTAAAAATCATCAAAAGAAAAAGAAAGTTCAGCTTTTCTATTGGCATTGTTTTTAAAGAATTCTTTTAAATGAGTGTCCTTTATATCCGTAAAATGCGAAGTCAATTTTGCCCATGTACTGGTTTTTGTTGGATTCGTATTTTTTAATGCCATAATATTAACAGTTAGTTTTTAAAAAATGATGTCATTATCATTTATTTTTAATTCTAATGAATCAGGTTTTTTAATGTTTTCTAATTGCTCTTTTAAAGGAGCAATGTAGGATAGGTAAGTTGGTTTTAAGCTCTTTTTTAAAGGAGCTGCAGCGGGTAGTTTTTGTTTAAATGGATCTACTTGTCTGCCATTTTTCCAGAAACGGTAACACACATGATTTCCGCTACTACTTCCTGTAGAGCCAACAAAACCAATGATGTCTCCTTGTTTTACAAACTGCCCTCTTTTTACATTTCTACGACTCATATGCAAATATTGAGTAGTGTAAGTGTTGTTATGCTTTACCTTTACATAATGCCCGTTTCCTCTTTTTCTGTAAGCCGATTCGGTAACAGTTCCACTGGCTGTTGCCATAATTGGGGTTCCATAATTTGCTGCGAAATCAGTTCCTTTATGTGCTTTTACACGACCATATAGAGCAATTTTTCTTTTTAAATTATATCTTGATGAAATTCTATATTGAAATTTTATAGGCGATTTTAAAAACTGCCTACGCAACATATTCCCTTCTTCGTCATAATACTCAACGATTCCTTTTTTTGGATCTGGCACAAAACGATAGGCATATAAATCTTTACCATTGTGGTTAAACAAGGCTGCTTTTACTTCTCCGTAACCAACAAAAGTAGAATCATCAATAAATTTTTCTTCATAAATAAACTTAAACGTATCACCTTTTTGAAGCTTAAAAAAATCGAGAGTCCAAGCATAAATATCTGCTACTTTATTGGTTAAATTAGGATTTAAATGTAGGCTATCCATAGATTGAGAAAAACTAGAATAAATTTTTCCGTGAGCTTCTTTTTCTATTGTGGTAATTTTTTTTCTATAGGTGTAGCTTTTAATGATAGAATCATTAAAAGCAATAACTGTAGCTACTGATTTGTTGTTTTTGTAGATAAAAACTTGTGCCTTTTCAGTTGAATCTTTTGCGGCTAAAATGGTGTAAGGCTTTCCAGCTCTAACACGCCTAACATCAAAAGTGTCTTTAATTTTTAAAGCAATTTTATTAATGATAGGATAATCTACATGGTGTCTGTCTAATATTTCACCAAAACTTTCTCCCTTTTTAATGGTGTCATTAATTACTTTATAATCGTCTAGTTTATAGCCAAATTCATAAACTATTTCAGGTTCTAGTATTGTTTTAATTTCATCAATACTTTCTTGTTTGTCTTCTTTACAAGAACTAAAGATGCTTATTGTTAATAAAAGGAATACTATTTTTTTCAAAAGGACTTGTTTTATACGCGATTTAAACGCAAAAATACAATTTAATCGTATACAATTTTAAAAGAATTTGCAAGACCTTTATAGGCATCCAATTCTGCTCTTAAAGACCCTACGGCCAACGATGCTTTTAGTTTTATAGGTATTTTATTGTCGTCTGCAGTGATCCATATAGTTACACTTTCGTTCTCTTTAAAAACTCTACCTGCTTGCACCATTGGTCTAAATTTTAGGCTTTTAACTTTTCCAAATCTAGTTTTTAGCAATTCTTCACCTAAATACACTAATTTAAAGGGATAAATTTCGGAGTCCATAAACATATCTAAAGCAATTTCATCACCTATGTTTAAGGAACTAACATCTTGGTTTCTTAAATAATAAAAAGCAGACATCATATCTTGCACGTTGTTAATGTCTATGGTTTCTGAGGTTTGCAGTTTGAAATCTAATACCGTTGCTTTTTTTGATTCGTAATTAAATTTAATCTCTCTGTTAATGATGTAGCCTCCTTCGTTAATATTTCTTTTAAAAACATAAGGCTTAATGGTTTTAGTGTCAAAAAAAGATTGATAGGTGTCATCAACATTAAAAAACCATTTTATAATTCCGGAAGTCCAACCTTTACCAGTTACATGAAAAACTTCTTTGCCTTTAATTGTATCCGTGTCTAAAGATAATGTTGCATTTCCAGCTTTTAAAAAACCACTATAACTCATCCTATAACGCAACCATTCTCCTTTTTTAAAAACTACAGTTTTCTCTTGAGAGTAAGAGTTTATAGCAATAATAAAGGCAATAAAAAGAAAAGTAATTTTTTTCATATATTCAAACATATAAAAAAGGAATGACAATTTCTATTCCAAAATTGAATAAGCAGCTCGATTACTCAAAAAGCGTGTGTTAAATTTTTCACATTTTTTAAAAAGTTCCCCAACTCTTCAATTCTTCTTTGCTCCATAAATAAGGGAAAAATATACGACGTTGGTATTTAGGATGCATGTATTTACGCCAATTACTTCCGCCAGTTGCTTCAATGTCTTTATCTCCACCACCTAAATATTTTCCTGCAGCGTCATAGTGCGCTAATACCCATTTTACATTAACAGTATAATCGTAATGACGCATTGCTTTGATCAATTCTGGGTTTTTTTGAACATCTTCTGGAAGTTGTTTGAATTTTTTAGACAAATTACATTCGTTGTAATCTTCCATAAAATCAATAAAATCTCCCATGTATTTTTTTTCAAACAATTTTATCAAAATAGATTTTTCTCCTGTTTGATGGTTTTTTCCAGCCGCCTGCCAATACAAATGTTCAAAAGCATTTCTAAAAGAGGAGTTCCTATCAATGGTATCTCTGTAGCGTGCGTCAATTAGGTTGATTAACTCTGTGGATGCAAATTCGATTTTTCTGTACTGCGCACTTTGAAATCCACTTGCAGGAGCTAATGTGTTTCTAAACTTAAGATACTGTTCAACATCCATTCCTTCTCCCATCACGCTAAATGAACTACAAAGCATGTCAAAATACCTGCTAATTCTCATTAAATGTTTTGAGAATTTTTCTGCAGTAATTGGCTCTTTGGATAACGATATTTGATCAATTTCCCACAAAATCATTTTAAACAACAGCTCGTTTACTTGATGATACATGATGAAAACCATTTCATCTTTTTCTGTGGTTCTCGGAATTTGCAATCCTAATAAAGCATCAGTTTGAATATAATCCCAATAGGTTATAGGCGTGCTGTGCAATAATCCTTCTAGCATGGTTTCTAGAGGAACACCTAGCTTTTGGTATTTTTCTTCTATGGCTTTTAATAATTCTTTTTTATCCATTGTAAAAAAAGAACCAAGAGTTATTCTTGGTTCTTTTGTGATTTAAGTTATAAAGTACCGCGATTTGCTTGTTCTCTTTCGATAGATTCGAACAATGCTTTGAAATTACCAGCTCCAAAACCACGAGCTCCCATTCTTTGAATGATTTCAAAAAATAACGTTGGTCTGTCTTCTACAGGTTTTGTAAAGATCTGTAATAAATACCCTTCTTCATCAGCATCAATCATAATCGATAATTTTTGCAATTCGCCAATATCTTCTTTCATCATATCGCGATGTTCTCCCAATCTATTAGGGATGTCATCATAATAAGCTTGTGGAGGAGGAGGAAGAAATTCTACACCACGTGCTTTTAATTGACTAACAGTTGTAATGATATCATCTGTTGCAACTGCAATATGTTGCACCCCAGAGCCTTCATAAAAATCTAAATACTCTTCAATTTGAGATTTTTTTGCTGCTTTTGCAGGTTCGTTAATTGGAAATTTAATTCTTCCGTTTCCGTTAGACATTACTTTACTCATCAATGCAGAATATTCTGTATGAATTTGTTTGTCATCAAATGATAAAAAGTTTTCGAATCCCATAACATCTTCATACCATTTTACCCAAACATCCATTTGATTCCAACCAACATTTCCAACCATATGGTCAATATATTTTAAACCAACAGAAGTTGGATTGTAATCGGATTCCCACTTTCTAAAGCCAGGCATAAATTTACCTTTGTAGTTTTTACGTTCTACAAACATATGAACGGTTTCACCATAAGTATAGATTCCGGCTTTTACAATTTCTCCATGCTCATCGGTTTCAACAGTAGGTTCTAAATACGATTTTGCTCCACGCTTTGTAGTCTCTTCGTAAGCACTTCTAGCATCATCTACCCAAAGCGCAATTACTTTAACACCGTCTCCATGTTTTACAATATGATCGTTAATTGGCGATTTGCTATTTAATGGGGTTGTTAATATCAAACGGATTTTGTCTTGTACCAAGACATAACTAACAGAATCTTTTGAACCTGTTTCTAATCCTTTATATGCTAGTGATTGAAAACCAAAAGCGGTTTTGTAGAAATGGGCAGCTTGCTTTGCATTACCAACATAAAATTCTACATAATCTGTTCCTAATAACGGAAGGAAATCTTGTGCTCCTTCAAATATTTTTTCTAAACCGTAGTTTACTGATTTTACTTCTTTCGCCATCTTTGTGATGTTTATTTTTCCTGTATATACAGGTGTGTTATTTTTATTCTATTATTACTCTAACCAAGATTTGAAATAATCTTCATCTGCAATTTTCATTGCCTCTTCAGTTACCATTAAAGGTTTAAAAGTATCTACCATTACAGCCAACTCTTCTGTTTCTGTTTTGCCAATACTTCTTTCTGCAGCTCCTGGATGTGGCCCGTGCGGAATCCCCGCTGGATGCAGTGAAATATGTCCAGCTTCAATATCGTTTCTACTCATAAAATCACCATCTACGTAGTACAACACTTCATCTGCATCTATGTTACTATGATTGTATGGAGCAGGAATTGATTGTGGGTGATAGTCATATAGTCTTGGAACAAATGAACAGATTACAAAAGCATCGGTTTCAAATGTTTGATGAATAGGAGGAGGTAAATGTATTCTTCCTGTAATTGGTTCAAAATCATGAATAGAAAAAGCATAAGGATAATTGAATCCGTCATAACCTACAACATCAAAAGGGTGAGTGGCATAAACTAGATCAAAAATTTCATCTTTTTTCTTAATTTTAATCAAGAATTCTCCTTTTTCATCATAAGTTTCTAATTCTTCAGGTCTGCGAATGTCTCTTTCACAAAATGGAGAGTGCTCTAACAATTGACCAAACCAATTTCTATATTGTTTAGGAGTGTAAACGGGTCTTCTTGATTCAACAATAAATAATCGATTATCTTCAGTA
>JALQYN010000060.1 GCA_023254055.1 Polaribacter sp.
CCCAAAGAAAAATTTACTTTTAGTTCTTGGACAAATGCTGGAAAGGAATTTAAAGAAGAAGTCTGGAATAAAAGACTGAATTATTATGATTCTTTGGGAATCAGTGAGCTATTAATTGGGGGTTCTCCAGAAGTTTTAGAAAAAATCATTCCGCTTGCCTCTAAAAAAAACATCAAAGTTCATGGTTGGATGTGGACTTTAAATAGACCTGGAGACACCATTGCTCAAAAGCATCCAGAATGGTACGCTGTGAATAGAAATGGGCAAAACTCTTTGGAATATAAAGCCTACGTAAATTACTATCAATGGTTAAGTCCGTTTCATCCAGAAGCCAGAAAACATATCATTAACAATGCTAAAAAAATGATGCAAGTAAAAGGATTGGCTTCTGTTCATTTAGATTATGTTCGATATCCTGATGTTATTTTAGGTGCAGATTTACAGCCAAAATATAACTTGGTGCAAGAAACAGAAATGCCAGAATATGATTATGATTATCATCCTATTGCAAGAGCAGGGTTTAAAAAAATATTTGACAAAGATCCTATAGATTTTAAACACCCAGAATTATCAACAGAATGGCGTCAATACAGATTAAATGCCATCACAAGTTTGGTTAATGAAATTGTTGACATTGCACATTCAAAAGACAAAAAAGTAACCGCAGCTGTGTTTCCTTTCCCAGAAATGTCAAGACAAATGGTTCGGCAAGCATGGAATGATTGGAACTTAGATACTGCCTATCCGATGTTGTATCAGAATTTTTATAGAGAGAACATCAATTGGATTGGTTTTGCTACCAAACAAGGAGTTGCTGATGTAGATTTTCCAATTGTTTCTGGATTGTATGCTCCCGCTTTAAAAAATCCGAATGACTTAGAAGAAGCTATCAGACAAGCAAAAGAAAATGGTGCAAAGGGCATTTCAATTTTTACTGCTGACGGATTGACAAAAGAGCAACAAGCTGTATTTGTAAAACTCAAAAAATTGAACTCGAAAAAATAAACCAAATTCTATTTGTTTTGTACTTTTACACTTTACATTTCTTATGAATAAAAAAGTAATCTTACTTATTTTAGATGGCTGGGGTATTACACAAGACCCAAAAGTTTCTGCAATTTACAATGCAAAAACACCTTATATCAACTCGCTATACAACGATTTTCCTCATGCAAGTTTACGCACCGATGGGGAGCATGTTGGTTTGCCAGAAGGTCAGATGGGGAATTCTGAAGTTGGACATATGAATTTAGGAGCTGGTAGAATTGTGTATCAAAATTTAGCACGAATTAATAAAGCCGTAAAAGAAGATTCGTTATCGCAAGAAAAAACATTGGTAGAAGCATTTCAATATGCTAAAGAGAATAATAAAAATGTTCATTTTTTAGGATTGGTTTCTAATGGAGGAATTCATTCACATATCAATCATTTAAAAGGATTGTTAAAAGCAGCTAAAGAAAATCATTTACAGAATGTTTTTTTACATGCTTTTACTGACGGAAGAGATTGCGATCCTAAATCTGGAAAATTTTTCATCAATGATATTCAAAAAACCATGCAAGAAACCACTGGTAAATTGGCTTCAATTACTGGAAGATATTATGCAATGGATAGAGACAATCGTTGGGAAAGAGTTAAAATTGCTTACGATGGATTGGTAAACGGAAATGGGGGAAAATCTAGCAATGCAACAGAAAGTATTCAAGAAAATTATGACAGAGGTATAACGGATGAGTTTATCAAACCAATTATTATGGTTGATGAAAATAACAATCCAACAGCTACAATTAAAAAAGATGACGTGGTTATCTTCTTTAACTATAGAACAGACAGAGGTAGACAATTAACAAATGCATTAACACAAAAAGATTTTGTTGAATTTGGCATGAAAAAAATCCCATTGTATTTTGTTACAATGACAAGTTATGATGACACCTTTAAAAATGTACACATTGTTTACCATAATAGCAATTTGAAAAACACTTTAGGAGAAGTCCTAGAAGCAGCTAATAAAAAACAGATTAGAATTGCTGAAACGGAGAAATATCCACATGTAACCTTTTTCTTTTCTGGCGGAAGAGAGAATGAGTTTATTGGTGAAAAAAGATTATTATGTCCTTCACCAAAAGTGGCAACTTATGATTTAAAACCAGAAATGAGTGCATACGAAATTAGAGACGCAATTATCCCTGAATTAAAAAAAGGCGATGTAGATTTTGTGTGTTTAAATTTTGCAAACGGTGATATGGTTGGGCATACAGGTGTTTTTGAAGCAGCAATAAAAGCCTGTGAAACTGTAGATATTTGTACAAAAGAGGTCATTACTACGGCATTAGAGAATAATTACACAACACTCTTAATTGCAGATCATGGAAACTGTGAAACAATGATGAATCCAGATGGAAGTCCACATACTTCACATACAACAAATCCTGTACCCTTCATCTTAATTGACAAAGAGATAAAATCAATAAAAAATGGTATATTGGGCGACATATCACCAACCATTTTAAAATTAATGGGTGTACAACAACCCAAAGAAATGACTCAAAAACCTTTATTTTAGTTTTTTAAAATGAAAAAAATAACACTTCTACTTACATTAACTTTAATAGTTAATACTTACGCACAACAAAAAACAAAAGCAATAAAAAATGCTTCTGGAGATTTAGTTGGTATTGTTCACAAAGAAGATTTCAATCAACAGCCATACGCTAAGTGGTTTGTTAAAAATTACGAATCTTATAAACCAGATACAAAAAGTGTTTCTAAACTTAAAAGAAAACTTAAAAATGTTAAAATAAAAGCTTTTGTTGCTACTTGGTGTCATTTAAGTAAAAAAGACATCCCACATACTTACAAAATATTAGAGCAAGCTGGTTTTGATTTTAATAACATAGAGTTTATTACTCTTAACAGAGGAAAGACAACACCAGATAATTTGCAAAAAGATTTTAATATAAAAAGTGTTCCTACATTTATTTTTTATAAAAATGGAGAAGAGATTGGCAGGTATGTAGAATATCCTGAAAAAAATTTAGAAAAAGATTTTTTAACCATTGCAAGTGGTAAAAAATACAAACAAAATAAAACTAAATAATGATACCTAAAAACCCTTTGATTATTGCGGTTGATTTTGACGGAACAATTGTTGAAGATGCGTTTCCAAGAATTGGAAAACCTCTTATTTTTGCCTTTGACACGTTAAAAAAAATGCAGTCAGAAGGTCATCGACTTATATTATGGACGTATAGAACTGGAAGACCATTAGACGATGCTGTTGATTTTTGTAAAGAGAACGGTATTGAGTTTTATGCCGTAAACAGAAGCTATCCAGGAGAAGTCTATAATGAAAATATAAGCAGAAAAATAAACGCAGATTTTTTTATTGATGATAGAAATATTGGAGGCTTTATTGGTTGGACAGAGGTTTATAAAAAAATCTTTAACGCAGAACTAGAAGTTCCTGAAGAAAAAAACTGGCTTGCTTCTTTATTTTTAAAAAAATAACAACCTTTTTTAATTAGATTCAAAATATTCTTTTTCTATACTTTCTCTAAAGTTTGGATGCGCAATATTTACCAATTCTTTTACTCGTTGCTTAATTGTTTTTCCATATAAATTAGCAACACCATATTCAGTTACAATATAGTGTGCGTGCGCTCTTGTGGTAACAACTCCTGCTCCTTGTTTTAAAAATGGCACAATTCTACTAATTCCTTTATTGGTTATTGATGGCAATGCTATTATTGCTTTTCCTCCTTCACTTAAAGAAGCTCCTCTAATAAAATCCATTTGCCCTCCAACTCCAGAATACATGTTTTTACCTATAGAATCTGCACAAACTTGACCTGTAAGATCTACTTCAATGGCAGAATTAATGGCTACCATTTTAGGGTTTTGACTTATTATTCCTACATCGTTCGTGTAATTTGATGCTCTCATTTCTACAAACGGATTATCATCAACATAATCATACAGGCGTTGTGATCCAATTAAAAATGTTGCCAAAGCCCTACCTCTATTTACCTTTTTAAAGTTACCGTTGATAACGTCTTTTAAAATTAAATCTATTACTCCGTCAGAAAACATTTCTGTGTGCAGTCCTAAATCTTTATGATTTCCTAATCTAGACAAAACAGCATTTGGTATGTTTCCAATACCAAGTTGTAATGTGCTTCTATCTTCAATCAATTCGGCTACATAATCTCCAATTTTTTGCTCTGTTTCTGTTGGAACTGAAGCTTCAAAACCAGGAAGTGGTTCATCACATTCTACAAAAGTATTTATTTCTGAAATATGAATGATACCAGCACCAAAAGTTCTAGGCATTTGTTTATTTATCTGTGCAATAACATAGGTTGCATTTTCTATTGCAGCTAAAGTTGCTTCTACAGAAACACCTAAAGAACAATAACCATGTTTGTCTGGAACTGAAACATGTATTAAAGCAACATCTAAATCAACAATATTCCGTTTAAACAACAACGGCAATTCGCTTAAAAAAACAGGGGTATACGAACCATTTCCTGCTTTTAAGGTATGACGAACATTTTTTCCAATAAAGAAAGAGTTTACATGAAAACTCTCTTTATATTCTGGGTTAGCATACAACGCTTTTCCTTCAGTATGCAAATGGCAAACCTCAACATTTTTCAACTCCTCATGCCTTGCAGACATCGCATTGGTTAACTTTAGTGGTGTTGCTGCAGCTGCTTGAACATAGACTCTGTCGTTTGATTTTATTACTTTAACGGCTTCTTCTGCTGATACTGATTTATACATCTTCCTTTGGTTTCTGGTTTGTGCCACAAAGCTATTAACAAAATCGTATTAAAAAGCTGTCAAAAGTCATTTTTTAAAGGGAATTCCATTTTTTATTAGTTGATTTTTTAAAGTATCTTTGCCCATTAATTTAAGAGTAATGATTCAAATAAAAACGTTAGAAGAAATCGAAATCATGCGAGAAAGCGCATTGATTGTTTCTAAAACTTTAGGGATTCTAGCCAAAGAAGTAAAACCTGGTGTTACAACACTTCAACTAGATAAAATGGCAGAAGAATATATACGCTCAGAAGGAGCTATTCCTGGTTTTTTAGGGTTGTATGATTTTCCAAACACCTTATGCATGAGTCCAAATGCTCAAGTAGTACATGGTTTTCCTACGGATGTTCCATTAGTTGAGGGCGATATTATTTCTATTGATTGTGGTGCTTTAAAAAATGGTTTTTATGGCGATCATGCTTATACTTTTGAAGTTGGAGAGGTTGCTCCTGAAACAAAAAAATTATTAGAAGTAACCAAACAAAGTTTATACGAAGGAATTAAAGAATTAAAAGCGGGTAATCGAGTTGGAGATGTAGGTTTTGCAATTCAGAATTATGCTGAGAAACATGGCTATGGAGTTGTTAGAGAGCTTGTTGGTCATGGATTAGGAAGAAAAATGCATGAAGATCCAGAAATGCCAAATTACGGTAAAAGAGGAAGAGGTAAAAAATTTGTAAACGGTATGGTGGTTGCTATAGAACCTATGATTAACATGGGAACACATCAAATAAATCAACTCAAAGATGGTTGGACTATTTTAACTAGAGATGGGAAACCTTCTGCGCATTTTGAACATGATGTTGCTATTGTAAATGGAAAGCCCGAGTTACTTTCTACATTTCAATATATATATGATGCATTAGGTATTGTTTCTGATGAAGAGGATGCCTTTAGAGCGAACTAACATTGGCTGTTTTTAAAATCATATTGAACACAATTCCTAGGCCAATTCTTATCAAACTAAGCTATTGGGCAAAACCTTTTATTGCCTTTTGGCTAAAAGGAAATACCTATACAGATCCTATAGATGGTAAAAGTTTTCGAAAATTTTTATCCTATGGATATGAAAAACAACGTAAAAACGCACTATCTCCAAGTACACTGTCATTGGAAAGACATCGATTGCTTTGGCTTTATTTGAAAGAAGAAACTGATTTTTTTACTGCGCCTAAAAAAGTGTTACACATGGCGCCCGAGCAATGTTTTTTATCTATTTTTAAAAAGCAAAAAAACATCGATTATACTACAGCTGATTTGTATTCTCCAATTGCGGATGTAAAAGCAGATATTCTCAATTTACCTTTTGATGATAATTCTTTTGATGTTGTTTTTTGCAATCACGTATTAGAACACATTTCTGACGATACAAAAGCCATGCAAGAATTGTATCGTGTTTTAAAACCAAATGGAATGGGTATTTTTCAAGTTCCACAAGATTTATATAGGACTACAACTTTTGAAGACAATTCTATAACAGATAAAAAAGAACGAACAAAAATTTTTGGACAATACGATCACGTAAGAATTTATGGAAGGGATTATTTTGATAAATTACGTTCTATAGGCTTTAAGGTTGAGGAAGTAGATTACACAAAAAAAATCGCTCCAGAAATGGTAGAGCGATTTTGTTTAGCTAAAGGCGAGATTTTACCTGTTTGTTTTAAATAATTTAAGGATGTTTTCTTAAAAAATCTTCTAAAGGTTCAAGCTTTTCATCACCCAGAATAATAAATTTTACCTCATTAATTTCTTGATGAATTTGATAACCACCACTTTCTAATCTTACCAATACAGAATTTCCCGAATAATTACCAGCTTCATTAGCAGCAGCAGTTACTTTTGCTCCGTTTTGATTTACCCAAAAAGATTCTGAACCATTTGCTACATGAGCTTTTCCGTTATAAAAAGCACCTAAGTTATTGTACTCACTTGCCGTTAAAACTTTTCCGTCTATTCCACATAAAAAACCAGATAATGTAAAATCCGGTAAATACAATGGGTAAATTCCTCCACCAATATGTCCTCCGAAATCATACCAAACTTTATCAATTCTTACCTGATCTTCTTTATTGTATTTTTCAATTTTATCTGTTTTCTTTAAATCTTTAAACAACTCTTTTTGATTGGATACATTTACAAATTTCTTAGAAGTAATGTCATATACCAAAGCTTTTAAAGAATTGTTTGGGTAGGTAATAATTCTTCCATTTCCTCTAGGTAGCATAACTTTTCCGTAATGTGTAGAAAGCGTATTAAAGTCAGCTATATTCGGCAATAAAAATCCTTTTTTTGTTTTACTATTAAAGCAATAAATTTTAGTTGGATTTTCTTTCTTGTTTAGAAAAAGAATAAAACCATCAAAACTCTTTACATCTTTATAAATATTTGGCTGAACTAGAACTGTGCCCAGATCATTCATTGCTCCAAAAAATTCTCCTTTTTGAAAAACGGATACTCCATATTTATTAAAAGCTTGAATTGATTCAAATTGAAGCGTTAATGCATCTGACCTGTTTTTCCATACAGTTTTTAAAGAATCTATTCTTCTGATTTCTTTTTCTCTGGCAAGTTTTGCCTTCTCTTGTTTTTGTTTTTCAAGTTCAATTTTCTCAAGCTCCTCTTCTATTGTAACATATAGATCAAGCAATTGAGTGTAGATTTCGGTTTTCTTATTTTTTACCAAAACAAAATACTGCTTTGCATACTTTTTGGCTTCTTCGAATTCATTTAATTCAAACTTAATTAAAGCCCCTAGTCTTGCTACATCTGGTTTCTTAATTGTATCTAATAATTTAATAGCTTTTGCAAAATTTTTATCTGCATCGTCTATTTCTAAATTTGAATAATTGTTTTGTGCTTTACGAATGTACACTCCAGCAATTTCTTCATTAGATTGTCCAAAAAACGACAAATTCATCAAAAGTATTCCTAGTGTAAAAAGTAGTTTTTTCATAATTCCCCTGTAAAATATCCCCTTATTTTATTAATGTCGCAATATAGTAAAAAATTAAAAAGCCTTTTGCACAATAACTTAGCACTAAAAATTCCTATATGCTCTTATCGAATTTTCTTTGTCTAAATACATCAAAACAACTTTTATGTTTTTATGTGTTTTTAAAAATTCTTTTGTTTTTTCAAACCCCATCGCCATAAAAGCTGTTGCATACGCGTCTACATCGGCACAATCTGAACTTGCAATTACAGAAGCGCTTAGCAAATTACTTTCTTTAGCAAATCCTGTTTTTGGGTTTATTGTATGAACATATTTCTTACCTGCTTTTGTAATTCTAAATTTTCTATAATTTCCAGAAGTAGCCATAGATTCATTGTCTAACTCAATAGCTGTTTGAAAAGATTGTGAACCATCTGTATTTGGTTTTTCGATGGCTACTTTCCAAAAATTACCTTTGTTATTTTTTCCTTTAGCTCTTATTTCTCCTCCAATTTCTACCAAATAATGTTGCACATTCTTTTTTTCTAAAAACCGACCTATTACATCTATACCAAAACCTTTTGCAATGGAGTTAAAATCTAAGTATATTTCTTGAAATTGTTTTTTTACAATTCTGTTTTTTAACTGCACTTTCTCTAAACCAACAAACTGCATCATCTTCTGAACTTCTAAGCTGTCTAGTTCTTTTTTTAAATGATTCGGTCCAAAACCCCAAGCATTTACCAAATTACCAACCGTTGGATCAAAATATCCATCTGTTTCTTTATAGATGTGTTTTGATTTTTTAAATACTTCAATAAACAAATCATCTACAACAATTGTAGAATCTCCTGAATTAATTTTTGAAATATCTGATGTTGGAATGTATGTGGAAAGTGATTTATTCACTAAAAAAAACAAGCTATCAATTGACTTTTGATACTCAATTTTTTTATCTGTATTTAAAGTAATGTGATAAGTAGTTCCGAAAACAAATCCTTCAAAATTAATTGTTTCTGTTTTATTTTCTGTTTCACAAGAAACTAAAAAAACTGCAAAAAGCAGTAAAAATGACTTTTTCATGCCTAAAAATTAAATAAAAAACAAAGATACATTATAAAATACTCATAAAATCATCATAAAAAATTCTGAATCACTGTATAATTAGAATCTATTTTATAAATTTGTTCAACAAATAATTTTTTAAGAAAAATGAAAAAAATACTACTTTCCCTAGCCGTTGTTTTTTTACTTGGTTCTTGTGTATC
>JALQYN010000080.1 GCA_023254055.1 Polaribacter sp.
ACCGTTGTGCGTAAGCTAAAAACAGTGCGTTTCACAACAAATAATTTGACTAAATTATAATGATTAACAAAGAATTTATTGACAAAACCGAATATACTGATTGGGATTTTAGCAACGAAATTCTTTACTCAATGTGTGGAGAAAATTTCACTCATACGAAAACGGACAAAATTATTGGAAAAACCGTTTTAATTGGTAGAACTTATGCAGCGGCAATTGAAAGAAGAAAAAATAAAACCGAAGAAGAACAAAACGATAATTTTTACATTGACAAAGTTGCACCTGAATTTAAAAAATCAAAATTGGATTTTTATTTAGAAAAACTGAAATCTGAAACAGAACTGAACGAAAAAAATATTCCAGAAATATTAAAAGTGCATTTTTATTTAACTGAATTGATTAAGGAATTAACAGAACAAAATAAAAGGTCATTTTCCTCAAAATATTTACATTTCCATCTTCCTCACTTATTTTTTATTTATGACACAAGAGCTGTAAAGGCAATTGGACTTTTAAAGACAAAATTTCAATATAAATACAAAGAACAAATTAATTCGGAAAATGTCGACAAAGAATACGCTTCATTTTTTTATAAATGTTTTGCTCAAAAAAACAAATTGGAAAACGAATTTAAAAGAAAAATATCGACTCGACATATAGACAATATATTAATGAAAGTTGTAGAATTGAATGACAAAAAAGCCTACGCACAACAACGTGTATAACGCATTGCTTCTACTAGCCTACTCGGAAAATCCTACCGATTTTCCTCAGGTTCGTGATAGTTTACTATCTTAGTTGCAAGCCAACGCAACACATCATACACAAACTCGTTGTGTGTGATTTTAAAAACAGTAATAAAAAAAATAGATGAATAGAGCATTAAAGCAATCCATGAAACCGCTGATGATACTTTTCATTATCCTTTTCAACCAAATTACATCTGCTCAAACTGTTTCTTTCGAAGATTCAAACCTTGAAATTGCGATTAGAGAAATAATTAGATTACCATCGGGAGAAATCACAAAAATACATGTAGACAGTATCAAAAGATTGGATATTCGAAATAGAGGAATCACTTCGTTAAAAGGTCTTGAGTTCTTTAAAAATCTGCTATCAATATCCGCCGACTCTAACCCAATTAGTGACCTGTCGCCTTTAACTGACTTAAAAAGATTACGAGTATTAAATCTTGGCAATGGAAAGATCAGCGATCTCTCACCTCTATCTGAATTAGATAGCATGTATGGTATTTGGATACCAGAGAATAAAGTTTCAGATCTCTCACCTATCAAAAAGTTAGTTAGCTTGGAACATCTTATTATATCAAAGAATAAATTAACTGATATTCGGCCTGTTTCAAACCTGACTAACCTTACTCAGCTAAATTTAGATTACAATGAGATTGATAACCTATCACCTCTTTCAGGTTTGTCAAAGCTTGACAAGCTATCACTCCATGGGAATAATATAATGGATTTAAGCCCTGTTGCTACTCTTGTAGCACTGAAGCACCTAGACCTTAGAAACAATCGTATCGAAAATCTCAACGCTCTGGAGAACTTAACTTCTTTGGAAAAATTATTCCTTTGGAACAATCGAATTGAGCATATTTCTACACTATCGTCATTGATCAACCTTGAGTGGCTGGAACTTGGTGCCAATGAAATTGTCGATATTTCCCCTTTATCAAATATTAATAAGATAAAGCGGTTATCCATCAATGACAATTACATAAACTTTAATGCTGGTTCTGATGCATTAAGCTTTGTTGAATCTCTTCTAACAAAAGGTACAATTGTATACTACCTCCCACAACAGAATTATAACTATTTCAAAAAGCTTAATTAAAAACAATGTTCTATAAATAAACCACACACAACAACGTCTATAATTAATGGCTAATTCACGCCTACTTACGAAAATCCTTGCGGATTTTGAAGTGCACCCCAAAAATTAGATAAATTTATAATTAATTTTAAAATCCTTAAATTTGAGTTGCACAATACAATTATTCTCAAAAATTATATAACTATGATAAAGTTAACCAAATTAGTCTTATTGTTTGTATTTACAACACTTATAAGCTTCAATATTTCTGCACAAATGTCTACTATAAAATCTACGATTGATAAAATTGAGGCAGAATCTCATCTACGGTTTCTGACTGCTGATGAATTAAGAGGGAGAAATACTGGAACTATAGAATTGAATATTGCTGGCAGATACCTTGCAGAGCAATTTAGAAAGTACGGGCTGGACCCACTAGGTGATAAAAAGGGAGATTATACTCAAAAAGTGAATATAATAGAATCAATACCTCCTTCTAAAGCAACTGCCTCTTTATATGATAAGGTATTTGATATAAAATTGGATCTGGGATATTTTGATGGCGAAAATGGAGTGTTTGAAGGTCCTATTATGTATTTGGAAGATTTATCAGAATTGGAAACTACAGATTTGAAAGGTAAGATTGTGGTTACGGTGTTGGGAGATCCACTAGCAGCTCTTACTAATATAGATCAAGTTAAGAATTTGCAAAAAATGGGAGCAATTGGATTAATAGAGATCTACGGTAAAGGTCAGAAGTTTCCATGGTCTGCGGTTGCACAGTATCTAAATAGTAAAAAAATGAAGCTTGGAGAAATTGGGTCAGCAAAGGTCTTACCACGTTTATGGGTAAATGACACAACTGATGTATTTGTTAAAAAACTGAAAAATACTGGTTCTGGAGCAACTGCTACTATTAAGATAGAGAACTCAATTAAAAAGCCTATTGAATCATACAATATTGTAGGTAAAATTGATGGAACTGATCCTGTATTAAAAGATGAGTACGTAATCATGTGTGCACATTATGACCATATTGGTGTACAATCTGGCAAAGGTTTAGATTCTATCTATAACGGAACAAGAGATAACGGGATAGGAACAACCGGTTTGATAAATGCCGCAAAATATTTTGGTTTATATCCTGCCAAAAGATCTATAATTATCATTGCCTTAACGGCTGAAGAAAAAGGTTTGTTGGGTAGCACGTTTTATACTGAGAATCCAAAAGTCCCATTAGAAAAAAGTGTATTTGCTTTGAACATTGATAATTCAGGATACACCGATGTAGAGAATATAACTTTACTTGATACAGCAAGAACCAATATTGATAAATTTGTATATCAAGCAGCCAAAGAAGTTGGGCTTGGTGTTATGGGTGACCGAATTCCAAGTGAAGGTTACTATGAAAGATCCGATCAGGTGAGCTTCGCAAAGAAAGGAGTTCCAGCTATTAATTTTAAGATGTCTATGGCAGCATTTGATGAAAGAATTTCTACTTATTATCATCAACCGAATGATGAATTTGATTCCGTTGATCTTGACTATGTCTATAAATATTGGATTTCTTATATCAGATCTGCAGAACTAATTTCAAATTGGGATCAAAGGCCATACTGGATACCTGGCGATAAATTTGAAGAAGCAGGAAATAAGTTATACAAAAAGAAACAATAATTTATTTCTTTAAAGCAATTCAATTATACCAAGTTCTAGTTCCATTCATTTACTTTCAGAGTGATACGGCTATTTTATAAAATAGCCTTTTTATGTACTTTTAATTGAATTTCATTATCTTTGTTCATAATAACGAAAGCCTGCCAGCAGGCAGGTCTGATATTTATTTGCTAAATTAGGTGTCTAACAACTTCACTAACCAATGATAAAATTCTATAGTCACATTAGAAACAACAATATGAAAAAAAACATCACTAAAAAACCTGTCTTTATTTTAAGCAGACAGGTTAAATTTACCTTTGGATTAAATCACATAGTTACTATTGGTATTTTAATTTTATTTATTTCTAGTTGTGCTCCTAAAGAACAACCATCTAATCCCTATTTAAAAGCTAAAAATGGATACGTACAAGTTGAGGGTGGAAAAATTTGGTACGCAATAACTGGAGAAGGCAACAGCGCTCCTTTACTGAATCTTCATGGTGGACCTGGCGGCACAAGTAGTTTTAACTTGTCTGAAATTGCTGATGAACGACCAGTAATTGTATTTGATCAATTAGGAAATGGAAGGTCTGACCACCATAAAGACACTACCCTACTTAAAGTAGATAAACTTGTTGAACAAGTTCGTGCGGTTAAAAACGAATTAAAGTTGAATGAATTTTATTTATCTGGTGGATCTTGGGGTACTGCCTTAGCTCTTGAGTACTACAATAAATATCCAGAAGGCATCAAAGGACTTATATTTAACAGCCCTTATTTTAGCACTAAAATTTGGACTGCAGATGCAGACATTCTTGTGGCTGGATTACCAGACTCTATTCAAACTGCTATTAAAATTGCTGAAGCTGACAGTCTTTTTAACACGGATTCGTACGAAAATGCCAACAAAGTTTTTGCAAAAAAACATGGAAGAAGAACCGAATATAAAAAGCATCCATATGATACCCTAAAATACAAACGCGATCGATTTATTTACAACTATATGTGGGGTCCAAGTGAGTTTACTTCAACAGGAACACTAAGAAATTACGACATCCATGAAACCCTTAAAGACATTAAAGTACCCGTATTATTTACTACTGGAGAATTTGATGAAGCGAGACCACAGACGGTAAAAAAATTCAAAGATATGGTTCCGAATTCAACCTTTGTAATTATTGAAGGAGCTGGACATGCTACTTCTAATGATAATCGACCAGCGTTGATTGCTGCCATCAAACAATTTTTGAAGAATCAAAAGAAATAACGAAAACACACCAAAAAACATCTAAAATTAAAAGATTATGAGATTTTTAATACTGCTATTTATTGTTTTAGTATCCTGTAAACCTTCACCTGAAAAAAAAGAGAAATCTAAGACCTATCAAGAGATTCATGCCAATGCAATTGTGGTAGATACCCATAATGATATCTTAATGAAAGCTGTAGACAACGGTATAGTTTTCGACAAAGATCTTACTGGAACAACACATAGCGACCTTGCAAGGTGGAAAAAAGGTGGTTTAGATGTTCAAGTGTTTTCTGTGTATTGTGATGGTGCAGCAAAAAATCCATATGCATACGCTAATAGAGAAATGGATAGTCTTGACGCCGTGGTAGCTCGTAACCCAGAGAAGATTGTTAAAGTGGCAAATTCTAAAGAAATGATGGAAGCTGTAAAAAACCATAAAATTGCGGCAATGTTTGGTGTAGAAGGTGGCCATATGATTGAAGATGATCTAACGAAGCTAGAAGCGCTATACAAGCGCGGTGCGCGATATTTAACCTTAACGCATAACGTTGCACCCAATTGGGCAACAAGTGCCGCAGACGAAACTACAAACCCTGATTTGGTTCAAAAAGGACTAACAGCTTTTGGAATACAAGTAGTACAACGTATGAATGAACTTGGAATGATGGTAGATGTGAGTCATGTTGGAGAACAGACTTTTAAAGATGTCATTGCTACCACAACCAAACCAATAATTGCTTCACATAGCTCTGTATATAACCTTGTAGCAAGTCGAAGAAATTTAAAAGATGAACAAATAAAAGCAATTGCCAAAAATGGTGGTGTAATTATGGTAAATTTTCATCCAGGCTTTATAGATCCAAGTTTTGATAAAAAAGAAAGTGATTTTTTAAAGAAACACGCTAAAGAAAGTGAGGCTCTTACAAAAAGTGGATTAGATGGTTGGAGTATGCTAGATGTTTTGTATAAAAAATACGACAATGAGGTACAAGCATTAAGACCGCCTTTATCGATGCTGATGGATCATATTGATTACATCGTTAAATTGGTTGGTGTAGATTATGTTGGTCTTGGTTCTGACTTTGACGGAATTAATTTGACCCCAAAACAATTAGACGATGTAACTACCTATCCAATAATTACAAAAGCATTGGTAGATAGAGGATACAACGAAAAAGATATTGTTAAAATTCTTGGAAGTAATTTTATACGCGTTTTAAAAGCAAATGAAGTAAATAACTAACCTCTTTAAAAAAAGTAAACAAAAAATTTACACAATACATTTCTTTACTTCATCTTACAAAATTGATATCTTTGCTTTTTCTAAAAGACAAAATGCAACAAAGAATACCTAATTATATAAAATACATTTTTGTACAACTCTTTGCCATTGCACTATTTGCTTTTCTTTTTAGAATTGCTTTCTATTTCTTTTTTGCACAATTAAATTCTGTTTCTACATCAGAAATTCAGCAAGCATTTGGTTTGGGAATTCGATTTGATATCAAACTAGCAACATTGGTGGTTTTTCCAATGGCTATCTTATTATTTATTATCAATCAACGTTTTTTTAAAAACACCATTTATAAAAAAATAAGCACCCTATATTTTACTGTTTTCTATTTGGTACTCACCTTGTTTTACCTGGTAGATTTTGGTTATTATGATTATTTAAACATCCGTCTAGATGCTGCTTCCTTACGTTTCTTAAGCAATTTAGATATTTCTACACAGGTATTGTTTGAAAGTTACCCTGTGTATAAAGGCTTCTTTGGGTTGCTTATTTTAGGAATAGTAATTTACAAACTCAACACGTTTATCTATAAAAAATTTGCAGTTGGCACTACTCCAATTTCTAAAAAAAGAAAAGCCTTTTTTATTGTAGTTCCATTTTTCATATTGGCATTCGGTATATATAACAGCTTTACACATTATCCGTTGCGTTGGAGTCAGGCATTTTTTTCTAAAAATCAGCCAGTAAATCAGTTTGCGTTGAATCCTATTTTATATTTCTACGATAGTTTTGCGTTTAGAAGTGATGGTTTTGACATCGAAAAAACTAAAAAATATTATCCTGCAGTTGCCAAACAACTAGGCTTACCAAAAGATAGTTTATCTTTTCAAAGAAAGGTAGTAAGAGCCGATTCTATTTCTGAAACACCCAACGTAGTAATTGTGATGTTAGAATCGTTAGGAGCTGCACCTATGAGTTATTTTGGAAACCCTATCAATACAACACCAAAAATGGATAGCATTATACAACACAGTGCCATTTTTGAAAATTTTTATGTTCACAAAGCAGGAACCGCTGGAAGTGTCTTTGCAAGTATTACTGGATTGCCTGATGTAGACAATGTAGAAACAGCTTCTCGAAATCCGATGGTGATTGATCAACGCATTATATTTGATCAGTTTAAGGGATATGAAAAATTGTATTTTTTAGGGGGAAGTGCAAATTGGGCTAACATTCGCGGAATTTTTCAATCGAACATCACCGATTTAAAAATCTTTGAAGAAGGAAGTTATCAGGAAGAAAACCGGGCAGATGTTTGGGGAATTGATGATTATGAATTGTTTAAAGAGTCGGACAAAGAATTGCAGAAATTACATCAACAAAACAAGCCTTTTATAGCTTATATACAAACGGCAACCAATCACATGCCATTTACGGTGCCCGATAAAAAAGAAACCTATAGACCTTTAAAAGAAGACGAGATTAGCAAGGAATTGTTAGAGAAATCTGGTTTTAAATCGGTAGCTCAAATCAATGCACTGCGTTATTTAGATTTTAATGTAGACGTCTTTTTAAGACGTGCAAAAGAAGCTGGATATTATGACAATACAATTTTCTTGTTTTTTGGAGATCATAACACCGCTATGAATCCTGTTGACTTTTTAGCCAAGGAAGAGTCAGAATTAGGAACCGTAGTGCATCATGTACCCTTTTTTATCCACGCTCCTAAATTTACTAAGCCTAAAGTGTATTCTAAATTTACGAAATTGGTAGATGTGGTGCCTACTGCTGCTAGTTTGGCAAACATCAACTATACCAATTACACGTTGGGTTCTAATGCATTAGACACCATTCATGGTACTGATTTTGCCTTTTTATACAAAGCCATTAATGGCGAACCTGCAATTGGATTGTTACAAAACAATTATTATTACACCATGACTACGGTTTCTAATACTGTTAATTTGTACGATTTTAATGGAAAAGATTTGACCGACATTAAAAAAGACCATCCGATTGTTACCAAACAAATGGATAGCCTTTTAAGAGGGTATTATAATGCTACAAAGTATTTGTATTACAACAATAAAAAAACTAAGTAGCAACTATTTTTCTTGCTAAAAATTCTTCTAACTTAAAGGCATAACAGCCCAAAATTGCACCAATAGTTCCGCCTGTTAATATATCAATAGGAAAATGAACTCCTAAATACAATCTGCTATAAGCAAAAAATAACGGGAAAATAAATATAAATTTAATGTACTTGTAGCTGTCTTTTAACAATAGATATACAAACACAGAAAAGGTCATCGAAGTCGTTGCGTGTCCAGAAGTAAAACTATAGCTCTGCGGTGTAATTAATGTTCTTAATAAATAATTGATACTTGTATCGTTATTGGGGCGTAGGCGTTCAAAAATACCACGAATAACATTGGTAAATTGATCAGAAAACGCAACCAATAAACTTACAAAAAGCACTAAAAACAATCCTCTTTTCCAGCCAAATTTTTTAAACATTAAAAAGATAATAAGCAAAAACAATGGAGCCCAGTTCAGTTGATTGGTAATAAATAACCAAAACGGATCCCATTGTTCACTTCCTAAATTATTTAAGTAGATAAGGATTTGTTTGTCTTTTTGTAATAAGATATCAAACATAGATTACTTCCCTACTTTTACAATTTCCAATTCAAAAATTAAATCAGATTTCTCTGGAAAAGGCCCATAAGCTCTTTCTCCATATCCTAAGTTATATGGTATAAACAAACGTACTTTTTCGCCCTCTACCATATTTACTATTGCTTCATTAACACCAGCAATCATAGGTTGTTGACTTAACGTAAATGTATAAGGTTTACCTCCAAAAGTAGATTGAATTGGTTTTCCTGTTGCCAACATCATATTATAATGAATTGTTGCTGGAATATTAGGTGAGAACTTCTTCCCTTTCCCTTTTTTAAGTGTTAGAATACGCAATCCTGTAGCTGTTTTTGTAGCATCATCAATTCCTTGTGTTTTCTGAAAAGCAGCGGCAGCTTTTTTTGCTTCTTCAATTCGTTTTTGTTTTGCTAGCACAGAATTTTCAATTTCTGTTGTAAAAACTTTTCCTGCATCAAATCCTTTTGCTTTATTACCAACTCTAATGATTGATACTTTTTTGATTGTATCTTTTTGTGCAATTGCATTCACAACATCTTGTCCTTTTTCAACCTTACCAAATACTGTATGTATTCCGTCTAACCAAGGCGTAGCTTTATGTGTAATGAAAAATTGACTTCCGTTAGTTCCAGGTCCACCATTTGCCATAGAAAGCACTCCAGCTGCATCATGTTTATACTTTAAATTTCCTAAAGAATCTTTTGGAAATTCGTCTTCAAACTTATAACCTGGACCCCCTGTTCCGTTTGCTAAAGGATCACCACCTTGTATCATAAAATCTTTTAAAACTCTATGGAAAGTTAATCCGTTGTAATATTTTTTACCTTTTAAAGAGTCTGTTACATTTGGGTTATCTCCTTCGGCCAAAGAAACAAAGCTAGAAACCGTTAAAGGCACATCTTCTTCATATAATTTAAGTAAAATATCTCCTTTATTCGTTTCGATATCTGCATACAGCCCGTCTTTTAAGTCAGGGTATTTTGCTGGTTTACAAGCAGCCACAAGTAAAATTGCAGCCACAAAAAAGAATTTAAAAAATTTCATAATGTGTATTAATTGTTATTTGGTTTTTACTATTTCTACCAATTCAATGTCAAATACCAAAGCGGTAAATGGTTGAATGTCACTACTTTTATAGGTTGAGCCGTACGCTAATTCTTGAGGAATAAAGAAGCGGTATTGTGCTCCTTCTTTCATTAATTGCAATCCTTCTGTCCAACCTCTGATTACTCCGTTTACTTGAAAAGTTGAAGGCTCATTATTGCTACGTGAACTTTCAAATACTGCCCCGTTTATTAATTTTCCAGTATAATGTACCTTAACTGTAGAAGTAGAGGTTGGTTTTTCACCTTTTCCTTCTTTTAAAATTTCATATTGCAATCCGCTTTTGGTGGTTATAATGCCTTTTCTATTTTTATTATAGGCTAAAAACTGCTCACCTCTTTTTTTAACATCAGCAAATTTTTTCTCTACTGTTGCTTTCGATTTTAGTTGTTGTCTATTAATCTCTTCAATCCTTTTTTGTTTAGCATAGGTATTTATGATATTTAAATCTTTGGGTTTTAATAACAAACCTGAAGAATCTATTGCGTTTAAATATCCTTGAATAAATAGATCTGTATCAATTTTCCCTAAATTAGATTTAATTTTTACAGCAATGTCAATACCTAGCGCATAACTTACAGAATCTAATTTAGAATCTAACTTTTTGGTTTCGTATTTGTTATTACAAGAAACAATTGTTACGCTTAAAAAAGCAAATACTAATAATTTAAAAACTTTCATCTTTTAATTAATTTTGTTTGATTGATATTAATGTTACTGTACTTTTTATTGTTTGATTGATTCCTATTTTATTTTCGTCTCCAACTAAACCATAGGCTCTATAAGACGGAATGACAAATGTAATAGTTTCTCCTATTTTCATCAACTTTATTCCTTCTTGTAAAGCAGGTATAAAATCTTCTTTATCTATCGTGTATTTCTTTATCCCTAAGTCGTCCTTAGCATAAAAAACATTTCCGTATAAATCTGTTATATTATAGGCTATTTCTACAACATCACCAATCTTTGGCGTTAATGTTTCCTGTGGTTTTTTAGTTTCATACGCATACCAGAAACCATAAGATGCTACCTTGTATTGCTTTGTAGTATCTTGTGCTATATACCTTTCTATTGTCTTATTTTCTAGAGCTACTAACTTTTTATTTTGTGCTATCGTTTCAGACAAAATGGTTGTTGTTTTTTGAACTACAGGTCTTCTCGCTTCTTGCTCTTTACAAGAAAAAAGCAAGAGCAAACTTATAAATAAGTAGGGTTTATTCTTCATAAGAGTTTTGTAATTCTTTTGTGTAATTTGGTAATAGCGAAGTGAAATATGCAACTGTTTTTTCTAAAGTAAGATCAGATTTTCCTCCAGCAGCATTATCATGCCCACCCCCATTAAAATAATTTCTAGCAAATTGATTGACCGAAAAATCACCTTTAGAGCGGAACGATATTTTGATTATTTTCTGCTCTTTATCTTCAATAAAAATAGCTGCAAAAACAATATCATTTAAAGATAGCGCATAGTTAACCACCCCTTCTGTATCCCCTTTTTTATAATGAAATTTCTTTTTTTCTTTCTCTGAAATTGTGATAAAAGCTGTTTTGTATGCTGGAAATATTTTCAAATTAGACAACGCTTGCCCAAGCAACAACAATCTATTGTACGAATTAGAATCGTATACATTGCTATGAATTTTATCGTTCTCTGCTCCTTTTTCAATTAATCGTGCAACAATTCTATGGGTTTCAGCAGTGGTAGATCTAAATCGAAACGAACCTGTATCCGTCATAATCCCTGTATACAAACAAGTTGCAATATCTTTTGTAATGCTTTCTGTATCATTTAACATCTCTAAAAAATGATAAACCATTTGCGCTGTAGAACAAATAGAAGTGTCAGAATATAAATAGGTTGCAATCTCTTCAGGTTGCTGATGATGGTCTATCAAAGCAAAATCGTTTTCATACGCTTCTAATGTTTTTTCCATGTCATCTCCAACTCTATGCAAAGCATTAAAATCTAGTAAGAAAATAATATCAGAATTAGCAATGGCTCTTTTTGCTTGTTTATTCTGCTTGTCAAATAAGAGTACATCTTTACTCCCTGGCAACCAATGTAAAAACTCTGGATACTCATTTGGCGCTACAACGGTTGCTAAATGATTCTTTGAATTAAAGTATTGACACAATGCCAAAGTAGAACCCATTGCGTCTCCATCAGGATTTCTATGCGGTACAATTACAATGTTTTTTTTTGATGATAAAAACGATTGTAATTTATGTAATTGTCCTTTCTCCATAAGCTGCGAATATACGACATAATACCAAATCTGCTAAACAAATAAATCTTAGATTTGTGTTAAATCAATTCTAAAAAACAGCACACACTTTTTAAGATAAACACATTAAGATAAACACATTCTGGATTGTGATTAAAAAGAACTAAAATCTTAAAATTCGATTTCAATGCAAAAAAAGGTAGGATGCAAATGCGTGTTTAAGTGAATGTTTTACAGCAGTAACACATTCAAACTTATAATTAACTTGTAATTAACATATAAATCTGTACTTTTGCACAAAATTTTTAAAATTAGAAATGGCAACAAATAGAACATTTACAATGATTAAGCCTGACGGAGTAGAAAACGGACACGTTGGAGCAATCTTAGAAAAAATTAACGCAGCAGGATTTAGAATAGTTGCAATGAAGTTAACTCAAATGACAAAAAGAGATGCAGAGGCATTTTATGCAGTGCATAACGAACGTCCATTTTTTGGAGAGTTGGTAGAATTTATGACACGTGGACCTATTGTATCGGCAATCTTAGAGAAAGACAACGCAGTTGAAGATTTTAGAGCTTTAATCGGCGCTACAAATCCAGCTGAAGCTGCAGAAGGAACTATCAGAAAATTATATGCAACTTCTATTGGAGAAAATGCAGTACACGGTTCTGATTCTGATGAAAACGCTGCTATCGAAGGAGCTTTTCATTTTGCAGGAAGAGAAATGTTCTAAGAATTTTTCTTAATATAACGCTTAACTACATAAAAACTCGATGCAAATACATCGAGTTTTTTGTTTTTTAAATTGACAAATGATAATTGATAACTGACAACAGAAATTATACCAACATAATTTTAGAAATCAACTCCTCTCCTAGTTCTTCATTCATCATCGTTATAATTTTTTCTTTTCCATAACTCAATTCTTCTCGTAAAACAGAAGATGACAAAGAAATGACCAGAGTTTTGTTTTGCAATTGCACTTTCTCTGTATACGAAACAACACCTTGCCCCATTAGTTTTGCCCAAATCTCTTCTATCTTCAATTTTTGCATTCCTTTAGAAAGGTTGTTTTCTTTGATAAAAGATCCCATTAAATCTTTTACAGAAAAAGCGTCATTTTCTCTTTTTGCCATATTTGGTTTTAAGTTTTAAGTTTTAAGTTTTAAGTAAAATAAAAAAAATCATTTCAACTTTACAACTCTTTTAGGTTGTTTCTCTGAAACATTGCCACTTTGTAACTTTTTTTTACAACTTAAACATTTGATAGGGTTTATTACTCTTTTTAATCACTTCCTCTGTTCTTTCTGCATGCGTATCGGTAATAAAAATTTGTCCAAACTCATCTTTATTAACCAAATTAATTATTTGTGAAACTCTGTGTTCATCCAATTTATCAAAAACATCATCTAACAACAAAATAGGGACTACATTAGATTGCTCTTTGATAAACTGAAATTGAGCCAACTTTAACGCAATTAAATACGATTTTTGCTGTCCTTGCGACCCAAACTTTTTTATAGGGTACTCACCAATCTCAAAACTTAAATCGTCTTTATGAATACCAACCGTAGTATATTGTAAAATCTTGTCTTTTTCTAAGTTTTGTGTCAATAATTTTTCAAAAGACATAGTTTGCAACTGACTTTTATACACCAAATTAACCGTTTCTTTATCTTCAGAAATAATTTGATATTTTTCATTAAATATCGGAACAAATCGTTCTAAAAAAGCAGCGCGCTTTTTATAGATAATCGTACCGTAAGAAATCAATTGTTCGTCGTAAATTTTTAAATTCAGTGCATCGAAAGTTCTATTAGCAGCAAAATATTTTAAGAGTGCATTTCGCTGACTTACCACTTTGTTATACTGAATTAAGTTTTGTAAATAATCTTTGTCTTGTTGAGAAATAACACCATCTATAAATTTTCTTCTTGTTTCACTTCCCTCAACAATTAAATCTCTATCCGCAGGAGAAATAATCACCAAAGGGATTTGTCCGATATGCTCAGAAAATTTTTCATACGCTTTATCATTTCTTTTTAATATTTTTTTCTGTCCTTTTTTTAAACTGCAAACAATTTTTTCGTCTCTTTCGCCTAAAATATAATTCCCTTCTATCATAAAAAAATCCTCTCCATGTCTAATATTCTGCAAAGCAATCGGATTAAAATAACTTTTTGCGAAAGACAAATAATAAATAGCATCTAAAATATTGGTTTTACCAATGCCATTATCGCCCACGAAACAATTTATTTTCTCCTGAAAATCAAATGTTTGTGAAGTTATATTTTTAAAATTAACTAAAGAAATTTTCTGTAAATACATGTTTACTTATTATATAAAGTAAGAAATTGCAAATTATTGAAAATTTTGCGAATTATCTGTTTTTAAAATCCAATTAAATAAACTATTTTTGCGCCTACTAATTTTTTAGCGAAATGGCAACATACAAGAAAAGAGGATCAAAACCAAAAGACAATAGAGAACAAGCTCAAGAGCAAAGTACAACGGCAGAAGTTTTTAACACTTTAGACGAAACTGCATCGAGATCTGAGCAATGGATAGAGAAAAATAGCAAACCCTTATTTTATGGTTTGGTACTTGTTGCTGTTATCATTTTAGGATATTTAGGGTACAATAAATATGTTATTGAGCCAACTGAAAAAGAAGCTGCAAACGAATTGTCTTTTCCGAGAAAACATTTTAACCAAGCAAACACCGTTTCTGTTGGTGTAGATTCTTTACTAAACTTAGGTTTAGACGGTGCAGACGGAAAATATGGTTTTGTAGATATTGCAAATACTTACGGAGGAACTGAAGCCGGTAATTTGGCAAACTATTACGCAGGTCTTTCGTATTTGAAATTGAAAAAATACGACAAAGCAGTTGAGTATTTAAGTAAGTTTTCTTCAGATGATATAGGTATTGGACCTGTTGCTTTAGGAGCTATTGGTGATGCTTTTGCAGATATTAACCAATACAATGATGCTGTTGATTATTATTTAAAAGCTACCAAAAAAGTAAACAACTATACAACTCCGCTATTTTTGTTCAAAGCTGGTCAGCTTTCAATGAATTTAAAAAATTATAGTCAAGCTTTAACCTTATTTAAAAGAATAAAATCTGAGTTCCCAACTTCTTATCAAGCTGGAGAAATAGATAAATATATCAGTAGTGCAGAATTTGCTGCTAAAAACTAAGCTTCATGGCTACAACAAATTTATCTTATTACGATAAACCTACAATCCCAAATGCGAAACCGTTTCGATTTGGGATTGTTGTTTCTGAGTGGAATCCAGACATTACAAAAAATCTTCAAAAAGGAGCAATCGAAACTTTAATAGATTGTGGCGCAGAAGAAAAAAATATTGTTTCTTGGGAGGTTCCAGGTAGTTTTGAATTGGTTTTTGGTTGTAAACAAATGATCGTGTCACAAAAAGTAGATGCAATCATTGCAATTGGAAATGTAATCCAAGGTGAAACCAAACATTTTGATTTTGTTTGTGAAGGGGTTACTCAAGGAATTGTTGACTTGAATATCAAATACGATATTCCTGTAATTTTTTGTGTACTTACAGACAACACCAAACAACAGTCTATCGATAGATCTGGTGGCAAACTAGGTAATAAAGGAATTGAGTGTGCGGTTGCGGCAATAAAAATGGCAGCCTTAAGAGAGTTTTAACACGATACTTTTTAACATTTCTTGACCACTTCTTTTTTATTCTGTAAATTTGACTTACAAGCTTAAGTTGGTTTGATTTTTGTAATATGAAAAATCAATAAACTTAATTTATTACACTAATTATGGGATTTTTAAAACGCACAAATAAAAAATTTAATTATAAACCTAGATTTTATCAGGGAGAAGGAAACCCTTATGAAATAAAACACAAGTTCGATGAATTTAGAACAACAACCGGAAAAAACAAAGGGTTAAAAACAAAATTTATTACTGCGTGGGATGAATTAAAAGAATCTAGAGGAAAAGGTGTCAATAAAACCTTAGTAACCATTATTGTTATTTTAACTTTTATCTTCTTATACATTATCGACTTTGATTTATCTATCTTTTTACAATAAATAGATGTCAGATATCATTCAATTATTACCAGATCATGTTGCCAATCAAATTGCTGCAGGAGAAGTTGTGCAAAGACCTGCTTCTGTAGTTAAAGAATTGCTAGAAAATGCCATTGATGCTGGCGCATCTTCTGTAACTTTATTAATAAAAGATGCTGGCAAAACCTTAATTCAAGTTATTGATGATGGTAAGGGAATGAGTCCGACAGACGCACGATTATCTTTTGAACGCCATGCAACTTCTAAAATTAAAGACGCTCAAGATTTATTTAACATCAATACCAAAGGTTTTCGTGGAGAGGCATTAGCTTCAATAGCCGCTGTTGCGCATGTAGAGCAAAAAACAAAATTAACAGACGAACAATTAGGAACACATATAAAAATTGAGGGAAGTAAAATTACTGCTCAAGAAGTGGTTTCTACACCCAAAGGAACTAGTATTTCTGTAAAGAATTTATTTTTCAACATTCCGGCTAGACGTAATTTTTTAAAATCAGACGCCATTGAAACTCGTCATATTATTGATGAATTTCAGCGTGTTGCCTTAGCACATCCATCAATTGCTTTTTTATTGCATCATAATGGTAATGAAGTGTATCATTTAAAAGAAAGCAATCTTCGAAAAAGAATTGTTGCCATAT
>JALQYN010000016.1 GCA_023254055.1 Polaribacter sp.
TGACAAATAAATAATCAGTATTAGTGGTAATTTTATTTTTAAATGAGATATACTCTTCAATTGTTTTTATAACAGACGGAATTAAAGGAATTAATCTTTCTTTATTTCTTTTTCCTAAAACTTTAATTGTTTTTGATTGAAAATTTATGGCATTCAATTTTAAATTGATTAACTCTGCTCTTCTCATTCCTGTAGAATAAAAAAGTTCTACAATTAACTTATTTCTAATGGATTTAAAATCACTTTCAACTTCTAATCCATCAATAACTTCATTTATTTCTTTTGAGGTAAACGGAACCTGTACTTTCTTTGCAACTTTAAGTGACTTATGTTTTACAAGTGGATTTGCAGTAATTTGATTTGTTTTTTGTAAAAATTTATAGAACGATTTTAAAGAACTTATTTTTCTATTTATAGAATTGTTTGAAATACCCTCATCAACCAATTTTACAATCCAAGATCTAATTTGACTGTAATGCACATCCTTCAAGTTTTCAGTTTCATATTCATCTTTACAAAACTCAAAAAACGAATGGAGATCATTTTTATAGGCTGTTACTGTATGACTTGAATATTTTCTCTCTAAAACTAAATACTCTAAAAAAGAAGTGATCATTTTTACTTTTTTGTTCTTTTCAAATTTACATATATATCTATTAGCAATGGTATAAAACAAAAAAAAATCCTGTTTTACAAACAGGATTTTATATTGTGATAGTTGATTATGACTAACCTACTTCTTCTTGAGTTTTTAATTTCTGAACATAAGATGCTTTAATGTTTTGAGCTCTTTTAGCAACAGAAGGTTTTGTAAAATGTTTTCTGTTACGTAAGTTCTTCATTGTCTTCGTACGGTCAAATTTTCTTTTGAAACGTTTTAAAGCTCTATCTATATTCTCTCCTTCTTTAACTGGTATAATTAACATATATTGGCACCTCCTTTCATTTGTTCTATCTATTTGTTTTTTTAAATGGACTGCAAAAATACAAAGTTATTTTGATTATTGAACAATTTTATTTAAAAATAAAAAATCACTCTACAATCGAGTGATTTTTAAAAAACTTCTATTCCGTAAATAATTCTAAGTCGCTGGCTTATAGTCTTTTTTGTCGATAATCATTTTTGCGAATGTGAAAAACATTTTCGCAAAAACGAAATTAAAATCAATTAGTTGCTGGCTTATAGTCTTTTTTGTCGATAATCATTTTTGCGATAATCTCTTTTAAGATTTCAGAAGTTCCGCCACCAATTGGACCTAATCTACTATCTCTTAACATTCTTGCCATCGGATAATCTTCCATATAACCATAACCTCCCAGCAACTGAAGACAATCGTAAATTACAGAATCTGCAATTTTTGTAGATAATAGCTTAGACATGCTTGCTTCTTTTACTACATATTGCCCGTCATTTAAACGCTTTGCTATGGAATAGTTGAACTCTTTACACATTTCTACTTCACTTGCCATTTCAGCAACTTTATGTCTTAAGGCCTGAAATTTATCTAACGACTTCCCAAAAGCAATTCTTTCTTTCATGTAGCCAAGCGCATATTCAATAGCATATTCTGCTCTTGCATGTGCATTTACACCCATAATTAAACGCTCTAGCGCAAAGTGTTGCATTATGTATGGAAATCCTTTTCCTTCTTCACCCATTAAATTTTCTTCAGAAATCACAACATTATCAAAAGAGATTTCTCCAGTATCTGAAGCTTTCCAACCAAGCTTGTCTAACTTGGTGGCAGAAACACCTTTAGTGTTTCTATCTACTAAAAAAATACTAATTCCTTTATTTCCCAATTCTGGCTGTGTCTTAGCAGCAACAACTAGATAATCTGAATACACTCCGTTTGTAATAAATGTTTTTGAGCCATTGATCACATAGGTGTTTCCTTTCTTTTCTGCTGTTGTTCTAATACCTGCAACATCAGAACCAGCAAAAGGCTCTGAAATACACAAACAACCTATTTTATCTCCATGAATACTAGGCAACAAATATTCTTCTTTGATTCTAGCATCTCCTTCTTTTTCTAAGTGTGTCATGGCTAAATAGACATGGGCCCACATTGCAGCAGCAAAACCACCTGAATGAATTCTTTGTAGTTCTTCTAAAAAAATAATTGTATAAAAAATATCAAGTCCTAATCCTCCATTTTCCTCAGAAACATTTAATCCGAAATATCCCATATCTCCAAATTTCTTCCAAATAAAGCGCTCTATAGCACCTTCGTTTTCCCATTTATCTATGTATGGTGATACTTCTTTTTTTAAAAATTCTCTAAAACTTTCTCTAAATGCAATATGCTCTTCTGTAAAGTACATGCTATTCATTCTACAATCTTTTGTTTATTTATTTAGCTTCCAAATATAGAACTATTCTATCATATTTATCTATTGGAAATCCTTCAATATTTTTTAATTCTTCAATCGATTGTATTTCAGCCACTTCATCTCTAAATTCGAAGATTTTTTTACATAGATCATACTCTATATAAGGGTTTGAAAGCACTTGTTTAAAAGTAGCCGTGTTTATATTTATTTTTTTAATGATGGGCTTATCAATAATTTTAAATTTATTTAAAATTCTTTGGACTGTAGTTGAATCTATTTTCCAAACTTCTAGTAATTGATTTTGAAATGTAAACCCCTGGAGTCTTTTTCTGTAATTAAGTATTCTTTGAGCTAAGTATTTATTAACTCCGGCTATTGCTTGAAAATCATCTACAGTAGCAACATTTATATCTGTAGTACTAAACTTAGAAATCTTCTCTTTATGTGTTGCTTTTTTGACGCTCTTACTTTGTTGTTTAACAACCCAATCTGGAAACTTAAAATAAGGTGAAATTGCATTCAATAAACTATCTGAAACCTGTGTTACTTCTTTAAATTGACTTACAGAATTAATAAATTTATTGTTCTTTCTAAAAGCATGTAATCTATCTATCTCTTGAATTGACATTCCTAGTTGAGCACCTTTATAGTCTGTTATGTAATTTGGGTTGAAAGGGAAGGTTTTTGGTTTGCTTTTTTCAATTTCAATTTTCTTTAAGGAATCTATTTTAGCATGTAACGCAATAGATTCATTGGAATCAAAAACAGTATTATCACTTGAAAAATCAACAAAAGAAATTGCTACCTGAAGAATTGCTATTAATAATAGCAAAAAGAAAACCCCATTTCGTTGGCTTTTATTGTACCAGAAATGGGGTTTACTAATTTTCATAAAAAATTATTTATGCTTTACTTGCTTTTATAGCATCTAAATATCTATTTAACTGTTTCTTAACCACTGGGAATAAGAAATACAATCCAATCATATTAGGGAATACCATTGCAAAAATCATTGCATCTGAGAAATCCCAAATAGATTTCATACTTGCAGCAGCACCAATTACAACAAACAATAAGAATAAAAACTTATATGTTAAATCAGCTACTCTTCCTCTTCCGAATAAGAATTTCCATGATTGTAATCCGTAATAAGACCAAGAAATCATTGTAGAAACTGCAAATAACACTACTGCTATTGTTAAGAATACATTAGAAAAAGGGATGTATTCTGCAAATGCTTTAGAAGTAATTGCTGCTCCTTCATAGGCTTCTCCATCAATAAATACAGCACCAACACCATCACCACCATATTCAAAAATTGTAGCTCCAGATGCATCTCCACCAAAGTTAAAAATGATAATTACTAAGGCTGTCATTGTACAAATTACAACGGTATCAATAAACGGCTCTAATAACGCAACCAACCCTTCTGATGCAGAATATTTTGTTTTTACAGCTGAATGGGCAATTGACGCAGAACCTGCACCAGCTTCATTCGAAAATGCAGCTCTTTTAAATCCAACTAATAATACACCTATAAATCCACCAACTCCAATAGCCGTTGGATTAAAAGCTTCTCTAAAGATTAATGCAAATGCATCATCAATTAACGAGAAATTAGCTCCTAATATATACAAACATGCTAACAAATATAAAACAGCCATAAAAGGAACTATTTTTTCAGTAACCTGAGCAATTCTTTTAATTCCACCAATAATAATGATACCCACTAATACTGCTAATATAATTCCAATAATTGCTCCTGCTGCCGAGCTTTCTAATCCTAATAATTCTTTTAACACAACAGTCGCTTGGTTAGACTGAGCTGCGTTTCCACCACCAAAAGATCCTCCGATACAGAAGATAGCAAAAATAACGGCTGCTATTTTTCCTACCATTTCAAATCCTCTTTCTTTTAATCCTTTTGTAATATAATACATCGGACCTCCATATACTGTTCCATCTTCACCTACATCTCTATATTGAACCCCTAACGTACATTCAACAAATTTTGTTGACATCCCTAGCAGTCCACAAATCACCATCCAAAATGTTGCTCCAGGGCCTCCTAGTGCAATTGCCAATGCAACTCCAGCAATGTTCCCATTACCTACGGTACCAGAAACGGCTGTTGCCAATGCTTGGAAATGTGTTACTTCTCCATCTTTACTTTCATCTTCAATGGTACCTTTAATATCTCCATCAATTGCTAAAGCTGGATCTCCAGCAGAGTGATGATCTAGATCATCGTACTTACCTCTAACAATATTAATGGCTTTCCCAAAAAATCTTATGTTTGGAAATCCAAAATAAATTGTAAAAAACAAAGCACTCCCAACCAAAACAACTAATACAAGCGGAGCTCCAAAAACTGGATAAAAAATTAAACCGCTAAAAAAATTTGCTATTGGGGCAAACGCTTCATCAATCTGTTGATCAAGACCTTTTTCTTGCGCAAATGTTAACATAGGTATTACTAAAAGTAATAACGTAAGAAGTTTTTTCTTCATAATATATAAGTTAGTTTATTTAATTTAGTTGACCGCAATATCATAAAAAATTGAGCTTTTGACAACTTTTATACGTTAAAAATGAAGATTAGATTAATTTTTGCTTAAATCTCTGTAAATCTTCTTTAAATGATTTTGGATGAAATTCTAATATTTTGTTTGTCTTCGTTAAATCGAATCCTGTTTTTGCAGGTCTCGATGCAGTTTGATTTAACGTATTTGTGGAAATTGGTTTGATTAGATTTCTATCCAATTGAAAAGTAGTTGCTATTTCTTGCGCAATTTCATAAATACTCAATAACTGATTGCTAGAAATATTAAAAATACCTGTTGCTTTTTTATCTATTGATATTTTACATGCCAAGGCTAAATCCTCTACATAAGTAGGTGTCCTAAATTGATCATCTACAATGGTTATTTGTTTCTTGCTTTCTAATGATTCTTTTACCCAAAGCACAATATTACTCCTACTCATATCATTCACTAAACCATACACTAAAATAGTCCTTAATATGGTGAAATCTATGGATGATTTTTGCAACCACTCTTCTGAAAGTAATTTGGTTTCTCCATAGTAACTTAATGGATTTGGAATATCCTCTTCTGTATAGTTTCCTTTTTTACCATCAAAAATAAAATCTGTAGAAATATGAATTAAATGTGCTTTTATTTCTGCACAGATTGTTGTAAGGTTTTTTACAACATTTACATTTAAATCGTAACAACTTTCTTTATCATTTTCACAGGCATCAACATTTGTCATTGCTGCTGTATTGATAATAAAATCTGGTCTTATTTGTTTTGTTTTTTCTGCTAACAATTGTTTGTTAGTAATATCTATTTCATGATAATCAAAATCAGTTCTTCCACTTCTATTTTCACCTTTAGAAAAACCAACTACTTGATATTTTTCAGTATCCTTTAAAAATAATTCAAGTAAATTTTGACCTAATAATCCATTACTTCCAGTTATAAGAATTTTTATTTTCATTAAAATAAATCTCTTAATTTAACAATTTGCTCCGGCCTTCCTAAAACGATCAATCCTGAATCTGCTAATAATTTTATGGATGCCTCTGGATTAATGATATAATTTCCGTCAGAGGTTTTAAATCCAATAACTGTACAGCCTGTTTTTTTTCTTAAATCTAAATCAAAAATTGTTTTCCCTAAGTATTCTTTTGGTAAATCGTTAACTGCTACTTCTTCTAGATTTGCAGTAGTTTCACCTTCTATCGTTAACCTATCCACAAACTCTATTACGTCTGGAGTAACAACTAAAGAAGCCATATGAGCACCACCTAATTTATCGGGCATAATAACATTGTCTGCACCTGCAATTTTTAATTTACTATAAGAAGATTCATTCGATGCTCTACTAATAATTCTACACTCTTTATTTAACTGACTTGCAGTTAAAACCACAAATAAATTATCGGCATCCGAAGGCAAAGCAGTAATTAAATTACGTGCTTTTTCTACTCCTGCTTTTAATAAAACTTCATCTGTTGTTGCATCTCCTTCGATATACAAAAGTCCTTCTTCATCTAAAACACTAATCAGTTCTTTATCTTTTTCTACTACTACAAATTTTTCTTGATAGTTTTTTAGTTTATGAATTGCTTGCATTCCATTTCTCCCATACCCACAAACAATTGTATGATTTTTAAGTTTATCTATTTCTCTTTCCACTTTCTTTCGTTTTAATTGTTTAAAAAATTCTCCACTTGCTAATGCTTCTGTAAAAGCCGAAACTGCATAACCAAATAAAGAGAGACTTGTTAAAATTAAGAATATTGTAAATATTTTTTCAGAATCATCTAATGGATGTACTTCTCTAAATCCAACAGTAGAGATGGTAATTACGGTCATGTAAAGTGCATCAATAAAATTAGAATCGGAAAGCAACATGTACCCTACAACTCCAATAGCCTGTATTGATAACAGAAAAAATAATGCTTTATGTAATTTTGACTTTAAGGAAATCATTATAAATCAAAAACAGAACTTCGTTTGGTATATACTAAATCTTTTAATCTTAACACAAAAGCGATGGTTAAATACAATCCAAAAGACAAGCCCACGGTTACAAAGGAAATGTAAATAAAAAACAATCTCACATTTAGTGCTCGCATCCCTAATCGATCTGCTAACCTTGAAGAAACTGCGAATCCGTGGCGCTCAAAATAATGCCTAACATCGTTTATAAAATCCATATAAAAATATTGTTAACGCAAGATAACATTTAAAGATGAATTGCTCTTAGGATTTTAGTAAAAAATAAATTCGTTTGTGTAACTTTGCCTTTTTCCTAAAATTCCCACTTTGAAACAACAAGAATATATTGAAGTTTTTGGCGCAAGAGTACACAATTTAAAAAATATTGATGTAAAAATTCCACGTGAAAAACTAGTTGTTATAACCGGCTTAAGTGGAAGCGGGAAATCTTCATTGGCTTTTGATACTATTTATGCAGAGGGTCAGCGTAGATACATTGAAACTTTTTCTGCATACGCACGTCAATTTTTAGGAGGCCTAGAAAGACCTGATGTTGACAAGATTGATGGACTCTCTCCTGTGATTTCTATCGAACAAAAAACCACTAATAAAAGTCCGCGTTCTACAGTAGGAACCATTACAGAAATTTACGATTTTTTAAGACTCCTTTTTGCCAGAGCTGCAGATGCATACTCTTACAATACCAACGAAAAAATGGTAAGTTATTCAGATGAAAAAATCAAAGAATTAATTCTTACCGATTATCAAGATAAAAAAATTGCTGTTTTAGCTCCCTTAGTAAAATCAAGAAAAGGACATTATAGAGAGTTATTTGAGCAAGTTTCTAAACAAGGATTTGTAAAAGTTCGTGTTGATGGAGAAATTATAGAAATAACCAAAGGAATGCGTTTAGATCGGTATAAAACGCACGACATAGAAGTTGTAATCGACAGAATAGCTGTAAACAATTCAGTAGAAAAAAGATTAGAAGAAACGATTAAAACTGCCTTATATACGGGTAATAATATACTAATGGTTATAGATTTAGAAACTAGCAAACCAAGGTTTTTTAGTAGAGACTTAATGTGTCCAACAACCGGAATTGCGTATCCAAGTCCAGAACCAAATACATTTTCATTTAATTCACCAAAAGGCGCTTGTTCTTCGTGTAGCGGACTAGGAATTACTAACGAAGTAAATTTAAATAAAGTAATTCCTGACGATACTGTTTCAATAAAAAATGGTGGAATTTTACCTTTGGGAGAACAAAAAAATAGTTGGATTTTTAAGCAATTACAATTAATTGCAGAACGATACAGTTTTAAACTAAGCGATCCAATTAACAAAATACCAAAAGAAGCAATTGATATCATTTTAAATGGCGGAAACGAAAAATTTAAAATAGAGTCAAAAACAATTGGAGTTACTAGAAATTATGAAATAGATTTTGAAGGTATTATTTCATTCATTACCAGTCAATATAAAAATAGCGAATCTACCTCTATAAAAAGATGGGCTAAAGATTTTATGGATGAAGTTTCTTGTTCTTCATGTCATGGAAATCGCCTTAAAAAAGAAGCCTTGTATTTTAAAATTCTAGATAAAAATATTAGCGATTTGGCTAAAATGGACATCACTGAATTGGCTAACTGGTTTCATCTATTAGAAGAAAAACTTACCAAAAAACAGCAAAAAATTGCTTCCGAAATTTTAAAAGAAATCAAAACCAGAATTCAGTTTTTATTGGATGTTGGATTGGATTATTTAAATCTTAATAGAACTTCTAAATCGCTTTCTGGTGGCGAAGCCCAACGCATTCGTTTAGCAACACAAATTGGTTCTCAATTGGTTGGTGTCTTATATATTTTAGACGAACCAAGCATTGGTTTACATCAAAGAGACAATCAAAAATTAATCGATTCTTTACTAAAATTAAGAGATATTGGAAACTCAGTATTGGTTGTTGAGCATGATAGAGACATGATTGAACATGCAGATTTTGTCTTTGATATTGGTCCAGGTGCCGGAAGACATGGTGGAGAAATTGTAAGTGCTGGAACTTTTGAAGAATTAAAACAGCATAACACCTTAACCGCAGATTATTTAACTGGCAAAAAAGAAATTTCGGTTCCTAAAAAAAGAAGGAAAGGAAATGGCAAAAAAATTCAGTTAAGTGGAGCTACAGGAAATAATTTAAAAAATATTTCAGTAGATTTTCCATTAGGAAAAATGATTTGTATTACAGGGGTTTCTGGAAGCGGAAAGTCAACGTTGATAAACGAAACCTTGTACCCTATTTTAAATGCTCACATTTATCGAGGCGTTAAAAAACCAATGCCATACAAAAGTATCAAAGGGTTAGAACATATCGATAAAGTTATTGACATTGATCAGTCTCCAATTGGAAGGACCCCTCGTTCAAATCCTGCAACTTACACAGGTGTTTTTAGCGAAATAAGAAGTTTGTTTGCTAGAACCCCAGAAGCTTCAATTCGCGGTTATAAACCAGGACGTTTTTCGTTTAATGTTACAGGTGGTAGATGCGAAACTTGTCAAGGAGGTGGAGTTCGAATTATTGAAATGAATTTTTTACCAGATGTTCATGTAGAATGTGAGACCTGTCAAGGAAAACGTTTCAATAGAGAGACTTTAGAAATTAGATATAAAGGGAAATCAATTGCAGATATTTTAGAAATGACTATTGATGATGCAGTTGTTTTTTTCGAAAAACTCCCTAAGATTTATCGAAAAATTAAAACCATAAAAGATGTTGGCTTAGGCTACATAACCCTAGGTCAACAATCTACAACTCTTTCTGGCGGTGAAGCGCAAAGAATTAAACTTGCATCAGAATTGTCTAAAAGAGATACTGGAAACACCTTCTATATTTTAGACGAACCTACAACGGGTTTGCATTTTGAGGACATAAGAGTTTTAATGGATGTTCTAAATAAATTAGCTGATAAAGGAAATACTGTTTTAATTATAGAACACAACTTAGATGTTATAAAATTAGCAGATTATATTATAGATATTGGAATGGAAGGTGGTAAAAATGGTGGAGATATTTTATGCTACGGAACACCAGAAGAAGTTGCCAAACATAAAACTAGCTACACCGCTAAGTTTTTGAAAAAAGAAGTAACTTAGCTTGTTGTTCTTAACAGTTAAATTAACGGTATAAATTACAAAATAAACAAAAATAATGAGCATATGGATTCGAATGAAGATAGAAAAGTAAGAGAAAAGCTAGATCAAAAAACATGGAATGAAATAAAAACAAATGATTCATGGGCGATTTTTAAAATCATGTCAGAATTTGTTGAAGGGTATGAAAAATTAAGTAAAATTGGCCCTTGTGTTTCTATTTTTGGTTCTGCAAGAACAAAACCTGAAGAAAAATATTATAGACTAGCAGAAGAGATTGCTTTTAAATTAACACAAAATGGGTATGGTGTCATTACTGGTGGTGGACCAGGGATTATGGAAGCCGGTAATAAAGGAGCTCATAGAGGAAAAGGAACTTCGGTTGGTTTAAATATTGAGTTGCCTTTCGAACAACATGATAACCCTTGGATTGACAGTGATAAAAACTTAGAATTTCACTATTTCTTTGTTCGTAAAGTAATGTTTGTTAAATATTCTCAAGGGTTTATTGTAATGCCGGGTGGATTTGGAACTTTAGATGAATTATTTGAAGCAATTACACTAATTCAAACTAAAAAAATTGGACGTTTCCCTATCGTTTTAGTTGGGAAAGATTTTTGGAGCGGATTGTTAGATTGGATTAAAAAGACTCTAATTGCTCAAGGAAACATTAGTGAAGAAGACTTAAATTTATTTAGGGTTGTTGATTCGGCAGATGAAGCAATAGAGCATTTAAACAAATTTTATTCGAAATATAGCCTTAAACCAAACTTCTAAAGGACAGCTACATACTTTTTTTGAATTTTTTTCATTAATAAAGGATGTAATCATTATTAAAAATAAATTTCGATTTGAAACTGAAACTATTATTTACATGTTTAATTACATTATTTGTAATTCGTGTTTGTGCGCAAACAAATACGATTCGTATCAATGCGGTTTTAGATGAAAAAAACGATGTTTTAAAAATTCAACAAGAAATTATTTATTACAACAATTCTAAGCAACCTTTAAACGAAATTTATTTACACAATTGGCCCAATAGCTTTAAAGACAAAAACACACCGTTAACAAAAAGGCTTATTGAAGATTATGATAAATCGTTATATTTTGCGAAAGAAAATGAGAGAGGTCACAGCAAAATCTTAAACCTTTCTGTAAACTATAAAGTTTCGGATTTTACCTCAGAGAAAAACGCTGAAGACATCCTAAAAATTAATTTACATGAGACGTTATACCCTGCTGATTCAATTCTCATAAAAGCGTCTTATGTTGTTAAAATTCCACATGCAAAATTTACAGGTTATGGCAAAACAGAAACGGGCTATCACTTAAGGTACTGGTATTTAGTACCTGCCGTATTTAAAGACGATTGGCAGTTAATGAGTAACATGAATATTGATGATTTATTTATGGATGCTGCCAATTATACAATTCAATTTAAAAGTTCGGATAGTACTTTTATCAACAGCAATTTAAAAGGGACAAAAAAAGAGAACTCCTCTTATCTTTTTTCAGGAAAAAACAGAACCGATATAATAATTAACATTGATTCTAAAGACAATTTTACAGTATATAAAACTGATAAAATAGACATTGTAAGTGATATTTATTTAAAAGGGCTCAACAATGATCTAGCAGAAGATATTATCAATAGAGAAATTGATTTTATAGAAAGTTATTTAGGGCCATATCCACATCAAGAAATGCTCGTTGATTTAAACTCTCAAAACAAAAATCCTATTTACGGACTTAATCAGCTACCTAGTTTTTTAAGTCCATTTTCAGATGTTTTCAATAGAGATATTACATTCTTTAAAGCCATTACTCGAAAGTACATAGAAAATACATTGCTTTTAAATAAAAGAAAAGATTATTGGTTGATAGATGGAATTCAAACCTATTTAATGATTGAATACGTAAATACCTATTACCCAGAAATAAAACTTTTAGGAAAAGTTTCAAAAATATGGGGAGTTAGAAATTTTAATTTAGCCAAACTAAACTTTAATGACAAATATCCTTTAGTTTATCAATTTAGTGCGAGACAATTTTTAGATCAAGCTTTGTCTACTAGAGTAGATTCGTTGTCTAATTTTAACAGGAAAATTGCAAACAAATATAAAGCTGGTCTAGGTTTGCAATATTTAAAAGGCTATTTAGGTGATTCTATTGTTAAAAAAAGTTTTAAAGAATATTACAAAACAAGTCTTTTAAAAATTAGCAGTAGTGCAGATTTTAATAAAATTATTTCTTCTAAAACAAGTAAAAATTTAGAATGGTTTTTTGGTGACTATATTAAAACCAACAAAAAAATTGATTATACCATCAAAAAAGTTAAAATTGAAAAGGATTCTTTAAAAATTGATATAAAAAACAAAAGAAACATTACCGCTCCAGTTGCATTGTACGGTGTAAAAAACAAAAAAATAAAGTTTAAAAAATGGGTTACAGGAGTAGACTCAGTTAAAACAGTAACTATTGCCAAAGGAGATTTCGATAAAATATCTTTGAATTACGAACAACTATATCCAGAATACAACACCTTAGATAACTGGAGAAACGTAGGTAAAAGTTTTTTAAATAAACCTATACAATTAAGGTTGATAAAAGACATTGAAGACCCTTATTACAATCAATTATTCTATCAACCAGAGTTAGATTACAATTATTATGACGGAGTGTCTCTTGGATTAATTTTACATAACAAACCCATTATTTCTAGAAACTTTGTTTTTAAATTATCTCCTTTTTATGCTACAAAAAGTCAATCCATGACGGGTTCAGCAACCATAATGTATAATCAGTATTTCGAAAAAACGAAGATAAGAAAGATTTTATACGGTGTTTATGCGAGTAATTTTCATTACGCGCCAGATTTATCTTACGGGGTTTTTGCTCCATATATTTCTACAATTTTTAAACGAAATAGTTTACGTGATGTTGGTGGCAGTTCGTTAACAGTAAAATATGTAAATATTCATAAAGAAACACCAATAAATACTCTCGTTAGAGAACAAGATATTTACAATGTTTTAAATATAAAATACTTGTATTCTAAACCCAATATCATTGAAGGAATTTCTTACAAAATCAATACAGATATTTCATCAAGCTTTACAAAATTATCTGCAGATATCAGATATAGAAAACTAACTGCCAAAAACAGGCAATTAGATTTTAGATTTTTTGGAGGATTATTTTTAAACAATAGAACCACAGGAGATTATTTTAGTTTTGGATTAGACCGTCCGTCTGATTATCTCTTTGAACAAAATTATTTTGGAAGATCAGAAAGTTCAGGAATTTTTAGCCAACAAGTTATTATAAATGATGGTGGATTTAAATCTGTTTTACCTACTCGATATGCAAATCAATTTATGGCATCTATAAATTCGAGTATCGGACTTTGGAAGTGGGTAGAATATTATACAGATGTAGCATTTCTGAAAAATAAAGGAGAAAATACTTATTTTGCCTACGAAAACGGAATTCGTTTTAATTTTATTCATAATATCTTTGAAATTTATTTCCCGATGTATTCTAATAATGGTTGGGAAATAAATCAAGAAGCCTATCCGAGTAAAATCCGTTTTGTATTAACCGCAAGACCATCTGCTATTTATAACTTTTTTAGAAGAGGCTTTTTATAATTGGTGTTCCATTATTGATTTCTTATTTTTAAGAGAAAATACCTTGCTTTAATTACGATATTCTCAATGATATAAAATATTTTTAAATTTCAATCAAAAAAGGTATATTTGCAGAAGCTTAAAAATTATATCATATGACTCAAGATACTACAATTTCTAGTTCAACAAAATTATCATTTAATGATTTCAAAAACGAGGTTTTAAACGATTATAAAATTGCGCGTATAAGTAGAGAATGTAGTTTATTAGGTCGTAGAGAAGTACTTACCGGAAAAGCTAAATTCGGAATTTTCGGAGACGGAAAAGAAGTACCACAACTAGCAATGGCCAAAGCTTTTCAAAAAGGAGATTTTAGATCTGGTTATTACAGAGATCAAACTTTTATGATGGCTTTGGGCGAATTAACAGCACAACAATTTTTTGCAGGCCTATATGCACATCCTAGTTTAGATGCAGACCCAATGTCTGCCGGAAGACAAATGGGCGGACATTTTGCAACGCACAGTTTAGATAAAAATGGAGATTGGAAAAACTTAACCAAACAATACAATTCTAGTGCAGACATTTCTCCAACTGCTGGACAAATGCCTCGTTTATTAGGACTAGCACAAGCATCAAAAGTGTATAGAAATGTAAAAGAATTAGAAAATGCCGCTAATTTTTCTACCCAAGGAAACGAAGTTGCTTGGGGCACAATTGGTAATGCGAGCACAAGTGAAGGAATCTTTTTTGAAACTATAAATGCTGCTGGTGTATTGCAAGTACCAATGGTAATGAGCGTTTGGGATGATGAATATGGAATTTCAGTTCACGCTAAATACCAAACCACAAAAGAAAGTATTTCTGAAATTTTAAAAGGATTTCAGAGGGATGAAAAAAATAAGGGTTACGAAATTATCGTTGTCAATGGTTGGGATTATGTTCAATTAATTGATGTATACCAAAGAGCAGCAAAAATTGCGAGAGAAGAGCATGTGCCTGTTTTAATTCATGTAAAAGAATTAACACAACCTCAAGGGCATTCCACTTCTGGTTCTCATGAGCGTTATAAAGATGCAAATAGATTGAAATGGGAACAAGACTTTGATTGTATTGCAAAAATGCGTTCTTGGATTTTAGACTTCGAGTTAGAAGATGGTGATGGAGAAATTTTAAAATTTGTTTCCTCTGAAGAAGAATTAATTGAGCTTGAAAGAGAAGCAAAAAAACATGTAAGCTCCGCAAAGAGAGAAGCATGGAATTCTTTCACAAATGAAATAAAAGAGGAAGTTACAATTGCAATAAGCTTATTAGAAAAAATTGCTGCAAAAAGCAGTAATAGTTCTTTTATTTTAAAACTAAAAAACGAGCTTGAAGCAATTGCAGAACCTATTCGAAAAGATGTTTTAATTGCTGCAAGAAAAGCATTACGCTATATTAAAGACGAAAATTTTGCTGAAAAAACAGCATTACAGAATTTTATAAAAAATAAAATCAATAAAGGTTTTGACTTATTTTCAACTCATCTACTAAGTGAAACTGAACTAGCCACAACAAATATCTCTCCTTTCCCACCAACATACAATTCAGAAAAGAATCTAGTTGATGCAAGAATTATTATGAGAGATAATTTTGATGCTATCTTAAAGAAATATCCAGAAGTTCTAATTTTTGGAGAAGATGCTGGTTTTATTGGAGATGTGAATCAAGGCCTAGAAGGATTGCAAGAAAAATTTGGTGAATTTCGAGTTTCTGATACAGGAATTAGAGAAGCAACAATATTGGGTCAGGGAATTGGAATGGCAATGAGAGGCTTAAGACCGATTGCAGAAATTCAGTACTTAGATTATTTATTATATGCACTGCAAATAATGAGTGATGATTTAGCTACTCTTCGTTACAGAACTGTTGGCAAACAAAAAGCACCATTAATTGTAAGAACAAGAGGACATAGATTAGAAGGAATTTGGCATTCTGGTTCTCCAATGGGTGGAATTATAAATAACGTTCGCGGAATGCATGTATTGGTTCCTAGAAACATGACTAAAGCCGCTGGTTTCTATAATACTTTGTTAGAGGGAGATGATCCTGCAATAGTTATAGAATGCTTAAATGGATATCGTTTAAAAGAAGAATTACCTACCAATTTAGGAGAATTTAAAACGGCAATTGGAGAAATTGAAATCGTTAAAGAAGGAAAAGACATTACTGTAGTTTCTTACGGTTCTACCTTAAGGTTAATACAAGAAGCTGCAAAAGAACTTCTACAAGTTGGTATCGATATCGAAATTGTAGATGCTCAAAGTTTATTGCCTTTTGATATCAATCACGATACAGTAAAAAGCATTGCAAAAACAAATAGATTATTAATTGTAGACGAAGATGTTCCTGGTGGAGCTTCAGCATATTTATTACAAGAAATAGTTGAGAATCAAAATGGATATCACTATTTAGACAGCAAACCAACAACACTAACTTCTAAAGCTCACAGACCTGCTTATGGGACAGATGGAGATTACTTCTCGAAACCTTCTGTTGAAGATGTTTTTGAAGCTGCTTACTTAATGATGCACGAAGTAAACCCTTCAAAATACAAGAGTTTATATTAAGTTTTATTTAAAATTACATTACCAATTGCGCAATGTAAACAACGTTTCTTTGCGCAATAATTGTTTTTAAGCTGCAATAAAGATTGAGTTTCAAAAGCATCCTTTGCAATTACTTTTAACGCTTCGAAATTAGAAATAATTGAATTTTTCTCTGGTTTCAATTGCTTAATCAAGAATAAAAAATCTTCTTCAAACACCTCTCCTCTACTTTTTAGATAATTGAATTTTAACGGAATGATTGTATTAATCAATAACAAATCAACAAATTGCTTTGATATTTTTTTTATACGCAATGGTGATGCTTTATGGAACGTATAATGTGTTTTCCAAAAATCATCCAAAACAACAGCAAACAACTTATAAATTTCTAATAAATCAATAACATTCATTAGTTTAGAAAATAAATTTTGATGCTTAAAATACAATGCCGATAATTGTGCAATCCGAATGGTTGGAAAATTTGATGGACGCATTCTAAAAAATTGAAACTGTTTGTTATGAATTGATTCTAGGGCATATTTATGTTTTAAATAATCATACTCAAGTTTTAAATTAATTGGATATTCCTCATTAAAATCTTCTTGTAAAAAACCAGCTTGTCCAAAAAATAGTGCTTGTAGTTTAAAAGCATCAACTTGTGTTTTTCTAACAATTGAAAAATCTATTGAATTTGCAAAGTTTAAAAAGGCTTCTGCGTTCGTTTTCAATCCAAAATTTTTTGCCAACAATTTAAAAAGCACAGCTTCATAATCGTTATTAGATTCTTTTAGTAGCTTTTGAATCACTATTGATTTATCTTCTAGCCTTTCAAAAAACAAACGCTCTTTCCAATTGTTTATCACAAAAGAATCTACTGAATTGATAGTGTTTTGACAAGGAATCCAACGTTGCTGCTTTGAATATAATTCTTGGTAATTTATTACCACATCATTTACAACCAAATTAGAAATTTCTATTGTTGGCAAGCGTTGATTATTTTTGCTAAAAACTTCAACATCATCTTCCCAAACAACATGTAAAATAACAGCATCATAATTGGTGTCTTTTTCATGCTGATGTACATACCAATCAGAAGATTTTACATGAATTTCTACATTGCCAACCCACAAGATTTTTTCTATTTTGATTTTAGCATTTAAAAAATCTGGTCCAGAATTAGTGTTGTAAATTCCTGGAAAAATAATTTCAATAGATTTTAAATCAACTGATTTTAAGCTTGTTTTTGAAAACAGCTGTTGCTTCCAAACATAATGAAGGAATTCTTCTTTCATGTGTATCTTTATTTAAATTCAATAAGCACATGTAGCTCCCAATTAATCATTCCCTTAAAATTAAGGTCTCGTTACGGAAGTTTCATAGCAATACTTTTTCTTTTTCGTTTTCAATTTATGAAAAAATAATGACTAAAGAAAAAATCTATCACTACATCATAAAATCAAATAAAGCTAGAACTTTATTGAAATGAATTTATGATACTTTTGTCATTCAAAAAAATCACAAATGAGTATTATAAAAAATTTACAATGGCGCTATGCCGTTAAAAAGTTTGACGCGAATAAATTGCTTACTGAAAAACAAATAAACACCTTAAAAGAAGCTTTTAACTTAACAGCATCTTCTTACGGAATGCAACCTATAAAAATGGTGGTAATCCAAAATAAAAAAATACAACAACAATTAGTTCAACATTCTTTTAATCAAGAACAGGTAGCACAAGCATCTCATCTATTAGTAATTTGCATCCAAGATGAACTATCTAGTAAAGATGCAGAAGACTATTTTTCTTTAGTAAAAAAAATTAGAAATACGCCCGATAGTATTTTAAGTTCTTTTAAAGAATATTTAATGAAAAAAATTGATGATGCGAATGAAGACGAACTAGTTCTCTGGATGAAGAATCAAGCATATATTGCTTTAGGAAATTTAATGACTGTTGCTGCTTCAGAGAGTATTGACTCTTGCCCGATGGAAGGATTTGTTCCAGAAAAATATGATGAAGTGCTGCAATTAGAAAAACATCATTTAAAATCTGTGTTAGTTCTTCCGGTTGGATTTAGAGCTGATGACGACTATATGAAAGATTTAAAAAAAGTTAGAAAGAATATAGAAGATGTCGTTATAGAAATCAATTAAAAACAAACGAATAATTGTATCTTTGAGTGCTTAATTAACTATATAAAATCAGAATGAATTCAGAAATAAGAAACCTAGAACCAAAAGCTATTTGGAATAATTTCGCAGATTTAAACGCTGTTCCTCGTCCATCAAAAAAAGAAGAAAGAGTCATTGCTTTTATGGTGAATTTTGGAAAAAAGCTAAATCTAGAAACTGTTGTAGATCCTGTTGGAAATGTAATCATTAAAAAGCCTGCTACACCAGGAATGGAATCTAGAAAAAAAGTGGTTATGCAAAGCCATTTAGACATGGTTCATCAAAAAAATTCTGATACGATTTTTAATTTTGATACTCAAGGAATAGAAATGTATGTTGATGGCGATTGGGTAACTGCAAAAGGAACTACTTTAGGTGCAGACAACGGTTTAGGGGTTGCTGCTATTATGAGCGTGCTAGAATCTACCACGATTGAGCACCCAGCAATTGAAGCCTTATTTACCATTGATGAGGAAACCGGAATGACAGGTGCTATGGGGTTAGAAGCTGGATATTTAGATGGAGAAATTTTATTAAACTTAGATACAGAAGAAGATGATGAAATTGGAATGGGTTGTGCAGGTGGAATTGATATAACAGCTAAAAGAACCTACTCTGAAGAGCCTATTTCAGAAAACACCTTGGCATATACTATTTCTGTGAGCGGATTAAATGGTGGTCATTCAGGTATGGATATCCATAAAGGACTTGGAAATGCAAATAAAATAATGAATCGTTTATTGTTTGATGGTTTTGAGAATTTTGGTTTAAGAATTTCAGAAATTAATGGAGGAAGTTTGCGCAATGCAATTCCTAGAGAAAGTAAAGCAACTGTTGTAATTGATGCTATTTCTAAAGAACCTTTCTTTTTCGAAATGAATGAATTAATCAATACTATTTATGCAGAATTTAAAAGTATTGAGCCTAATTTATCAATCGAAATTTCAGAAACAAAGGCTCCTAAAAAAGTAATGGAACTAGGAGTTCAAGAAGGATTTATCAAATCAATTTACGCCGCTTTAAACGGCGTTTACAGAATGAGTCCAGACATTAAAGACTTGGTAGAAACTTCTAACAATATTGCAAAAGTTGTTGTAAAAGATGGAGAAATCTTAGTGAATTGTTTAACTCGTTCTTCATCAGAAACCAATAAAATAGATTTGGCAAACGCTATTCGTTCTGCTTTTGAAGTAACCGGATTTGAAGTTAACTTTTCTGGCGAATATCCTGGATGGTTGCCAAATATAAATTCAGAAATTTTAAAAACTTTAGATCGTTTGTATGAAAAACTACATGGTGAAAAAGCGAAAATAGCAGCTTGTCATGCTGGATTGGAATGCGGAATTTTAGGTCAGAATTACCCAAAAATGGACATGGTTTCTTTTGGACCAACAATCTTAGGTGCTCATTCTCCAGATGAAAGAGCAAGTATTTCATCAACACAAAAATTCTGGAAATTCTTATTAGAAATTCTAAAAAATATCCCAAATAAATAATAAAAAATTATTTTAAAAACCGTTGATAACTCAACGGTTTTTTTGTACAATACAATGTTTATTATCTTAAATAAAATAACTATAACTCTTTGATTATCAGTAATCTGTATTTTTATTATTTTGTTAACATCTTTGATTTTAAATAACAACAAATAATTGTATTTTTACTTTTTAAATAATCCGATATTTTAATGGGTAAAATTATTGCAATTGCAAATCAAAAAGGTGGTGTAGGCAAAACTACTACAACAGTAAATTTAGCTGCTTCTTTAGGAGTTTTAGAAAAGAAAGTACTACTTATTGATGCTGACCCTCAGGCAAATGCATCTTCGGGTTTAGGAATTGATGTAGAGAGTGTAGAAATTGGTACCTATCAGGTTTTAGAACATACTGCTTCTATCAATGATGCAATTTATAAAACCACTTCTCCGAACGTAGATATTATTCCAGCTCACATAGATTTGGTTGCCATTGAAATTGAGTTAGTTGATAAAGAGCAAAGAGAATACATGCTCCAAAAAGCATTAACCAAGCTAAAAAACAACTACGATTATATTTTAATTGATTGTGCTCCTTCTTTAGGATTGATTACCTTAAATTCTCTAGTCGCAGCAGATTCAGTTATCATCCCAATACAATGTGAATATTTTGCCTTAGAAGGATTAGGTAAATTACTAAACACCATTAAAAGTGTACAAAACATTCACAATCCAAATTTAGATATTGAAGGTTTGCTGTTAACCATGTTTGATTCTCGTTTACGCTTATCTAACCAAGTTGTAGAAGAAGTTCGCAAACACTTTAGCACCATGGTTTTTGATACAATTATTAGAAGAAACACACGCTTAGGAGAAGCACCGAGTTATGGTGAAAGCATTATTGCATATGATGCTACTAGTAAAGGCGCCGTGAATTATTTAAGTTTAGCAAACGAAATTATAAAGAGAAACGTATAATGGCAAAAGCAACAAAAAAACAAGCTTTAGGAAGAGGATTATCTGCTTTATTAAAAGAATCTTCAGCTGATATCAATTCTATTTCAGATAAAAATGCAGACAAATTGGTTGGTACTATTGTAGAAATAGAGCTAAATAACATTGAAGTAAATCCTTTTCAGCCTAGAACATATTTCGATCAGGATGCATTAACCGAATTAGCCAATTCTATTAAAGAGTTAGGAGTGATTCAGCCAATTACCGTTAGAAAACTAGAAGGAAATACGTTTCAATTAGTTTCTGGAGAACGCAGATTTAGAGCGTCAAAATTAATAGGCAACACAACGATTCCTGCTTATATCAGAATTGCCAACGATCAAGAAATGCTAGAAATGGCATTGGTAGAAAATATTCAACGTAAAAACCTAGATCCAATTGAGGTTGCTTTGTCTTATCAACGATTGATAGAAGAAATAAAATTAACACAAGAACAATTAAGTATTAGGGTTGGTAAAAAAAGATCTACGGTAACTAACTATTTACGTTTGTTAAAATTAGACCCCATCATCCAAACCGGAATGCGAGATGGATTTATTTCAATGGGACATGGAAGAGCATTAATTAATGTAGATACTTCTGAAAACCAACTAACCATTTATACCAAAGTTGTAAAAGACAAATTATCTGTAAGACAAACAGAAGAGTTGGTTAAAAATTTAAAAGAAGGAACTAACATCGCTAAAACAAAAAAGCAAATTCCTCGTTTTATTAAAGAATCAATATCAGAATTAAATTCATTTTTTGGAAGCAAAGTAGCGATTAACTCCAATGCAAAAGGAAAGGGAAAAATTACAATTCCTTTTAATTCTGAAGAAGATTTTAATCGAATAAAAAACTTATTAAAATAGTGTTATCACTAAAAAAAATACTTTTCTTCTTCGCTGTTCTTATATCATTTTCTATAAGTGCACAAAAGGATTCTACACAAGTAGATGACTTAAAGATAAAAGGAAAAATTAAATTAAACAGCAACAATTTTAATCCATTATCTCCATCTAAAGCAGCGTTTTATTCAGCTATATTTCCCGGTGGTGGTCAGATTTACAACAAAAAATATTGGAAAGCACCTATTGTTTGGGCTGCAATGGGTACGAGTATTTACTTATACCTAGACAACAATAAAGAATACAATAGATATAGAACGGCTTTTAAAATGCGGGAAGCAGGTTTGCAAGACGAATTTACAAATGGAGATGGTTCTTTAATTGTTTCTAGAAATGGACTGGTTAGCGCACAAAAAACTTTAAAAAGCAATAGAGACTTGGCTTTGCTAACTACTGTAGTTTTTTATGTGCTGCAGATTGTTGAAGCTAGTGTAAATGCACATTTATTACAATTTAACACAAACAACAATTTAACCTTTTCACCTGCTTTAATTTCAAATCCAATTCAATATGAAATTCCGAAATTTGGTTTAAAATTTAAATTTTCCTTTTAAAATGAAAATAGCGCTGTTAGGATATGGTAGAATGGGTAAAGAAATAGAAAAAATAGCTTTACAAAGAGGGCATGAAATTGTTATAAAATCAAATTCAAACTCAACATACACAATTTCAGATGCAGATGTTGCAATAGATTTTAGCATTCCAACATCCGCAGTTCAAAATATTTCAACTTGCATTAAAAATCAAGTACCTGTTATTTCTGGAACAACGGGTTGGTTAGAAAATTATGATGACATTGTTGATTTGTGTAAAAAGAAAAATGGTACATTTTTATATGCTTCAAATTTTAGCATTGGAGTCAACATTTTTTTTGAGCTCAATAAACAATTAGCTAAAATGATGAATACATTAGATGACTATAACATCTCGTTAGAAGAAATTCACCATACAAAAAAGCTTGATGCTCCAAGTGGAACAGCAATTACACTTGCAGAAGGGATTATTGAAAATAGCTCAAAATCAAGATGGAATTCAGATGGAGAAAGTGCTTCAAAAAGTATTCCAATAGCATCAAAAAGAATTGGAGATACACCTGGAACACATGTCGTTAATTACACATCAGAAGTTGATGCTATAGAAATTAAGCATACAGCACACAATAGAAAAGGATTTGCGCTTGGAGCAGTTGTTGCTGCCGAATGGATATCAAATAAAAAAGGCATTTTTACAATGAACGATGTGTTAAACATTGGTTAAAGGATGTAACTATTTTTAACAAAACAAACTAATAAACTATTATTACGATACCGTTTTCTAAATAGAAAGCAATCAAAAAAATATAAATTATGACATTTACAGAATGGTTTTTATTCTTTTTAGCAATACAAGTTATTCACTTTTTAGCTACTTGGAAACTATATATAAAAGCTGGCAGAAAAGCTTGGGAAGCAATTGTACCTATTTACAACGCAATTGTATTGATGCAAATTATAAATCGTCCAAAATGGTGGACCATCTTATTGTTTGTTCCTATTGTAAATTTGTTAATGTTCCCCATTATTTGGGTAGAAACCTCTAGAAGTTTTGGTCATTATAAAAAACCAGATACAATTCTAGCTATTGCTACTTTAGGATTTTATTTGTTCTATATCAATTATTTTTCTAAAAACCAATATGTAAAAGATAGAAGTTTAGATCCTAGAAGTGCTTTTGGAGAATGGATTAGTTCTATTGCTTTTGCCGTTATTGCGGCTACGTTGGTGCATACATATTTTATGCAGCCCTACACAATTCCGACTTCTTCCTTAGAAAAAACGCTGTATGTGGGAGACTTCTTATTTGTGAGTAAATTCCACTATGGAGCTAGAGTTCCGATGACAGCAGTTGCAGCTCCAATGGTACATGACACATTACCTATATTAGGGAAATCTTACTTGTCAGACTCAAAAGATGAAAATTCTATTTTAAACAAGTTATCGCTTCCTTATATGCGTTTGCCTGGAATTCAAAAAATTAAACGCAATGATATTGTGGTGTTTAGTTGGCCTGCAGATTCTTTAAATTTAATGTGGGGAGATACCTCTGGAAAATTCACGTACAAACCGATAGACAAAAGAACAAACTACGTAAAACGTGCTGTTGGTATTGCTGGAGATACTTTAGAAGTTAGAGATGGCTATGTGTACATTAACGGAAAAAGAACTGTGTTGCCTGATAGAGCAAAACCACAATACTTTTTTACAGTTGATACTGGTGGAAAACAATTTAGCCAAGGAGCCGCAAAAAGATACAATATTAGAGAATATGGTTTTGACAACGGGAAGTTTATCTTGAATTTAACTGATGAAGAAGCAGCATTGATTAAAAACAACCCAATAGTAAAAAGTGTTGTAAAGAATATAGAGCCTAAAGGAACATTTAATAAAGACTTGTTCCCACATAGTCCACACTATTTATGGAGTCAAGATAATTATGGCCCAATTTACATTCCAAAAAAAGGAGCTAAAGTTGAACTAAATGAAAAAACAATGCCTTTTTATGAGCAAATTATAAGAAGGTATGAGCATAACAATTTATCAATTGTTGGAAATGATTTTTATTTAAATGGTAAAAAAGCAAATTCCTATACCTTTAAGCAAGATTATTATTGGATGATGGGAGACAACAGACAGAACTCTTTAGATGCCAGGTTTTGGGGCTATGTTCCGTTTGATCATGTTGTGGGGAAACCTGTATTTATTTGGTTAAGTTGGGATCCTAATGCTAAAGGGTTTGCAAAATTTGCTTCTATTCGCTGGGATAGAATGTTTACAACAGTAGGTGGAAGTGGCGAACCCGTATCTTACTTTAAATTTTTCTTGATTGCCTTGATGGGTTATTTTGTCATTAATTATTATAGAAAAAAGAAAAAAGACACCAAATAAATGTCTTTGTTTATACCCACATACTTCTCTCCTATTTCTCAATATATTGCCATTGTGAATTCAGATGAAATACTGTTTGAAACTGAAGATAATTTTCAGAAACAAACGTATAGAAATCGTTGTTATATATATGGCCCTAACGGAAAACAATTATTAAACATCCCTATAAAACACAGTAGTAATTCTTCTAAACAAAAGACAAAAGATACGTTAATAGATAATTCTGTAGCTTGGCAAAAGCAACATTTAAAATCTATTCAAATAGCCTACAGAAATTCACCTTTTTTCGAGTTTTACGAAGATGACATACTGCCAATATTCTCAAAAGAGCACAAATATTTACTAGACCTTAATATAGAAACCTATATATATATTACAGATGCCCTTCAAATTTCAAGTGCGTATCAAAAAACAACAGTGTATCAAAATAACTTTAAGAATGATTTTCGTATCTTGACCAATGCCAAACAAGAGCACAACTATCATTTAGAGTCTTATACCCAGCTATTTGACGATAAATTTGGGTTTATTAAAAACTTATCTATTTTAGATTTGTTATTTATGGAAGGTCCAAATGCAATTAGTTTCTTAGAAAAAACTCTTTGATTTTAATTCTATAAATAATTTAATTAGATTGTTTTTTAATTAATAATATATGGGGTTTATAAAAGCAATTACAGATCAAATCTTTCCTCTTTCTAAAGAATCGTTAGAGTTATATCGTTCAATATTCGTAGAAAAAAAATTTAAGAAAAATGAGATAATTGCAAGTGAAGGTGAAATTGCAACAAAATTTTTTATTCTTAAAGAAGGTCTTGTTAGGTCTTTTGTAATTGACACAAAAGGAAAAGATCATACGAGGTCTTTTTTTGTTCCTATCACAACAACTGGTTCACTAGAATCTTTAATCACAAAACAACCTTCTCATTCAAATTATCAATGTCTAACTGATTGTGTTTTGTTAGAAGGAGATTTTCTAAAATTTGAAGAGCTTATGGAAACTAGTCAGGAACTTACAACTTATTATGCTAAAACATTAGAAAAAGTTTTTTTAATAATGATTGAAAGAATTACAGAACTATCTACTTTAAATGCAACTGAAGTTTATACAAATTTAAAAAAAGAGATACCAAATATTGATAACCTAATTCCACAATATCAAATTGCCTCATATCTAAACGTAACTCCTGTTCAGCTTAGTAGAATAAGAAAGGAACTTTACTCTAAATAATCATCTATTAACATAGGTTAACCTTTATTTTTGATACTTTTTGTAAATTTGAATAAAAACTTTTATCCCCTTAAGTAGTAAATTCCTCAAAATATTTGTTAAAAAGAGACTTGTTAAACAGCAAGTCTTTTTTATTTTTACTCTACTATGGATTTAAAATTTATCATACATTATAGTTTTCATTTTATAGTTCCTTTGCTCATAGCTATATTCTTTTGTAAAGAAAACTGGAAAAAAGTATATCTTGTTTTTATCGCTACAATGTTAATCGATTTAGATCACCTATTAGCTTCTCCTATTTTTGATCCGAATAGATGTAGTATCAATTTTCATCCACTGCATAGTTATATTGCTATTGCAATATATTTTCTACTCGTATTTTGGAAAAAAACTAGAATTTTAGCAATTGGATTGCTGTTACATATACTTGCAGATACTATTGATTGCTTTTTGTAATTTTATCAATAATGGTATTAATATCTGAAGAAATTTTCAATTTATAAATAATTACCATATAGCAAAAAGTGATTAACAAACCTTTTAAACCAATATTAACAATGGGGTGAAATGGAAAGCTCCAAAAGAAAAACAACCCATACACACATCCTAAAACAGCTAGTAAGTACATTGTTTTAGTCGTATAAGGTAGAATGTTAAATTTCTTTTTCACATATCCGATTTTTATTGTGTTAAAAACCAACAACACTAGTAATGTAGACATCGCGGCACCGTTCATTTTATACAAAGAAATGAGCCAATTATTTAAAATAATTACAGCTAACGCCATAGCAATAGAATAAGGTAATAAAATCTTATAGTATTTAGAATTAGAAATAATAGCACCATTATTACCTATAGACATGGTATATAATTTAGCGATAGAAATCATAAGTACAACCCAAACTCCTTGAGAATAGTTTTCATCAATTAACAAATAAAGTTGATCGATATTTAGGTTAATCAGCAAGAAAAACAATCCACAGATTAATAATAAATTAATAGATGTACTCTTGTACAGTTTCTCTATTTCGGTCTTG
>JALQYN010000053.1 GCA_023254055.1 Polaribacter sp.
TCTTTTGCTATTCCAAGAAACTCTCTTAGAATATACACTACCAACTTTGGCTGTCTTTTTTTCTTCTTTTAAATTGTCGATTGTTGTCATTTCTTTATGTTTTAAATATTTTTTTTCAATTTACTTACACTTATAAGACGACAGATAATTGAATTAGTTACAGTCCCTTTTCGTATTTAACACATCTTTAAGAAATAAAAAAAACCAGCTCTAAAAGGCTGGTTTTTAATTTTTTAACATACAATAACTAAAATTAATAATTCAATAAAATAGTGTTCATTTCATTATCAACTTAGCAATGTTTTATTGATTTCCAAGTATAATTGGTAAACCATTTTTTCCTGATCCGATTACAATAACTTTACTATTAGAAGATTCAGATAACTTAATTGTAGCCTCAATTCCTTTGTCTTGTAAAATTTTATCTGTCAAAGAAGCACTTAAAATCTTATTTGCATCTGCTTTACCTTGTGCTTCAATAATTTGCTTTTGAGCTTCTTTTTGTGCTGTAACTAATCTAAACTCATATTCTAATGATTCTTGTTCTTGTTTTAATTTACGCTCAATAGCTTCTTTAATTGTGGGTGGTAATGTTACATCTCTTACCAAAACAGCATTTAGCTGAATATATTGAGGTTCTAAAATCTTTTTAGTTTCTTCATAAATCTCTGTCTGAATTGCATCTCTTTTTGTAGAGTACAATTGCTCAGGTGTATATCTACCAACAACACTTCTTGTAGCAGAACGGATTGCGGGAATAATTACACTTTGTAAATAATTTTCTCCTCTAGTTTGGTGTAACAAAGCAACGGTTTTTGTTTTTGCTTGATACAATACAGAAGCGTCTAATTGAATTTCTAACCCATTAGAAGACAATACAGCCATTTTTTTCTCAAATAACTCTTGCTGTCTTACATTGTATTTGAACACTCTGTTCCATGGCATAACTAAATTAAAACCTTCATCTAATGGTGGTTGGTCTGTAACAACACCGCCAATCCATTTATACAATACTCCTCTTTCTCCAGAACCTATGGTTACTGCAGATTTAGAAACTAATATAACAGCTAAAACGGCTATTACTATAAAGAAAATTCCTCCTTTTGGAAATTTAATATCTAATTGTTGATTACTCATATGTTTATTTTTTTAAATTGTTTCAAATTTACGATAAAGCTTTCTAATTACAATTTTTATAACCACATTCTTCTAAAATTGATTCTAATTCTAAGGTTACATGCTCTAAATGAAAATTATCATGTAAGAGTTTTTTTATGTTCTCTTTAACCTCATTTGATTTTTGCCAGCTAAATTCTTTGTTCTTTACGATGACATGAATCGTTGCTATATGAAACTCCCCGTCTAAAGTCCAAATGTGACAATCGTGAATATCTTCTACTTCATCAATATGTAAGATTATATGCTCTTTAATTTTATCAGAAGAAATTTCATTCGGTACACCTTGTAAAATTATTTTAAAAGCATCTTTAATATTTCTGTACACATTAAACAACACATAGCCTGCTATTACTAAAGAAAGTATTGGATCTAAAATTGGAACATCCCAATACATCATTACAATACTTGCAATTAAAACAGCAATCCAACCTAATACATCTTCTAACAAGTGAAGTGAAACTACTCGCTCATTTATAGAAGAACCTTTTTTTAATTTTAAAACTGCTGCACCGTTTACAATAATTCCTAAAATAGCCAACCACATCATTCCTGTTGCATCTGCTTCTTCTGGGTTGATAATTCTTGGTATGGCTTCAGAAATGATAAAAAACGAACCAACAATCAGCACAACAGAATTGATAATGGCACCTAATAAAGAAAACCGACCATAACCATACGAATACTTTTTAGTCGCCTTTTTATTTGATAATTTTTGAAAATACCACGACATCCCTAAACTTAAACTATCTCCTAAGTCATGAACTGCATCAGACATGATAGCCAAACTGTTGGTATAAAAACCTCCAATAATCTCAATAATAGTAAATACTAAATTTAAGAAAAAAGCGGTTTTTATATTCTTAGTAGTATGATGATGGCCGTGATGATGGTGATTGTGATTTCCCATTTATATAAATTTCTAAATAGACATTAAAAATATAAAAAAGATGCATTAGCAAAATACTAAAACATGTACGCTAGATCTTTAAACGATTTTTAACATATTCAACTTTTGACTTGCCATGTTTTAAAGGTTTACCATCTTCATCTAAAGAAACCATCACAATTTTATCAATTTCAATAATAACTTTATGAGTCAGTTTATTTCTAACAGAACATTTTAAAGTAATAGACGAATTCCCAAATGCCACCACTTCCATTCCAATTTCAATAATATCTCCTTGTTTTGCAGAACTTACAAAATCTATTTCTGACATAAATTTGGTAACTGTTCTTGGAATTTCTAATTGAATAATTGCATAAATTCCTAATTCCTCATCAATCCATTGTAATAAGCGACCACCAAATAAAGTTCCGTTTGGATTTAAATCTTCAGGTTTTATCCATTTTCTAGTATGAAATTTCATAAATCATTCTTTTTAAATTCAATACAAATTTCGACTTAATCATTTGATAATACTATTCTTTTCAATTGCTTTTATAAATTTTGTGATAGCATTTTACAATACTATTGTTCTATACTTATAGCATCAAATCCTATCATCAATTCAGATTCAAAACTTGCTGTTATTTGAATTGGGTTACAACAAATTTCACAATCTTCAACATAAGTCTGTAGCTCAATAGTACGTTCTAGAAGCATTGAAATTTTTTCCCAACAATAAGGGCATTGAAAAAAGTGTTCAATCATGTCTATTATATTTTACCTATATATTTTCTAATAAACCATTCAACTGCAAAAAACAAAATGCTTAGCAACAATAAAAGTTTCCAATCGATGAGCTGTTGAGTAACAATCATGCTTGTTTGAGTTGTTTTATAGCGATTATCAGCAATTAAATCATTCATCATTTGATTATTCTCTGAAGGAAAATAGACGTTTCCTTTTGTATTGGTTGCTAATAATTTTAATTCTTTTAAATTGGCATTAGAAAACTGCTCCTCTATTTGGTAGGTGGTAATTCTAAACTGACCTGTTTTACGAACAGCTTGATTTTCTACTGATACTTCAAAACGATAATTTCCAGAAGGCACTTCATTCAACACAGCTTCAAATGAATTGTTTAATAATGAAAAAGGAACGTTTTGAGAAACATTCGTCGTTGTATTTGTGAGATTTAAATTTAGTTTGGCTCTTGCATCAAACTGGTAATTTTTATCAACATAAAAAGCATTAATAGCAATTGGCGTATTTGCTGGGTACAAAGCGTCATAATTTAAGGACAAACGCTCTCTTTTCTTTGTTGACGCTAAGTATTGCATCAAATTAGCTAAAAACGCGTCAAAATCTTGAAATGAACCTGTGTTTAAAAAACTTGCGGCTCTCCATTTCCAAATCCCTTCTCCAAACAACACCGCACTTTTTTGAGTATCAGTTTCAAAAGTTGCCAGTAAGGGTGTTTGGGTTTTATAACCTGCGATATTCTGAAACAATAATGCATCAAATTTAGATGTCATATTAATATTTCCAAATAAATCATCCAATGGCGGAAAAGATTCAAAACTAATCTCTTTTTGACCAAAGGTTAAAAATGCATTGTTAAATATCGCTCCAAACTCCTCTGACTGATTTGTAGCATTTTTATAGTAGTTTGATTGCATTTCGTTTAAAAAACTCCAATTGGTGTTTAAACCTGAAATGACAAAATAATTTGTATTCTCTTTTTGAATTGTTTTAAAAACTGCTTCAAATTGAACGGTTGGTTGATACAAAATAACCAATTGATAATCTGCTAATTTCTCTTGAAAATTTTTGATAGAACTAATTGTTACAGAACGTTGTTTGTTGGTTTCTATTGCTTTTTTGAGTGCGCCAAGATCTGGGTGCAAAACAGATGTAACTACTAATATTTTTGTTTGCTCATTTAAAACCTCAACAGAAAATGTATTGGAATTATTTTCTGTATTTTCTTCATTTTCAATTTTTGTAAGAGATGCTTTGTAATATTGAACCCCTTCTTCGGTTGAAGCTATGGTCGTAGAAATAGTTTCAACAGTTTTTGAAGGAGATAACTCTAAGTTCTTTCTATAAATAATTTTTCCTTTATGTTGAATTGCAAATTGTGTTTTTACATTTTTAGCCCCGTCATATAAAACTCTAACTTCAACAGGGAATCTGTTTTTTAAATAGCTGTACTTATTTACATTTATTTGCGCTATTCGAACATCACTTTTCGGTATGGTGTCTCCTATAATCAAAGGAAAAATATTCTTTTTTGTACTGATAAACGGATAGGAATTTCCTGTAGTTTGATTTCCATCTGAAATTAAAATCACTGGAGCATCCGTATTTTTGTTTAGTGCTTCTACCCTATTGATTGCCGTGTAAATATTGGTTTGATTTTCTATAAACGATAATGAATCTAATACCCCAATAGTTTCACCAAATTTATAAAACTGAACCTCAAATTTTTCTTGAAGGTCTGAATTGGTTTTTAGTTGATTGACGAAATCTGCAACTACTTTTTCACTTTTAAAATGTTTTACAGACAAGGAGTTATCAACCAACACAGACAAGATTGGTTTTTCATTGTTTAATTCTCTTCTCTCTATAGATGGATTGAGTAACAATAACAACAATAAAAAAATACTTGTTGCTCTTAGTAAAAATAGAAAATAATCAACTTTTGTAGAATTTTTTGATTTGTAAAAATACAGCAACCAAGAAACTGCTACACTAAAAAGCAAAGCTCCTAAAACAGATATGATGGTTGTTGTTTGCAAGAATAAAATTATGAATCGTAAAGCTAACAATTATCCTTTTAAAAAACTTGTTAAAAAAAAAAGAAAACCTGCAACTTAAGAGCTACAGGTTTTCTTTTATTAAAATTATCTTTTATTAGTTCATTCCTCCATCAACAGACAATGTTTGTCCGGTGATATAAGCACTCATATCAGAAGCTAAGAACACACACGCATTGGCAATATCTTCTGGAGACCCTCCACGTTTTAACGGAATAGCATCTCTCCAACTTTGAACTGTTACTTCGTCTAATTTAGCTGTCATTTCTGTTTCTATAAAACCTGGCGCAATTACGTTAGAACGAATATTACGAGAACCTAACTCTAATGCAACAGATTTAGAAAACCCTACAATTCCTGCTTTAGAAGCAGCATAATTTGCTTGTCCGGCATTCCCTTTAAGGCCTACCACAGAACTCATATTGATAATAGAACCTGAACGTTGTTTCATCATTGGGCGAATTACAGCTTTTGTTAAATTGAAAACCGATTTTAAATTTACTTCAATTACTTTATCAAAATCATCTTCAGAAATACGCATTAACAAATTGTCTTTTGTAATTCCTGCGTTGTTCACTAAAATATCAATCGTTCCGAATTCTTTGATAACATCAGCAGCCAATTCTTGTGCCGCATCAAAAATTGCTGCATTCGATTGATAACCTTTTGCATGAACTCCTAACTCTTTTAATTCGTTTTCTAAAGCAATAGCAGCATCTACAGAAGAACTGTATGTAAAAGCAACATTAGCTCCTTGTTGAGCAAACATCACTGCTATTCCTCTTCCAATTCCTCTTGTGGCACCAGTAATTATGGCTGTTTTGTTTTCTAATAATTTCATATTATTGAATTTAGTTGATTGTTTTTAAAATGCAAATTCCCGCTTCGTAAGCGGGAATTTACTATTTATTTATGAATAGTTCTCGACTCCGCTCGAACTGACATTAAATTTTATTTTAATACACGTGCAATCATTTCTCCAATTTTAGCTGGAGATTCTACAACGTGAATTCCGTTTTCAGCTAAAATCTTCATTTTTGCCTGTGCTGTATCATCAGCACCACCAACAATAGCACCAGCATGCCCCATTGTTCTTCCAGCAGGTGCAGTTTGTCCTGCAATAAAACCAACTACTGGTTTTCTGTTTCCGTCAGCTTTGATCCATTTTGCAGCATCTGCTTCTAATTGACCACCAATTTCTCCAATCATTACAATAGCTTCTGTTTCATCATCGTTCATCAATAATTCAACAGCTTCTTTAGTTGTTGTTCCAATAATTGGATCTCCACCAATACCAATAGCTGTTGTAATTCCGTACCCTTGTTTTACAACTTGATCCGCAGCTTCATAAGTTAAAGTTCCAGATTTAGACACAATTCCAACGCGTCCTTTTTTGAAGATAAATCCTGGCATAATACCAACTTTCGCTTCATCTGGAGTAATAACTCCTGGACAGTTAGGACCAACTAGTGTACATTCTTTGTTTTCTAAATATGCTTTTACTTTTACCATATCTGCAGTAGGAATTCCTTCTGTAATACAAATAATTACTTTAATTCCTGCATCCGCAGCTTCCATAATTGCATCTGCAGCAAAAGCCGGAGGAACAAAAATGATAGAAGTATCTGCAGCTGCTTTTTCAACAGCATCTGCAACAGTATTAAAAACTGGTTTCCCTAAGTGTTCTTGACCACCTTTTCCTGGAGTAACACCACCAACCACGTTAGTTCCGTAATCAATCATTTGACCAGCATGAAAAGTCCCTTCACTACCTGTAAAACCTTGTACAATAATTTTTGAATCTTTATTTACTAAAACGCTCATTTGTTTGTTTTTTCTCTTGTTAAATTTTCAATTGAAGTTCAATTGTTTAAGACGATGCAAAAATAACTCTTTTTATATCGTTATACAACGAATATTGAATCACTTTTTTTGGTTGTTTGTAATATTTTTAAGGTAAATCGTTTCACGCAATTTTTGACGATATTCAACTGGTGGAGTTCCGTAATAAACATTCTTCTTTAAGGATTTTGTAACTCCAGTTTGTGCCATTACAACAGTTCCTTTTTCAATTGTAATTCCGCTTATAATGCCAACTTGTCCCCAAATGGTAACCTCATCTTCTATAACTGTACAACCTGCAATTCCAGTCTGAGCTGCAATCAAACATTTTTCGCCAATTACTGTATCATGACCAATATGAACTTGATTGTCAATTTTAGTTCCTTTTTTTATAGTTGTATCTCCAGTAACACCTCTATCAATCGTACATGAGGCTCCTAAATCTACATGGTCTTCTAAAACAACTCTCCCTCCAGAGATTAATTGATCAAACCCTGTCTCTCTATTTTTATAATAAAATGCATCAGACCCTAAAACAGTATTTGCATGTATGGTTACATTGTTTCCAATAACACAATTGTCGTAAATAGTTACGTTAGGATGTATGATGCAATTATCACCAATTTGAACATTGTTTCCTATAAACACATTGGGTTGAATTACTGTATTTTCTCCAATAAATGCAGATTCTGAAATACTAACTTTAGCAGCAATAAACGGATTAAAGTGTTTGGTAATTTTATTAAAATCACGAAAAGGGTCTTCTGAAATTAACAATGCTTTTCCTTCTGGACAATCTACTTTTTTATTGATTAAAATGATAGTGGCTGCAGATTTCAGCGCCTTATCATAATACTTTGGGTGATCAACAAAAACGATATCTCCAGGTTCTACAACGTGAATTTCATTGATTCCAAGGATTTCAAAATTTTTATCACCTACATAGTCAACTTTTAAAAGTGACGCTATTTGTTCTAAAGTTTGTGGTTGATTAAATTTCAAAGCTATTCTTTAATACGTTCTTGATAAGAACCTTTTGTTGTTTCTATCTTAATTTTATCTCCTTCATTGATAAACAAAGGTACGTTTACAATTGCTCCTGTTTCAACAGTGGCAGGTTTTGTAGCGTTTGTTGCTGTATTTCCTTTCACTCCCGGTTCTGTATGTATAACCTCTAAAATAACACTTGCTGGCATTTCAACAGAAAGCGGCATGTTGTCTTCTGAATTGATAATAATCGTAACAATTTCTCCTTCTTTCATCAATCCTGGATTGTCTAAAGCAGCTTCTAATAAACGGATTTGAGAATAATCTTGTTCATTCATAAAGTGATAAAACTCACCATCATGATATAAAAACTGAAATTTATGTGTTTCAACACGAACATCGTCAATCTTTCTACCAGCTGGAAATGTATTATCTATGGTTTTTCCGTTGGTTACACTTTTTAGTTTAGTTCTAACAAAAGCAGGACCCTTACCTGGTTTTACGTGAAGAAATTCTACAATTTTATAAATATCATTATTGTATCTAATACACAATCCGTTTCTAATATCTGATGTTGTTGCCATGTAATTTTTTAAATTTTTATCTGTTATTTATCCTGCTGTATATCCTTTCATAATTCCTCGTTGAGAATTACGAATAAACAACATTATTTCATCTCTTTCTGGAGTCGCTTCCATTTCAGCTTCAATAATTTCAATAGCTTGAGTGGTATTGTAATTTTTTTGATATAGGATTCTATAAATATCTTGAATCTCTTTAATTTTTGAAGAAGTAAAACCTCTTCTTCTTAATCCCACAGAATTAATCCCTACATAAGATAAAGGTTCTTTTGCAGCTTTTGTATAAGGAGGAACATCTTTTCTAACCAATGAACCACCAGAAATCATTGCATGTTCTCCAATGTGAATAAACTGATGGATTGCAGACAAGCCTCCTAAAACAGCATATTCTCCAACAATAACATGTCCGCCTAATAAAACACCATTCACAATAATTGCATTGTTTCCAACAATACAATCATGTGCAATATGGGCTGCTGCCATAATTAAACAGTTATCTCCAACAACAGTTTTACCTCTGTCATTTGTTCCTCTATTTATGGTAACACATTCTCTAATTGTAGTATTGTCTCCAATAACTGTTAGAGAATCTTCTCCTTCAAATTTTAAATCTTGCGGAATTGCAGAAATAATTGCTCCAGGAAAAATTCTACAATTTTTACCAATTCTTGCCCCTTCCATGATGGTTACATTAGAACCTATCCAAGTTCCAGAACCAATTTCTACATCATTATTAATTGTTGTAAAAGGCTCTACAACTACATTTCTTGCAATCTTTGCTTGAGGATGTATGTATGCTAAAGGTTGATTCATACTATTCTTTTTTTGCGATTTGTGCCATTAATTCTGCTTCTACCACTAGTTTTCCGTTTGCATAACCATATGCTTGCATATGACAAATACCTCTTCTAATTGGCGAAATTAATTCACATTTAAATATTAATGTATCTCCAGGTAATACTTTTTGTTTGAACTTTACATTGTCCATTTTCATAAAATAGGTCAAGTAATTTTCTGGATCTGGAACGGTGCTTAATACTAAAACCCCTCCACATTGTGCCATTGCCTCTACTTGTAAAACTCCTGGCATTACTGGTGCTCCAGGAAAATGTCCAACAAAGAAATTTTCGTTCATTGTTACATTTTTCATTCCAATTACATGTTTATCAGAAAGCTCTATAATTCTGTCAATCAATAAAAATGGTGGTCTATGTGGAAGAATATCCATGATTTGATGAATATCCATTAATGGAGGTTGATTTAAATCTATCTGTGGTACGTTGTTACGTTTCTCCATTTTAATAATTTTAGACAATTTTTTTGCAAATTGAGTATTTACTAAATGCCCTGGTTTGTTTGCAATAACTTTCCCTCTGATTCGAATTCCGGTTAAGGCTAAATCACCAATTACATCTAACAACTTATGTCTAGCAGCTTCATTTGCCCAATGCAAATTTAAGTTATCTAAAATTCCGTTTGATTGCACAGCGATATCCTCCTTCTTAAAGGCTTTCTTCAATCTGTTCATTGTTGCGTCAGACAATTCCTTATCTACATATACAATTGCATTGTTTAAATCTCCACCTTTAATTAAATCATTTTCTAGAAGCATTTCTATTTCGTGTAAAAAACTAAATGTTCTTGCTGCTGCAATTTCTTCTTTAAAATCATCTATATTTTGTAGAGTAGCATTTTGAGTTCCTAATATTTTAGTACCAAAATCTACCATGGTTGTGATTTCGTATTTATCTGAAGGCATTAATATAATTTCACTCCCAGTTACTTCATCTCTATATGAAATAATGTCTTTTACAATGTATTCTTTAATGTCTGCTTCTTGCTCTACAACTCCTGCTTTTTCTAAAGCTTCAATAAAAAACTTTGAAGAACCATCCATAATTGGAGGTTCAGATGCATCAATTTCTATCAACAAGTTGTCTATTCCTAAACCTACAGCTGCTGCTAATACGTGTTCTGAAGTTTGAATCTGAACTCCATTTTTTTCTAAATTTGTTCCTCGTTGAGTATTCACCACATATTCTGCTCTAGCCGCAATAACAGGCTCTCCTTCTAAATCTACTCTAGCAAAAGCAAAACCATGATCTATTGGCGCTGGTTTAAACGTCATGCTTACAGTATTTCCTGTGTGCAATCCAACACCCGAAAGGCTTACCTCTCTTTTTATTGTTTGTTGTTTCTTACTCATTATTACTCCTTTTGAGTTGTATATTTTTTTCTAAGTTATTTATTTTCTTTGCCAATTCAGGTAATTGTTTAAAATACACATAAGACTTATTAAAGTCAGTAAAACCAAATGCAGGTGTACCATTGATTACTTGATTGTCTTTTACACTTTTTGTAACTCCAGATTGAGCACCAATCTTAACATTATTTCCAACTGTAATATGTCCAGCCATACCAACTTGTCCTCCAATCATACAGTTTTTTCCGATTTTGGTAGAACCAGAAATTCCTGTTTGAGCAGCGATAACGGTATTTTCACCAATTTCTACATTATGGGCAATTTGAATTTGATTGTCTAATTTTACACCTTTTCGAATAATTGTAGACCCTAAAGTAGCTCTATCTATAGTTGTGGCAGAACCTACATCTACAAAATCTTCAATAATTACGTTTCCTGTTTGTGGAATTTTATTATACACCCCTTCTTTATTGGGTGCAAAACCAAATCCGTCTGAACCAAGTATAACACCAGAATGCAATACACAATTGTTGCCTATGATTGTTTCTGAATATACTTTTACACCAGAAAAAAGGGTGCAATTATTTCCAATAACAACATTATCACCTACATATACATTTGGATAAATTTTTACGTTTTCGCCGATGGTAACATTTTCACCTATATAGGCAAAAGCGCCAATATATTCATTAGAACCAATTAGCGCAGTAGAGGCAATAAAATGAGGCTGCTCTCTACCAGTTTTATTATTTTTTACTTGATTGTAAAACTCTAATAATTTTGAAAAAGCTGCATAAGCATCTTCTACTTTAATCAATGTTGTTTCTAGCTCCTTTTCTGGATTGAAACTTTTATTAACAATGGTTATAGATGCTTTTGTCGTATATAAAAACGGATTGTATTTTGGATTGGATAAAAAAGTAAGACTTCCTTTTTCTCCTTCCTCAATTTTAGACAATTTAGAAACCTCAACATTTGGGTTTCCAACAATGTCTCCTTCTAAAATTTCCGCTATTTGTTGCGCTGTAAAATTCATTGTCTGCAAAAGTATGAAATTTCTTAAGAATTGTCTAATTACATTTTCTTAGGATAACATAAATAAAACTTTTGTACTGGTTTTGTAAGTGCTTGTAAATTTAATTGATCTGAAGCCGAAGCAATATCTAAGGTTGTATTGTTTTTAAACAATATTTTAATTGGATTACTTGTGTTGTACGCTTGATTACTTACAGTACCGTCAAAAACAAAATAATGTGCATGCTCTGGCTTTATACGAAACTTTGCTGTTAGTTTTTCTACTTGAAGTTTTACTTCTTCTTTTGAAAATTGAGTATTTTGCATACTAATTTTTAGCAAATTACGATTCATAATCATGGTAGACAACGCTGATAATACCTCATCAGAATGTGTTGTCCATTCTTTGATAGCTGATAACACATCATAATCATCTAACTTAGAAAACACCGCCAAGGTTTCATCTGTAAAATTCTCTTTTGTAATCTGATTGTATAAAAAATACTGCATAGTTTTAGTAGCAGGCAACTTAACATTTTGCATTGCTAATTCTTTTGCTCGTTGTAAAATTTTAACCAACATGTTTTCTGCAACCAAACCTGTTTTGTGTAAATACACTTGCCAATACATCAATCTCCGAGCAATTAAAAATTTTTCAACTGAATAAATTCCTTTCTTTTCAATAACCAATTCATCTTTAAAAACATTCATCATAGCAATCAATCGATCTGATGAAATATTACCTTCTGTAACTCCTGTATAAAAACTATCTCTTTTTAAATAATCCAATCTATCAATATCTAATTGACTTGAGATTAATTGATTAAAAAACCCTCTTTTGTAGTTGCCTTCAAACATTTCAATCGCTAAACTTAATTGTCCATCAAACTCTTCGTTTAGCTTTTTCATGAACTTCAACGAAATTTCTTCATGGCTAATTCCGTTTACAATACTGTGTTCCAAAGCATGCGAAAAAGCTCCGTGACCAATATCGTGCAACAAAATAGCAATATATAACGCATTGGCTTCATCCTCAGAAATTGCCACTTCTTTAAAACGTAAAATTCTAACCGCCTTTTGCATTAGGTACAAACACCCTAAAGCATGATGAAATCGCGTATGATTTGCGCCCGGGTATACTAAATTAGAAAACCCCATTTGGGTCACTCGTCTTAAACGCTGAAAATAAGGATGTTCTATAATATCAAAAATTAAACTATTCGGAATTGTAATAAAACCGTAAATTGGGTCGTTCAGTATTTTGAGTTTATTGGTTTTTGAAGTTTTCAAACTGTATCGATTTGTTATGCAAATATACTATTGTTATTGATACTTGCTCGTCAGGAAATAAAATTCTAAAAAGCATTCACTTTTATTTAACAACGAACTCCAAAAAATAATCGCAATTTCACGTATTTTAGCAATTACTTAAAAAATAGATTTATGAGAAAAATAGAAATTTTATGGGTTGATGATGAAATAGATATCTTAAAACCTCATATTCTATTTTTAGAGAACAAAAATTACAATGTTACCAAATGTACCAATGGCGCCGATGCTATTGATTTAGTTGATGAACAGAATTTTGATATTGTTTTTTTAGATGAAAACATGCCCGGAATAACAGGGTTAGAAACCTTAGCTGAAATCAAACAAAAGCAAAATAATCTTCCGGTTGTTATGATTACAAAGAGCGAGGAAGAATATATTATGGAAGAAGCTATTGGTTCTAAAATAGCAGATTATTTGATCAAACCTGTAAATCCGAATCAGATATTATTGAGTTTAAAAAAGAACTTAGATCACTCTAAATTAATTTCTGATAAAACAACTTCCAATTATCAACAAGAGTTTCGAAAAATTTCGATGGATTTAGCAATGGTGAATTCTTATGATGAGTGGATTGATATTTATAAAAAATTAGTCCATTGGGAATTAGAGCTAGAAAACATTAATGATGCCGGAATGTTAGGCATTTTAGAAAGTCAGAAAAACGAAGCAAATTCTTTATTTTTTAAATTCATTAAAAAGAATTACGAAGGTTTTTTAACCTCGAATGATACACCTATTTTTTCGCACACTTTATTAAAAGAAGTGGTGTTTCCTGAATTAAAAACTTCAGAAAAAGGAACTTTACTAGTTGTCATTGATAATTTACGTTTAGATCAATTTCGAATTTTAGAGCCGTACATCAACAATCATTTTAAGAAAGAAAAAGAAGAATCGTTTTTTAGCATTTTACCAACAGCTACACAATATGCACGTAATGCTATTTTCTCCGGATTGATGCCTTCTGAAATGGAAAGAATGTATCCAGAGTTTTGGAAAAATGATACCGATGAAGGAGGAAAAAACTTGTATGAAAACGAGTTTTTATCTGCACAGATAAAACGTTTAAACTTACCCATTAAACACGAATACTATAAAATTACCAATCTTAAAAATGGTAAAGATTTGGCAGATAATTACAATGCAACCAAACAAAACGATTTAACGGTTGTTGTCTATAATTTTGTAGATATGATTTCGCACGCCAAAACAGAAATGGAAGTCATTAAGGAATTGGCTGGTGATGACAAAGCCTATAGATCCTTAACAGAAAGTTGGTTTCGGAATTCGCCATTATTAGAAATTATTCAGAAAGCACAAAAATTAGGGCAGAAATTAATTATTACTACCGATCATGGAACCATTAATTGTAAAAATCCTACCAAGGTAATTGGAGATAAAAATGCAAGTTCTAATTTACGCTACAAAACTGGTAGAAGTTTATCTTATAACGAGAAAGACGTCTATGCAGTTCGCAACCCAAAAGACATTTTTTTACCAACAACCGCAATGAATAGTTCGTTTATTTTCGCAAAAGAAGATTTGTTTTTGGCCTATCTGAACAATTACAATCATTATGTAAAATATTATAAAAACACTTACCAACATGGCGGAATTTCTCTAGAAGAAATGATTATTCCGTGTGCCATTTATGAGGCTAAATAAACCTATTGAGTTCTATATAACTTTGTAAGCTCTAACTCTAATGCAATTTTTTTTTGCCATAGTTTTTGTTCTCCTAACCTCATTCCATGATTTGTCTCATTATCATATTTAATTTGATAATTATTAAAATCTGTATTATAACCTATAAAAACGTTCGTGTAATCTTTACTTGTCAATTTCTTTTTTAATTTTAATAGAGTTATTTGAAGTCTAATCTTTCTTGCAAATAATTCTGCAATATGAAAATGATATTGTTCGTGTTCTAGAACATTGCTGTTATAAACACTAGTTGTAGAATTGGTTTTATCAAAAAAAGGAATCACATAAAACTTGTGAAACTTATTATTACTATAAACTGGAATTAATTTTAAACCAACATGACTTAATGCTCTTTTTTCGTTATGCTTTGGGCTTTTTCTTTTAAAATCATTCCAAGTTAATAGTTCTGTATTAGACCAAACAATAAATCTTTCATCAACTTTTTCAGGTTTGCTTTGCGAATACAAAACAGTTTTTGTTAGTAATAAAAATAAAAAAGTGGTGCATTTTTTAAAAAGTGATATTTTCATAATAGATTGCAAAACATTAAATGTAGTTAATTTATGAACCGAATAATACTTTATTGTAAATACATAAAGAATTAAGTATTTTTGTTTGATGAACAAAAACTATTCCATAGATAATTTAAATTCTATTGCAAAAGAAAT
>JALQYN010000073.1 GCA_023254055.1 Polaribacter sp.
ATATCGAACATAATCTAAATGAACAGAAGCCAATCCTTTTACTTGCATCATTTTTTTAGCATTGTTAATGATATGTTTTCTGGCTTCTGGATGAAACGGACTTAACCATTGATAGTAATTTACATAGGCTTTATATTCTAATGAGTTTTGCCCATTTCTATTCACAGCATACCATTCTGGATGCTTTTGAGCGATGGTGTCTCCAGGTCTATTTAAAGTCCACATCCAACCATGAACTTTAATGTTTTTTTTAGAGGCAAGCGGAATGATTTTTTCTAAAACTTCTGGAGAACCCCCAATTAATAGCTCACTAATTCCCAAAGAATCATAATAATTCAGTCTTTTATTCCAGACATCTTCTTTAAATTCTTTTCCAGCATTTGTCCAAGAACTAAAGGTAAAATTTGCTTCTGATTCTTGATTTTTTTCTTTTTTTGAACAAGAAATATGGAGTAATAAAACGGTTAATAATATGAGTTTTTTCAAAAGATTATTTTTTAGTTGTGTTGATTTTTTTTCGATGAATCAATCCGTTTTCGCTGATTGAATATACAATGTTCTTTTTCGAATTTTGAGTTTGTAAAGTAAAACCAGTATGTGTTTTTAAAAACGAAGCATTGATTACTTCTTGGTCTACTTTTATAGGTTCAAACTCTATTTGAAACCCAGCTTTTTCTTGTTTTAAATACTTCAATTTTTTAAACGCAATATTTCTATATAAAGCATAGGTTATTTGCTCTGTAATTACATCTGTTTGATGTTTAAATTGGATATGCTCGGTTGGGTTGTTGTCTGAAAATTGAATATAACCCCAGTTTTCAGGTAAATGCATGTTGATAGCTCCTTGATTAGACCAAACCCAATTATACTCTGGTAAAATTTTATTGTTTTCTTTTTTTCTTGAATATGTTCCTTTAATTAAATCATAATCCCATTGCACTCTAGAAAAATTTACACGCCATTGTTCACCATTTTTAGGGACTGTTTTTGGTTTATTTTTTAACTCAGCAAAAGCCTTTAACGGAATTGCCATTTCAACAGACCAATATTCATCGGTGTCAGAGGGGTCATTTAAAATTCCTTTAACAAAAACAGCTGTTTTTAGCTCAGTTAAATTCCAAATGTTTTTTGGTTTGCCTCCAACATTATAAGGTTTGTTTAAGAGTAAATCCCAAACGGTTCCTAGAGCGTTGATTTCAATTTCTCCATAATTGTGAGTATCGTTAGACGGACTTATAAAAACTTCAAAATCGTTGTTGTAAAAAATGACTTGATCTCTTTCTGTAATATTTCCCCAAATATGTTTTTCATATAATTTTGCATAGACATATAAATAAGTATCATCCCAAAGCATTTTTACATTTGTTTGTTGTGTTGGAATTTTTACACCTTCTATATCTATAAAATCAGGAGTGTACTTTGCTTGCTCCCAATCTTGTTCATCTGCTTTTCCGTCTATGATTATAGTATTCGCTACTTTGTGAACAACATATGTTTTTGGGTTTACAATATCTGTATCTATAGAGACTGAAATAGTCTTGGGTTTATTGCAACTAGCTATTGAAAATATGAATATACTGATGCTAATAAATTTAGAAAAATAATTTTTCAAGATGGTTTTTATTTTGATAGCAGCTAAGATACTAAATAGACGCTTTTAATTAATAATTTTATAAAATCAATCACAAAATATGTAACTTTACATCAATAAAAATCAAGAAAAGAGTTCTCATTTATCCAATTAAATAGCTACAATGGAAAATCATTTTGAATTGAATGAAGTCACCAAAAAATTACCAAAACATTTACACAAGTTTATTGTAAAGCAGCCGTATGGAGAATATACAGCTCAAAATCAAGCAGTTTGGCGTTATGTAATGCGATTAAATGTAGATTATTTAAAACGTGTTGCTCATGAGTCTTATATAGAGGGACTTGATAAAACAGGAATATCTGTTGAATCTATTCCGCATATGGAAGGAATGAACCGAATTTTAAAAGAGATTGGTTGGGCTGCAGTTTCTGTAGACGGATTTATACCGCCCAATGCTTTTATGGAGTTTCAGGCTTATAATGTGTTGGTGATTGCTTCAGACATGAGAACAATAAACCACATAGAGTATACACCTGCTCCAGATATCATTCATGAAGCTGCTGGGCACGCACCGATAATTGCAAATCCAGAATATGCAGAATATTTAAGACGATTTGGAGAAATTGGAAGCAAAGCAATTTCATCATCAAAAGATTATGAAATGTATGAAGCAATTCGGTTGTTGTCAATTTTAAAAGAAGATCCAAGCAGTACAGAACAAGAAATAGAAGTGGCTCAAAATGCAGTTGAAGAATTACAGAATGATATGGGTGAGCTGTCTGAAATGGCTCAAATTAGAAACCTGCATTGGTGGACCGTTGAATATGGTTTGATTGGAACCCTAGAAAACCCGAAAATTTATGGAGCAGGTTTGTTATCTTCTATCGGAGAAAGTTCTTGGTGTTTAACCGATGAAGTAAAAAAAATGCCTTATTCTTTAGAGGCAGCAAGTGTAAGTTTTGACATAACAAAACCACAACCGCAATTATTTGTTACTCCAGATTTTGCTGAACTAAGTTTAGTGCTAGAGCAGTTTGCAAACTCAATGGCTTTGAGAAAAGGAGGATTAAACGGAGTGAAAAAATTAATAGATTCAAAAATTATAGGGACGGTTGAATTAAGCACTGGATTACAAATTTCTGGTAATTTTACTAATGTTATTGAGTTTGAGAGTAAACCAATTTATATTCAAACTACCGGACAAACAGCTTTAGCCAATAGAGACAAAGAGTTAATTGGCCACGGAGTAGAGTATCATGCTGAAGGTTTTGGTAGTCCGATAGGTAAATTAAAAGGAATTAACATTCCGATAGAAAACATGAGTCCGAGAGATTTAGAAGCATACGGAATTTATGAGGGAAAACAAACAACTTTAGAGTTTGAAGGCGGAATAAAAGTAGTAGGAAAAGTAATTACAGGAACTAGAGATTTACGTGGGAAAATACAATTAATTTCTTTTAAAGATTGTACAGTAACTTATCAAGATAAAATTCTGTTTGATCCATCTTGGGGTATATACGATATGGCTGTTGGAAAAGAAATTGTTTCTGCATATTCAGGTCCAGCATCTGTACTTTCTTTCGGGGAAATAAATAAGGTTTCAGAAACTAAAACACATAAAATTAACTATTCAAATTTAGATAAGGAGCTATATGCTTTATATCAAAAGGTTAGAGATTATAGAGAAAACAATCATGTTACTGAAAATAACATTGAAACTGTTTTTGAAGAATTAAATGTAAAATTTCCAAATGATTGGTTGTTATTACTTGAGTTATATGAATTATCGATTAAAAGTGATTTCTCAATTCAAGAAAAACTTTTAAAAAATTTAGAGGAATTGAAATGTAACAAAAGCTACAAAACACTTATAGAAAAAGGTATAGTTTTGTGCAGAAATTAAAAATAACTTAAAAATATAGTAACATGGGTTTTTTTGACATGTTTAAAAGAAAAGATATGGGATTAGAAATTAAAGAATATTTAGAAAAAGGAGCTATTGTATTAGATGTAAGAACAAAAATGGAATGGGATCAAGGACATACAAGCGGTGCAAAACATATTGTTCTTAATTTAATTCCCTTACAAATAGATGAAATTAAATCTTGGAATAAACCTGTAATTACAGTTTGTTTAAGTGGTGGAAGAAGTGGTCAGGCAGCTCAATTTTTAAGAAATAATGGAGTAGAAGTAATCAATGGAGGTCCATGGCAAAATGTAGATCAATACCTTTAGTATTCATCGCTATTAAAACCAGATTGACGATGCCTCTTTAAACGCTCCATAACTTTTAGTGCTGTTTCTATTTTTCTAACTACAGAAAAAACAGCCCCTAATAATGCGCCTGTAAATGCACCCATAGTTAAAGGATCAAAATTATGACCTGTAATTATGTATTTTAGAAAAAATACAGCCATCCCAATAAGGATAGAAACTAAAAAAGTTTGAAGTTTAGATTTAGACAAGTGTGCATATGCCCCACAGAACATACCTGTAATTATTGAAGTGGCAGTAATTTTAGTTAAAAAAATTTCTAGTAGCTCTTTTTCAGCAGTCATAAAGAACGAGGTTGATACAGTCCATTGCCAGCGTGTCCTCGTAGCCCTGATTTATTCCGTGAACCATACCGTCGGTCACGAACACCACAGGAGCGTTAGCGTGCTGACGCTTGCTGATTCCCCACTTGAGAGCAG
>JALQYN010000078.1 GCA_023254055.1 Polaribacter sp.
AACCTTCCCAGTAACTCTAGCATAGCCTTGTGCAGCGTGAGTTGCTCCTTGCTCATGGCGAACTAATACGTGTTGTAATTGGTCTTGGTATTTATATAACTCGTCATAAATTGGCATAATAGCACCCCCTGGATATCCATAAATTAAATCAACACCTTCAGCTAGTAAACATTTAACAACTGCTTCTGCTCCAGAAATAGGTTGCTGCTTTTTTGATTGATTTTTTTTAGTTGAGGCTTTTGTTTTTATCTCCATGACTTTCTTTTATTAAAAAGCATCTGTTACACATCCTTTTGATGCAGATGCAACTGTTTTAGCGTATTTGTATAAGATTCCCTTTGTATGTTTTAAATCTGGTGCTTTCCAATTAGCTTTTCTTTCTGTAAGCTCATCGTCAGATAACAATACATTTATTGTGTTGTCTTCTGCACTAATTCTAATTTGATCTCCTGTTTTTAATAAAGCGATTGTTCCACCAGATTGTGCTTCGGGAGTAATGTGACCTACTACAAAACCATGAGTTCCTCCAGAGAAACGTCCATCTGTAATTAATGCTACTGATTTCCCTAAACCTGCTCCCATAATCAACGAGGTTGGTTTTAACATTTCTGGCATTCCTGGTCCGCCTTTGGGGCCAACATAACGGATTACAACCACATTGCCTTTTTCAACTTCTCCATTAGAAATTCCGGTATTTGCCGCTTGTTCTCCATCATAAACCACTGCTCTTCCTTCAAAAAGCAACCCTTCGTTACCGCTGATTTTTGCAACTGCGCCTTCAAGAGCAAGGTTTCCGTATAAAATTTGAAGATTTCCAGATGATTTTAACGGGTTGCTCTTCGGATAAATAACATCTTGATGTTCTTCAAAAGAGAGTGGTGTAATATCTTTTAAATTTTCTGCCAATGTTTTTCCAGTAACCGTCAAACAATCACCATATAAGTAGCCATTATCTAGTAAGTATTTCATCACTGCTGGAGTTCCGCCAACACCATGAACATCTTCCATCAAATATTTCCCACTAGGTTTTAAGTCGGCTATTAATGGAGTTCTATCGCTCACCCTTTGAAAATCTTCTAAGGTAAATTCGATGTCAGCAGCATGGGCTATTGCTAAAAAGTGCAATACCGCATTGGTGGATCCTCCCAAAGCATTTACAATTGCTATGGCGTTTTCAATAGATTTTTTAGAAATGATATCCAAAGGTTTTAAATCTAGCTCCAATAAATTCTTAATTGCCAAAGCTGTTCGTTCACTTTCTGATATTTTATTGGGATTTTCAGCAGGAATTGAAGAATTATAAGGTAAAGAAAAACCCATTGCTTCTATTGCTGATGCCATGGTGTTTGCTGTATACATTCCGCCACAAGCTCCTGCACCAGGAATGGCTCTTTTGATAATTTCTTTATATTCAGTTTCATCAATCTCTCCAGCAACTTTTTGTCCTAATGCTTCAAAAGCAGAGACAATATTTAGTTTTTTCCCTTTGTAATTACCAGACGCTATTGTTCCGCCATATATCATTATTGAAGGTCTGTTTAAACGCAACATCGCAATTACAGCTCCTGGCATGTTTTTATCGCAACCCACAACAGAAATCAAGGCATCATAACTTTGAGCATTCATAACCGTTTCTATAGAATCTGCAATGATATCTCTAGATACTAAAGAATAATTCATCCCAGAAGTTCCCATTGAAATTCCGTCACTTACACCAATCGTATTGAACCCCAAACCTACCAATCCATTTATATTACACTCCGTTTTAACTTCACCAGCAAGTCTGTTTAAATGCATATTACACGGGTTGCCATCATAACCAGTACTTGCAATTCCAACTTGAGCTTTTTGCATATCTTCATCTGTTAAACCCACTGCATATAACATGGCTTGTGATGCTGGTTGAGATTCGTCTTGAGTTAATCTGCTACTGTATTTATTAAGTTTCATTTATGTTTTTCTGTTTTTTTATGGGTTCGAAATTAGCTGTTCGTCATATTTTTTTATTTTTCATTTTTTAACTCTGCCTATATTCAGTTTGATTGTATTTATTTTAAAATATTGATTTACTGACATTTATATGTATTTTTTTGTGACTTCCAATTAAAAATATTTAAAAAAAAACCTGCATCAAATTGATACAGGTCTTGCTTTTTATTGGCATTAACGATCTGTATCAACTCGGTGGTGAGCTAATAATGACAATAATTGTAATAATGATGTTGTTAAATAAATTCATTTTAATTTCTTTCATAAAAAAAGCCTTCTGATATCAGAAGGCTTTTATATTATTTTAAAATTATATATATACTTCCTTATCGTTGCTTTTGAATAGCAATGACAATAATAGAAATGATATTGATAATTTGTGTGTTCATCGTGATGCCACAAATATCTAATTTTAATTTTATAAAACAAGAAAAATATTGAAAAGAAAAAGAGCACCTGTTTGGTGCTCTCCTCATTTCATAGCAAGTCCCCTATTACTTGCCTCCCAGCATTAACAATTCATTACACACAATTTCTGTGATGTACTTTTTGGTACCATCTTTGTCTTCATAACTTCTAGATGTCAATTTACCTTCTACAGCTACTTCGCTTCCTTTTTGTAAATACTTTTCAATAATTTCTGCCGTTTTATTCCATGCAACTACATTGTGCCATTGCGTATCTGTAACTTTTTCGCCTTGGGCATTCTTGTAAGTTTCATTTGTAGCAATTGAAATTTTTGCTAATTTTTTACCACTTTCTAATGTGATAATTTCTGGATTGTTTCCTAAGTTTCCAATTAACTGTACTTTGTTTCTTAACGTACTCATAAGATAAGGTTTTAAATAATTAATAAATGTTATGCCAAATACTTCGTTTGATTTGACATGGCAAAGATGCAATCACTTCCAAATATTATTCGGTTGCTAACTGCTTACTTTCGTATGTAAACGTTTGTAGTCGTTTGTAAATGATTTTTTGTATCTTTAAAACCACAAAAATAAAATGCAATGGAAACAAAACAATGTTTAGAATGTGGTGAAAAAATAGTTGGTAGAATTGATAAGAAATTCTGTACAGATTATTGTCGAAACAGCTATAATAACAAAGTAAATAAAGAGAGTAAAAACCTAATTAGAAATACCAATAATCGGTTGCGTAAAAACTATAAAGTGTTATCAGAATTAAACACTACAGGGAAAACAAAAGTGACAAGAACAAAATTATTTGATCAAGGTTTTGACTTCAATTTTTTTACATCAATTTATAAAACTAAAACAGGCAATGTCTATTTTTATGTTTATGATCAAGGTTATTTGGCGTTAGAAAATGATTATTTCTTATTAATAAAAAGAGAGTAAAAAAGTTTCATCCTCTTAAAAAAGAGCAAATTATCTAAAAATTAGTACATTTATAAAAATCACATTTCAATGAAAAAATATGCCCCTATACTTTCTTTTCTAATTATTGTCTCTGTAATTTATTGGAGTTTTATGGATATGATGCCGTCCTATTCTGAAAATAAGATCGTTACAGAAACCGAGTTTTCTATAAATAATGCGCTAACACATTTAAAAGAAATATCTAAAACTGCACATTATACTGGCTCTAAAAATCACTTAAAAGTTCAGAATTATATTGTCAACGAACTTAAAAAATTAGGATTACAACCAGAAATTCAACAACAAGTAGCTATTAATAACAAATGGAGAGCGGCAACAAATAATGCAAATATTATTGCTACCATTAAAGGAAGTGAAGCTGGAAAATCTTTGGTTTTATTATCGCATTACGATTCTAACCCACATTCTTCTTTAGGGGCTAGTGATGCAGGTTCTGGTGTAGTTACCATTTTAGAAAGTGTAAGAGCTTTTTTAGCGCAACATAAAATGCCAAAAAATGATATTCATATTGTAATTACTGATGCAGAAGAAATGGGACTTTTAGGTGCAAAAGCTTTTGTTGATGCTCATCCGTTAGCAAAAAATGTTGGATTGGTGTTAAATTTTGAAGCTCGTGGAAGTGGTGGTCCAAGTTATATGCTAATGGAAACTAACGGTAAAAACAGTAAATTGTTAACTGAGTTTTTAAAAGCAAAACCCAATTATCCTGCTGCCAATTCATTAATGTATAGCATATACAAAATGCTTCCTAATGACACAGATTTAACTGTTTTTAGAGAACAAGGAAATATTAACGGATTTAATTTTGCGTTTATTGGAGATCATTTTGATTATCATACGGAACAAGATTCATTTGAAAGACTAGATAGAGAAACATTATTACATCAAGCAGATTATTTAATGACAACATTAAATTATTTTGCTTTTTCTGATATTTCAAATCTTGAAAGCTCTGTAGATCATGTGTATACAAATTTCCCGTTTACACGATTATTACACTATCCTTTTTCTTGGGTTTTACCTTTATTAATTGGTGCAATTTTTCTACTGTGTATTATACTTTTCTTCGGTATTGCTTTAAATAAAATAACTATAAAGGGAATATTAAAAGGCTTTACTCCTTTTACATTTTCTTTGGTTGCTTGTATAGGAATTTCAATATTATTATGGAAAGGAATTCTATTCATTCACCCTCACTACAAAGATATATTACATGGATTTACGTACAACGGATATGAGTATATAGCTGCTTTTACATTGTTAAATCTATGGTTGCTCTTTAAAATATATAAACCCTTCTTTAAAAAATTTACAGGAGCAGATTTAGTGATTGCTCCAATATTGTTTTGGTTAATAATTAACGTGCTAATTTTTATTTATTTAAAAGGAGCTGCCTATTTTATTATTCCTGTTTATTTTGTGTTAATTACATTGGCTGTTTATATTTTTATGGACCCAAAAAGAGCAAATAAAATTATACTAGCAACTATTTTATCAATCCCTGTACTATATGTTTTTGCTCCACAAATAAAAATGTTTCCTGTAGGGTTAGGCTTAAAAAACTTATTTATTAGTGCGTTGTTTTTAGTTTTAATTTTTGGATTAATGATTCCTGTTTTTACAGCTTATAAATCAAGAAAATCATTGGTAAGATTGATAGGTTTAGGTACCGTTTTATTCTTTACGGTTGCTGCTTACAATAGTGGTTTTGATGAAAACAAGAAAAAACCAAACAGTATCGTTTTTATTAATGATGTTGATACAAATCAATCTTATTGGGCAAGTTATGATCAAACTCCAGATGATTATACAAAACAATTTTTAGGAGACAACCCAACAAAAGGAAATTTTACGGGTACAACATCTAAAAGCAAGTATAACACATCATACAGGTATCATCAAAAGACTGAGAACAGAGCTCTTAATCCACCAATCATTTCAAAGATGACTGATACTATAATTGGTGATGTAAGAAACATTTCATTCCTTATAAAACCACAAAGAGCAGTTAACAAATTAGAGCTGATTGCAAATGCTCCTATTGTATTTAATTCAATCGGGGTTCAAGATGTATTCTTAGATAAGAAAAATCAAAAAGACACTTTTAAAGTGACTAGAGGTACAATTCTTAGTTACTTTTTAGCGGCAAAAGATTCCGTTTTAAAAGTAGATTTCACCATCAATAAAAGTAGTATTCCAGATATTAGCCTGATAGAATCTTCTTTTGATCTACAAACCAATCCGTTGTTTAAAATACAACCAAGAACTAACGAAATGATGCCAATGCCATTTGTAACAAATGATGCAGTAATTACGTTGCAAAAACTAAAATTATAACCCTATTTTATTTGAGAAACTCGAAGTGTGTTTACCATTCCTTTTGCCTCAACGGGCATAGAAGTTAAGTTAACAACAAAATCATTTGTATTTACAAATCCTTTTTCTTTTGCAATTCTATTGATATCAACAACCGTGTCATCTGTACTCACATTTTTATCATAGAAAAAAGATTTTACACCCCAAAGCAAACTCATTTTTGGTAGTATTCTCTTTTCAGATGAAAACGCTAAAATATACGATTTTGGTCTCCAGGCAGATATTTGAAAGGCTGTATAACCACTGTTTGTTAAGGTTGAAATTGCTGTAGCTTCAACATCATTTGCCATTAAAGCAGCATGATGACAAACTGCTTTGGTAATAAAACGATCTGTTCTAATATGAGGCGGTGCTTGTGGCACTTTAATTAAAGGTGAATTTTCTACGCTTCTAATAATTTCAGTCATTTTTTCAATAACCCTTATGGGGTGTGTTCCTACAGAAGTTTCTCCAGATAACATTACTGCATCTGCACCATCCATAATTGAGTTGGCTACATCATTTACTTCTGCTCTTGTTGGAACAGCGTTGGTAATCATAGTCTCCATCATTTGGGTTGCAATAATTACAGGTATTCTTGCCATTTTAGCTCTCTGTACTAGCATTTTTTGAATCAAAGGAACTTCTTGCATTGGTATTTCTACTCCTAAATCTCCACGCGCAACCATTAAGCCATCACAATACGGAATTAAAGCATCAATGTTTTGAACAGCTTCTGGCTTTTCAATTTTTGCAATAACAGGAATTCTATACTCTGACTTTTGACTGATTAAATCGTGTAGTTTTCTTAAATCTTCGGGATTTCTAACAAATGAAAGAGCGATCCAATCTACATTCTGCTCTATTGCAAAAATGGCATCTTTCATGTCTTTTTCTGTTAAAGCTGGTAAAGAAATTGCTGTATTTGGTAAATTCACCCCTTTTTTTGAAGATAATACACCTCCAACTTTTACTTTAGTAGTTACTTCATTCTTCTTATTGGTAGCCACAACTTCAAAAAGTAGTTTTCCGTCATCAACTAATATTTGCTCTCCTTTTTTAACATCTTTCGGAAAGTTTTGATAGGTCATAAAAGCTTTTTCCTTTGTCCCTGTACATTTATCCGTAGTAAAAACAAAGGTGTCATTTTCATTTAAAACAACATTGTCTTCCATGACGCCAACTCTTAATTTTGGACCTTGTAAATCTGCTAAAATGGCAACATGAATATTTTTTTCATTATTAATTTCTCTAATGTCTTTTATTCTTGCTTTAACATTCTCGTAATCTGCATGTGAAAAATTAATTCTAAAAACATTAACTCCTTTATCGATTAATTCAGAAATAATTTCTTTGGTATTTGATGCAGGGCCTAGCGTTGCAATTATTTTGGTTTTTTTATTATTTGACATATATTAAAAAATTAAAAAATCTTTAGATTTTAGTGTGTTTATATCTATTTCGTATGATGTTATCACTTGATTTACAGAGTTTATCTCTTCTATCTTCTTGGTGATATAATCGTAGTTAAAATCTCCTTCTAATTTAAGGAAAAAATCTACTCTCCTTTTTTCAGGGATTAAATAAGTTGTTATTTCGTTTGATTGAAATAACCCTGTAGAAATTTCATCTAGATTATTTGAGTATTTATTAGAAATTAAATACCAAGATTGACTAAACTTTGTGTTTATAAATTCGTAAATACTAAATATTGCATTGTTATTTTTGTTTTGAAAATCTAGACTATAGTTTGCTAAAACAAATCTAGTATTTAGTTTTTGATTTAATAAATATGCTAATTTGTATTCTTCTAATGTAGAATGAATTCCAATTAAAGTATAATTATCATCGGAAAAATCATTTAATTCTATCGAATGTATTTGCATATTAAACAGCTTCGGTTTTAATTCATTACAAACTATATTATTTCAATAATCGCTGCTAAATTACATATAGTTTCGCATAAATTAATCAAAAAAGAATAAAAACGAAGTTTAAAAAAGGTTAAGAATTTGTTATTTGATCTTGCAAAGCAAAATAAACTCTTTTTGATGCTTGTTCTTCAGCCTTTTTTTTAGAAGTTGCTCTTCCTTTAGCTATTAAAGATCCATCAATGCTTATTTTTACACTAAAATGTTTTATGGTTTCGTTTCCAGAATCTTCGTAGATATCAAAGTCGTATTGTTTTTTCTGCTTTTGACACCATTCAATTATCAAACCTTTGTAGCTTGTAATTTTTCCTTCTAGTTTTGGTATATCTACATACGGAATAATCACTTTTTCGTAAATAAATTTTTTGCAATAATTATAGCCTCTATCCAAATAAATTGCTCCAATTAACGATTCAAAAATATTACCATAAATGTTATCTCCAACATTTTCTTTATCAAAATTACTTTTTACATATTTAATTAAATCTAAATCTTTACCAAGTTCATTTAAATGTTCTCTACTAACAATTTTAGATCTCATTTGGGTTAAATAACCTTCATCTCCTTTAGGAACTTTTTTATACAAATAAGAAGCAATGATAGATCCTAACATAGCATCCCCTAAAAATTCTAGACGCTCATAATTTATAGGATCCCCATTGTCGTCTTTTAGTTTTAAAGATCTATGGGTAAATGCTTTTTTATAAAAATTTATTTTTTTTGGAGAAAAATTAAGTAGTGCTTTTAATTCGTAATAGAAACCCTCATCTTCTTTTCTTTGGGGATTTACAATTTTACGAATAAAATTCATGCAGAATTAATCAATTTTCTTTAGCGCGACACAAGCATTGTGCCCTCCAAAACCGAAGGTGTTACTAATAGCAATATTAACCTCTCTTTTTTGCGCTTTATTAAATGTAAAGTTTAGCTTATTATCAATCTGGTCATCATCTGTAAAATGATTAATTGTTGGAGGCACTTCGCTGTTATTGATTGCTAAAATAGAAGCAATTGCTTCAATAGCACCAGCAGCTCCCAATAAGTGACCAGTCATTGACTTTGTTGAGTTGATATTGATATTGTATGCGTGATTACCAAAAACATCTAAAATTGCTTTTGATTCTGCAATATCTCCTAATGGTGTAGAAGTACCGTGCATGTTAATTGCATCTACATCTTCAGGTTTAATTCCTGCGTCTCTTAAACAATTTAACATTACGTTTTTAGCTCCTAAACCTTCTGGATGAGGTGCCGTAATATGATGTGCATCAGAAGACATTCCTCCTCCAATAACCTCTGCATATATTTTTGCTCCACGTGCTTTTGCATGTTCATATTCTTCAAGGATGAGCGCTCCTGCTCCTTCCCCTAAAACAAAACCTTCTCTATCTTTATCAAAGGGTCTTGATGCAGTTTCTGGACTATCATTTCTAGTTGATAGTGCATGCATTGCGTTAAATCCTCCCATACCAGCAATAGTAACTGCAGCTTCAGAACCACCAGTAACAATGGCGTCAGCTTGTCCTAATCGGATATAGTTTAAAGAATCTATAATCGCATTTGATGAAGATGCGCAGGCAGAAACCGTTGCAAAATTTGGACCTCTAAAACCATGTTTGATTGAGATTTGCCCTGGAGCAATATCTGCAATCATTTTTGGAATAAAAAATGGATTGAATCTAGGCGAGCCATCTCCAGCAGCAAAGTTTAATACTTCGTTTTGAAATGTTTCTAATCCGCCAATACCTGAACCCCAAATTACTCCAATTCTATCTGGATTGTGATCTTCTGAATTTAAACCAGAGTCAGCTATTGCTTCATCTGTTGCAACCATGGCATATTGTGTAAAGCGATCCATTTTTCGGGCCTCTTTCCTGTCAATAAAATCGGTTACATTAAAATTTTTTAATTCACATGCAAAACGAGTTTTGAACTTAGTAGCATCAAAATACGTTATAGGCGCTGCTCCGCTAACTCCGTTAACTAAACCGCTCCAATATTCTTGTATATTATTACCAATTGGTGTTAATGCACCAAGTCCAGTTACAACAACTCGTTTAATTTGCATATGAAAATTACTTTTTAGCTTCTTCTATATAGCTTACTGCTTGACCAACTGTACCAATGTTTTCTGCTTGGTCGTCTGGTATTTGGATATCAAATTCTTTTTCGAATTCCATAATTAATTCCACAGTATCTAAAGAATCTGCTCCTAAATCGTTTGTAAAGCTAGCTTCATTTGTTACTTCATTATCGTCTACTCCTAATTTGTCTACGATAATAGCTTTTACTCTTGATGCAATGTCTGACATAATTTTCTAAGTTTTAAAATTTTAATCGGGGACAAAAATACGAATCTTATTATTTAATTCTACTTTTTCCGCAAAAATTGTTCAATCTAAATTAAAAAAAATCTTTAAACTTTTGGCAATCGAAGCAATTTTGTTAATAATTATTCCTTTTTTTGTAGTTAAACAAATCAATTTAAAATGAAAAAAATTGCCATTTTCGCTTCTGGTTCTGGTTCTAATGCAGAAAATATCATTAGTTTTTTTAGAACAGAAAAAACGGCAGTTGTAACTAAAGTGTTTTGTAATAATCCAAAAGCAGCAGTTTTTGAGCGTTGTAAAAGATTGCAAGTTGATGCTATTTTGTTTTCGAAAGAAGATTTTTTTAAATCAGACAATATCTTAAATCAACTTAAAGATGTGGCAGATTATATTGTGTTGGCTGGTTTTTTATTAAAAATTCCAACAAATATTATTGAGGCTTTTCCAAATAAAATAATCAATATTCATCCTGCGCTATTACCAAAATATGGTGGAAAAGGTATGTATGGTATGCATGTACATACTGCTGTCAAAGAAAATAATGAGCAAGAAACCGGAATTACAATTCATTTTGTAAATGAAAATTACGATGAAGGTGCCATTATTTTTCAAGCAACAACCAAATTAGAACCTTCTGACTCTCCAGAAGATATTGCGCAAAAAATTCACACATTAGAATACAAACATTTTCCGAAAGTGATAGAATCTGTGATTTTGCAATAGAATGACAACAAGAAAGCAAAAATATTATGTGGTTTGGACTGGTAGAAAAAAAGGTGTTTTTTCTTCTTGGGAAGATTGTAAAAAACAAATAGACGGATTTGAAGGCGCACAATACAAAGCTTTTACTGACAAAACTGAAGCGCAACTAGCTTACAACAAAAATTACTTTGCTTACAAAGGCAAAAACACCAAAAAATCTACCTTATCAGAATCAGAAAAGAAAAAATATGGCAAGCCTATTTTAGAAAGTATTTCTGTGGATGCAGCTTGTAGTGGAAATCCCGGAAAAATGGAATATCGTGGAGTTCTAACGCATAATAAACAACAAATTTTTATCAAAGGCCCATTTGAAAAAGGCACAAATAACATTGGTGAGTTTTTAGCATTGGTACATGGATTGGCTTTATTAAAAAGCAAACAAAAAGAAGATATTCCTATTTATTCAGATTCTAAGATTGCCATGAGTTGGGTACGTAAAAAACAATGTAGAACCAATTTGGTTTTTGATTCTTCTAATAAAGAGTTGTTAGAGCTCATAAAACGTGCAGAAAAATGGCTGAAAGAAAATACGTTTAAAAATCCAATTCTAAAATGGGAAACCAAAGCTTGGGGAGAAATTCCTGCAGATTTTGGAAGAAAATAATGGCTTAGCTACTTTAGACATCTCACTCAGTAAGATTAAAGAACACTATTTCATGTACTTCAATTGTTAAGAAAGCATCATTATTGCCTTTTTTAAAGCCGCAATAAAAATGTCAATTTCTTCTTTTGTATTGTAAAAAGCAAAAGAAGCCCTAACAGTTCCCGGAATCTTATAAAAATTCATAATGGGTTGTGCACAATGATGTCCTGTTCTTACGGCAACACCTAATTTATCTAGAATTACACCAATATCGTATGGATGAATCTCTTTAATATTAAATGAAATTACTGCAGTTTTGTTTGAGGTTCCATAAATGGTTAACCCTTCAATTTCTTGTAGTTTTTCTGTTCCGTATTGTAACAATTGGTTTTCGTAATTAGCAATTTTATCAAAACCAATAGTATTCATATAATCTAAGGCAACTCCAAAAGCAATACCTCCACAAATATTTGGTGTTCCTGCTTCAAACTTATGAGGCAATCCTGCATAGGTGGTTTTTTCAAAAGTTACGGTTTCAATCATTTCTCCGCCTCCTTGATATGGCGGTAATTTCTCTAACCACTTTTCTTTTCCGTATAAAATTCCAACACCTGTAGGTCCGCAAATTTTATGAGCAGAAGCCACATAAAAATCGACATCTAACTCTTGCATATTGGGTTTTATATGTGGTGTTGCTTGTGCACCATCAATTAAAACAGCAGCACCAACGCTATGTGCTTTTTCAATAATTTCTTTAATTGGGTTGATGGTTCCCAATGCATTCGAAACATGGTTACAAAATACCAATTTTGTATTCTCAGAAAGAAGCTGATCAAAAGCTTTCATAGCTAAGGTTCCGTTTTGTAACATCGGAATCACTTTTAAAATTGCTCCTGTTTTTTCGCACAACATTTGCCAAGGCACAATATTAGAATGATGTTCTAAGGCTGAAACAATAATTTCATCCCCATTCTTTAACAATTCAGAAAATCCAGATGCCACCATATTTATTCCATGCGTTGTCCCAGCAGTAAAAATAATCTCGTATGCTTTTTCTGCATTAAAATGTTGTTGGATTTTAATTCGTGCTTCTTCATATTTATCGGTTGCTTCTTGACTTAAAGAATGAACTCCTCTATGAATATTTGCATTGTAATTACTATAATAATCAACAATGGCATCAATCACAATTGTTGGTGTTTGCGATGTTGCAGCATTGTCAAAATACACCAATGGCTTGCCATTAACTTGTCTTTGTAAAATCGGAAAATCGGCTCTAATTTTTTCTACTGGAAACATCGTCTATATATTGAGACACAAAAATAACTTTTGTAATTGAAACAGCCTTAAAACAAGCGTTAAATTATTATATTTACTCCTACAATTTTATTTTACTCGCCTAATGAAAACTCTAAAAAGAACGCTACTTTTACTTATTTGTTTTGTGTTAATAGCTGTAGTTTATAATTATCCAAAATTAAATATCATTGCAGGGTATTCTGCAAAAAACATGAACTCCTCTGTTTTTTTAGCGGGTAGATCATTAGCATTTACTGATAGTACAGACAATAATTTCTCTCCAATAAATTTAGCTTCTGATATAGTTGATATTGCTAAAAAATCTGCAACTAGTTCTGTTTTGGGGTTGTTATCTAGAACCGCAATTTACAGAGAAGGTGTAGGAAGTGTTGTTATCACAAACGATTTTGACACTTCTTTAAAAGTGCCTGTGCCAAAAAGAGCAAAACCAGATAACACAACTGCTTATCCTTTTGGAAATGCAGACCAAAAAGATTCAATTTTATCAACTGTAAATTACAACAAACTAAACAAAACCGTTGAAAATTTATTTACCAATAAAACGCAAACTAGAGCAGTTTTAGTCCTTCATAAAAACCAAATTATAGCAGAAAAATACGCTAAAGGTTTTACCAAAAACTCACGAATTTTAGGCTGGTCTATGACCAAAAGCATTATGAGTACTGTTTTTGGGATCATGCAAACCCAAGGAAAAATTAATGTGTTAGATAAAGCACCCATTGCAGCATGGAAAAATGACAGTAGAAAAGAGATTACTTTTAATGATTTGTTACATATGAATAGTGGTTTAGAATGGGATGAAAACTACAATGAAATTTCTGATGTTACCAAGATGTTGTTTTTAGAAAAAGACATGACGAAGATTCAAGCTGAAAAACCATTGGTGGGTATGCCAAATGAAAGTTGGAACTACTCCTCGGGAACTAGTAATTTAATTTCTGGACTCATTAGAAGTCAATTTAATACACATCAAGAATATTTAGATTATTGGTATAGAGAATTTATAGATAAAATTGGGATGAATTCTATGGTCATAGAAACCGATATGACCGGAAATTATGTAGGTTCTTCCTACGCCTGGGCCACACCAAGAGATTGGGCAAAATTTGGTTTGTTGTATTTAAATAAAGGAAATTGGAATGGCCAACAACTTTTCGATGCTTCTTGGGTTGATTATATAACAACACCCACGAATGGTTCTAAGGGAACTTATGGAGGGCATTTTTGGTTAAACGCAGAAGGGCAATTTCCTGATGTTCCAAAAAACATGTTTTTTGCAGATGGGTATCAAGGACAGTTTGTTTTTGTTTTTCCAGATCAAGATTTGGTTGTGGTAAGAATGGGTCTATCACATATTAATATTAATGACTTTTTAAAAGGCATTTTAGAAAGTATTGAATAAAAAAACCACGCAAATTGCGTGGTTTAAATTTTATAAAAATTGTGTATTGCCTACAAATCAAATCCAATATTTACGCCTAATTTTGTAGCTATTAGCTTTGTAATTCTAGATTTTACTTCCGGAATTTTTACACTTTCTAATACAGTATTTGCAAAGGCATACATTAACAATGCTTTTCCTTCTTTTTTCGGAATTCCACGTTGCTGCATGTAAAACAAGGCGTCAGAATCTAATTGTCCAATGGTACAACCGTGTGAACATTTTACATCATCTGCAAAAATCTCTAGTTGTGGTTTTGCATTGATGGTAGATTTATCGCTCACCAACACATTGTTGTTTTGTTGATATGCATTTGTTTTTTGTGCTTCTTTTTCTACAATTACTTTTCCGTTAAAAACTCCCGTAGAACGTTCGTCAAAAATTCCTTTATAATCTTGATGACTCTCGCAATTTGGTTCTATATGATGTACCAATGTATGATGATCTACATGCTGTTTACCTTCAATAATGGTAATTCCTTTTAAAATAGAGTTGATATGCTCTCCTCTTTGATAAAAATTTAAGTTATTTCTGGTGATATTGCCTCCAAAAGAAAAGGTATGTACAGAAACTTCACTATTTGTTTTTTGTTCAATATAGGTGTTGTCAACTAATGATGAATTGTTTTTATCATTCTGTATTTTGTAAAAATCTACATTAGCATTTCTAGCGGCATAGATTTCAGTAACCACATTTGTCAGTACCGCATTTTCTGTTAAGCTTTGATGACGTTCAATAATTTGAACATGTCCATTTTCTTCAACCACAATTAAATTTCTAGGCTGAATCATTGTTGCCACATCATTACCTGTTGTAAAGTTGATGATTTGAATAGGTTTTTCTACTTCAACATTTTTAGGAATATAAATATAAGCCCCTTCGTTTGCAAAGGCTGTATTTAAAGATGTTAGATTGTCTTGTTTTGCAATTTTATTGAAATAATTTTCAATAACAACTTTGTATTTAGATTTTGATAGTGCAGATGACATTAAACAAACATCTTTTCCATCATGAGTAGTATCTGATAAAAACGAGCTGTATTTTCCGTCTATAAATACCACTTTATAGGTATCTATATCATGAATAAAATACTTCTTAACATCTGCAAACTCGATTGAGTTTTCTTTGTTTGGAAAAATGCTAAAATCGTTTTTTAAAACGGCATTTAATGAGGTATATTTCCATTCTTCTAACTTCTTCGTTGGAAACCCTAATTTTTCGAAATTTTGTAATGCTTCTGAACGAATATCATGAATTGCTGTATTCATATTGATTTCGTTTTCAAAGGCTACATAAGATTCTACTATTTTATCTTTTAATTCCATTTTTTCTTTTTGTCATTCCGCACTTGCTGCGAAATATCATTAATGTAAACGATCCTTTTATTTAATTCTAACTCCTGTATTTCGACAATCTGGTTTGCGAGAGTAATAATAAACTTTAAACCAACTCTTTTTTAATCCAATCGTATCCTTTTGCTTCTAGTTCTAGGGCTAAAGAAGCATCTCCTGTTTTTACAATTTTACCATTGTGTAAAACATGTACAAAATCTGGAACGATATACTCTAACAAACGTTGGTAGTGCGTAATTACAATTACCGCATTGTCTTTAGATTTTAATTTGTTTACACCGTTAGCAACAATTCTTAATGCATCAATATCTAAACCAGAATCTGTTTCATCTAAAATAGCTAATTTTGGTTGTAGCATTGCCATTTGAAAGATTTCGTTTCGTTTCTTTTCTCCTCCAGAAAAACCTTCGTTTAAAGAACGTGATAAAAACTTGCGATCTATTTCTAGCAATTCTGATTTCTCACGAATCATTTTCAACATATCTTTTGCAGGCATGTCTTCCAATCCTTTTGCTTTACGAGTTTCGTTAATCGCTGTTTTTATAAAATTGGTAACGGAAACTCCAGGAATTTCTACAGGATATTGAAATGATAAAAACACACCATTGTGAGCTCTTTCTTCTGGAGCCAATTCGCTAATGTCTTCTCCATTTAATTCAATTGTTCCGTCTGTAACTTCGTATTCTTCTTTTCCAGCAACAATATTTGCCAACGTGCTTTTTCCAGCTCCGTTTGGTCCCATAATCGCATGAACCTCCCCCGCATTTATTTCAAGGCTCAACCCTTTTAAAATTTCTGTCCCATTAATGGACGCATGTAAATCTGTTATTTTCAACATATGCTTATCAATTCTATCCAACACTTCCTTCTAAACTAATACTCAATAATTTTTGTGCCTCAACTGCAAATTCCATCGGTAATTGATTGAGAACTTCTTTACAATATCCATTAACAATTAAGCTAATGGCTTTTTCTTCCGAAATGCCTCGTTGCTGACAATAGAACAATTGGTCCTCTCCAATTTTCGAGGTGGTTGCCTCATGTTCAATTTGCGCTGAAGCATTTTTACATTCTATATAT
>JALQYN010000001.1 GCA_023254055.1 Polaribacter sp.
GTTCTCTTCTTCTGCATTTTCTTTGTCGTCTTCCAAAAGCTGAAGATCTCCGTAAGAATGCTGTTGAAACAAGTTTTTTTGACGAATGGTTTGTCCGTCAAATAAATCTACAAAATCTGTAGGTCTGTCTGCGGTAAGTACCAAAAGTGGAACGTTTTGATAAAACGCTTCTACTACAGCTGGATAATAATTGGTAGCAGCAGAACCAGAGGTACAAGAAATCGCAACGGGTTGCTTAAGAGATTTTGCCATTCCCATCGCTACAAAAGCAGCGCTTCTTTCATCTATGATGCTGAAACATTCAAAAGAATCTAGCTCTGAAAAATGAATAGCAAGTGGAGCATTTCTGCTTCCTGGCGAAATCACCATTTTGTCTATTCCATATTGCTGAAGAACGTGTCCTAAAATCTGAATACTGCGTTTTGATGAGAATTGTTTCATAAATACAAAGGTATGAGATTTTTTGGAGTTTTTTAAATATCAGAATAAGTTCGGGAGATGATATTTGCTACATCTAATATTAATTTTTCAAATTCTAGAAAGGAATATGATTTTTAAAAACTATTTTGAGTTTGCCGAAAAGTATGCCTTTTTTAACCAAAAAGACCACTTACTTGAGAAATTAGAGTGGAATAACTTTTATAAAATATTGAAAATGAAATATAAACAAAAAACCACCACATTACTGTGATGGTTTTGGCGCCTTTTGCTGGGCTCGAACCAGCGACCCTCTGATTAACAGTGTGAAAATAAACTAATTTGTATATTGTTAATAAATTGATTATCAATCAATTGTGTGTATTTTTTTTGTTTGAGGTTTATCATTATTTAGTATTATTCTCATTAAACCTTGCCCAAAATCAAGCTCAAAATTCTGCGGAAATAAAATAGGACTTCCTTTAAACTTACAGGAACTTCTCCCAAAATCTTGCCCATAAAAAAAGAGTTACAGTTTTGTGTCCGTAACTCTATTATCTTAACAATAATAATTTTAGTTTATTTTCATTGCTTACTTAAATATAGTACTTCCGAACTAGTCAAAGCACGATTATAAATTCTAATATCATCTATTTTTACCAACGTACTTAAGGAAACAAAAGCCAGCATCAGCAAACCAATGCTGGCAATATGTTTTTGGTTGGTTTTCATGGTTTATTTTTTAATAATTTTAAATTCTTTAGTTTTGCTCTTTCCTTCTACTTTTACGAAATAGTTTCCAGCAATGAGTTTGGAAATATCTAATGATACAGATTTAGAATTAAAACCCTTCACCAATACTAACTTGCCTGCTGTATCGTAAACAGAAACTTTTGAAATATTTTCCTCAGAAGAAAGATAAAGAATATTTTCTACTGGATTAGGATAATATTTCATATCCATCAGTTTATTTTCTTCTGTTGCCAAAGAAAGATTAACTGCTACAGGAATTCTTTGACTTTCACAACCATTAATGGTTTGGCTTACATAATAAGTACTGCCAGAAACCAATGGTGTATTTAACAACAATGGGTTTCCACCAGTTGCAGCAGCATACCATTGTAAATTAGATCCTGAAGCAACTAAAGAAGCTAACGTACTTCCTGCATTTACCGTTTGGCTGGTTGGAGCAGTTGGAGCAGATGTAGCAGTAATGGTCAAAACAATATTTGAGGTTGTATAATTACAACTACCATTTGTAATGGTACAAGCATATATTCCGGATTCTACTGCTGTATAGGTGTTGGATGTAGCACTAGTAATATTAACCCCTTCTTTTTTCCATTGATAGGTATTATTAGAACCTGCAGGTACTGACAGGGTTTGAGAATTGCAGGAACTTAT
>JALQYN010000068.1 GCA_023254055.1 Polaribacter sp.
TTGTTGGAAGAAGAGTTAAAAAGCACCAAAGAGCTTTTAAAAAAGACCTTAGTCGCTTTAGAAACGCATCTATCTAAAGATATTGATGGAGATGGAAAAACAGGTTAACAATTATGATTAAATTCTTTAGAAAAATCCGTCAAAACCTACTTATGGAAAATAAAACTTCAAAATATTTTAAATATGCTATAGGTGAAATACTACTTGTGGTAATTGGAATTCTAATCGCGTTACAGATTAACAATTGGAATGAAAACAAGAAACTCGTTGCAAAAGAAGTAAAGATTTTAAATGAAATTAAGTATGAGCTTGAAGGTTCTTTAAGAGATTTAACCGATGACATTGAGTCTCATCAAAGAAACTCGAAAAGTTCAAAAATAATCCGCAACACAATCCTCTTCAAAAAGAAACACCACGATTCGCTTAACCTACATTTCTTATTATTGATTGATGATGAAATTTTAACAGCGAAAATGAGTGCGTTTGAATCGCTAAAATCTTTAGGACTAGAAATAATTTCTAATGATAGTATTCGACAAAAAATTACAACCGCTTATTTATATATGGAAAAATTTACGAGTGAAAAAAGAGGGCCAAATATCATCGCGGCTAAATTAGAAGGCATACTTGAACCCTATATGGTTATTGATCGTGAAAAATTTATTGCTAATCCAACCTTACTCAAAAAAGAGTATTGGGGTAGAAAAATTCCTTTTAAATTCAGGAACTATACTGCATTATTAAACGATGAACCTTTTTTATTTAACGTTATGAACGCAATAGAATATAGAGATACTGAAATTTTTATTTCTAAACAATTTAAAAAAGGCATTGAAGAAGTAATCTCTGACATAACACAAGAGCTAACAAGATTAGAATAATGATTAATCTCTTTCGAAAAACACGGCAAAACTTACTTATGGAAAACAAAAAAAGTAAATATATTAAATACGCTATTGGAGAAATTGTTTTGGTAGTGATTGGTATTTTAATAGCGGTTCAAATTAACACTTGGAAGATGCATTCGCATTAAAAAAACTTGCGAATACATATGTAAAAGAAGAATTTTAAAACTAAAAGCTAGTATGATTAAATTAAAAAAAACCGATACAGTACTGTATCGGTTTTTTGTTTTATAGATTCCTGCCTACGCAGGAATGACAAGTAAATATCTATCCTCCAAAGTCATCAAATCGAATGTTCTCATCGGCTAGTCCAAAATCTTCTCCCATTTTCTGAACCGCTTGATTCATTAATGGCGGCCCACAGAAATACAATTCTAAATCTTCTGGAGTTTCATGATGTGATAAGTAATTGTCAATTACACAATTGTGAATAAACCCTAAGAATCCATCACCCTCTGTATCATTAATATCTTTCTTCACTTTCCAGTTATCTGACTCTAAAGGATCAGACAAGGCAATGTAAAATTTAAAATTTGGAAAATCTTTTTCTAAGGCTCTAAAGTGGTCTATATAAAATAATTCTGCTTTAGAACGTCCTCCGTACCAATAGGTAACTTTTCTACCGGTCTTTAAGGTTCTGAATAGATGATATAAATGCGAGCGCATTGGCGCCATTCCAGCTCCACCACCAACATATAACATTTCTGCATCAGACTCGTTGATAAAGAACTCACCATAAGGTCCAGAAATAACACACTTATCACCTTTTTTAAGGTTAAAGATATACGAAGATGCAATTCCTGGATTTACATCCATCCATCCACCTTTAACTCTATCAAAGGGAGGCGTAGCAATACGCACGTTTAACATAATTTCTCTTCCTTCTGCTGGGTAAGAAGCCATTGAATAGGCTCTTTCTACAGTTTCGGTATTTTTCATTACCAAAGGTCTTAAACCAAATTTATCCCATTCGGCTTCAAATTTATCTGGTGTATCGTGTTCTTCTGGATGTGCAGTAATATCCATATCAGCATATTTTATTTCACAAGCAGGAATTTCAATTTGAATATATCCACCTGCTTTGTACCCCATATCTTCTGGAATCTCAACTACAAACTCTTTAATAAAAGTAGCTACATTGTAATTTCTTACTACTACTGCGTCCCATTTCTTAATTCCGAAGATTTCTTCTGGAATAGAAATATCCATGTCTTGTTTTACTTTTACTTGACAAGACA
>JALQYN010000072.1 GCA_023254055.1 Polaribacter sp.
AAGAGCTGTTAATTGCAGAAAATAATCCTGAAGATGAAAACTCGGGTGTTAGAGAAGTTCCTTTTTCAAGAGAAATTTATATTGAAAGGGAAGATTTTAGGGAAGAAGCGAACAAAAAATTCTTTAGACTTAAATTGGGTAAAGAGGTTCGTTTAAAAAATGCTTATTTGATTACAGCTACTAGCTGCGAAAAAGATGAAAACGGAGAAATTACCACCATACATTGTTCTTATGATCCTTTAACAAAATCTGGAAGCGGCACAGAAGAAAGTAAACGAAAAGTTAAGGGTACTTTGCATTGGGTTTCTATAAAACATGCTGTAAAAGCAGAAGTAAGAGCTTATGATAGGTTGTTTTTAGATGAGGCTCCAGATTCACACAAAGACAAAGATTTTATGGAGTTTATCAACCCAAATTCATTAGAGATTATTAATGCTTATGTTGAGCCAAGCTTGCAAACTGCAAAAATAGGAGAGCGTTTTCAGTTTCAACGTTTGGGTTATTTTAATGTAGATAACGATTCAACTTCAGAAAATCTGGTTTTTAATAAAACTGTTGGTTTACGAGATAGCTGGGGAAACAAAAACTAAAAAAGGATCGCAAATTGCGATCCTTTTTTGTTTACTCTTCTTTACTAATTAAAAAGCAGATTGGCATAAAACTCCACCCATTAATGCAAGAGTTACGGTCCAATATCCAGCATTTATAAGCACATATTTTAATGTTTTTCTTTCAAACATCGCATTCGTCCCCATAATAGGCAATCCAATTAATAGTCCGACCATTGCACCATGCAATGCTCCGTGTCCAAATGTTCTAAAACGATCTCCGTAAGTTGCTAAAAAATTTTGAAAATAGGTAAACGCTTCTCCCGTTCCTTCTGTAAATCCGGGTTCACCCATTAATACAGATTGTACACCAAACTGATGAATTACTAAGGTTTGTAGTAGGCCTGCCATTAAAAAACTTAGCACATAGCTCAATCCAAAAATTAATGCCATGTTACCACCTTTTAATGATTCTTCAGTAAAACCCATTTCATTCATCCATGCTTTTTGAAAAAGCATTGGTCCGTACCAAATAAAGCCCATAATTAAAGGTATAAGGGCCGCAATGGCTGTAGTTAAAAAATTAAATTCCATACTGTTTTGGTTTTTTGGTTCTTTCAAATATAACAAATAAGTTTTTGATTTTTAACCGTTTAAAATAAAAAAAGGCCAAAACAAACTGTTTTAGCCTTTTAATACGTGTGTGTTTTTCTACTTTATTTTTAATGATTTACCTATTGCTTCTAATTCAAAAATAAAGTCTCTTTTGTCTATAGATGGTGCATACGTAAACCCTTCAAAAACAATTAATCTGTTATTTTTTTCATCAACTACAGTATAGTTAATAAACGGTCCTGCCATAAAATCGTTTTTAACCTCCCATTTTCCTCTTGTTTCAAAAGCTTTTTTATTGTCAATTACGGCTTCTTTGGTTTGAGGAGTAAAAGCTGCTTCTGTAATCATATACATTCCTTCTTTAGATCCCGGAATGTGTTTTTTACCAATTGTATTTCTGTTGTTAATGATGTTGTTGTTTACATCTAAATCAAATTCTTCCGTTAAGGGAACAGAATATACCAAAATGTTACTTCTTCCATCGCCGTGTGCAATTCCACTCATTAAATATTGTCTTAGCCATAAAAAATCTCCTGTATCTTCTACAGTTCTAAAGTCCGTTGGAATTACTAAAGAAAGTCCTAATTTTTCTAATGTTTTGTATTTAGAATCATCAACTCTTTTGTTATAAAATCGATCTTGTATGTTTTTTATATCCGAATCTCTAAAGATTTTGACAATTTCCTTTTTGTGTTTATCTAACTGCGCATTTAATGATTCTTTATCTTTTGCTGTAACATAAACTAAGGTTTGAGGTCTCGCATAAAAATCGTTTTGTACACGAAAAGATTCTTTATCTCCAACTTGAACAAACAAAATATTTCTGTATTTATTCATCATACTTCCAAAACCCTTAGGTGCTATTTGGGTAACACTAAACATGGTTTCTGGTTGAGGCAAACCAACCACTAATTCTCCTAAAAAACCCCTAAGATTGTCTCCTATTTTACCAGACCAATCTTTAGCTTCTGTTACTACAAGAAGATGATTTGATTTTCCTACAGACCCACTTAAAACAAAGGTGTCTTTGGCTTCTTTACATGATGTTAAAAAAAGTAATAGTGCTACTATTGTTAATCCTTTTTTCATATTTATCTATTTAACGTTTTAGTTGTCTGCAGTTCTCCTTCAAATATTGTTCCAATTATAAAGAATCTAATTCTTTTTTTATAATCTTTTTGGAAAAATGGTAAGCCTTTGTCCAATTTTTAAATTGGTGCTTCTTAGTCGATTCCATTTTTTAATTTGACTCACACGGACCCCAAATTTTTTAGCAATTCTTCCTAAGTAATCTCCGCTTCTAACTTTATATCTAATTCGTTGATTTAATTCTAAATATTTAGGTAAAGGTTTTTCTCTCTTTGCATTGTCTTCTTCAACTAGTGAGTATAATTCTTTCTCTTTCGCTAAAAATTTAACGGTAGCGTTTCTTGGAACTGTAACTGCATAATTTTTCCCTTTTACAAACGGAATGATATCTAGTTTGTATTCTGGATTTAAAAACTGAAGCATTTCTGTTTCTATTCCTGTAATTTCTGTGATTTGATCAAACGAAACTGTTTTTTTAACTTGAATTGTATCTGTAGCAAAATGATAAATAGGTGGGTTTTCTGGAGCTAAGCCGTGTTCTTTTGCATATTTAAAAATATATAGGGTTGCATAAAAAGCAGGCACATACCCAGCTGTTTCTGTTGGTAAATATTGGCGAATATTCCAATAATTTTGATATCCTCCTGAGCGTTTGATTGCTTTCGAAACATTTCCTGGTCCAGAATTATAGGCCGCTAAAGCCAAATCCCAATCACCAAAAATATCATATAAATCGCTCAAATACTTACAAGCTGCTATGGTTGCTTTTATGGGGTCTTGCCGCTCATCTACATAAGAGCTCACATTTAATTTATACTGCTTTCCGGTTAAATACATAAACTGCCACAATCCTCTTGCACCTACTCTAGATCTTGCTCTAGGATCTAAAGCAGACTCTACAATTGCTAAATATTTCATTTCTAGCGGAACATCAAACTGATCTAAATATTTTTCGAACATTGGAAAATAATACTCCGCTTTTGCCATCAAACTTGGATAGTATTTCTTTCTGTATTTTAAATATGAATTGATTACGTTTTCTAAAATAGGATTGTATTCAATGAAAAATGGAGATGTATTGTCTAAGTGCTTTAAGCGCTCCTTTAAAAGGTTTGTTGGAATTTTTACCGAAGGTTGCTCTTTTGCTTCTAATCCCTTTATTACATAATTTATGTTGTCTGTTAGAGGAGATTTATATTGAGTTTCAATCACCAAACTATCAATTACAGAAAGGTCTTTATCACTAAAAAACCCTTTTTTAAGACTTGTTTTTATTGTGGTTTTTGGAATGCTGTCTGTCTTGTTTTGTGCAGATACAGAAAAAACTAAAAAAATAAGTAAAAGTGTAATTTTTAAGTTTCTCATATTTAAAATTCTAATTCTACAGCAATCGGACAATGGTCTGAATGCTTAGCTTCTGGTAAAATATATGCTCTAGAAATGTTCTCTTTTATGGGGTCAGCAACAAGGGCGTAGTCTAAACGCCATCCTTTATTGTTTGCTCTCGAATTCGCTCGATAGCTCCACCAAGAAAACTCTTGTCTGTCTTTATTTAAATACCGAAAACTATCTATAAAGCCGTTTTTTATAAAATCTCCCATCCACGCTCTCTCTTCAGGTAAAAACCCTGAAACACCTTTCATTTTTGGGTTGTGAATGTCTATTTCTTCATGACAAATATTATAATCTCCACAAATCACTAAATTCGGAATTTCCTTTTTTAGGTTATTTATATACTCTTGGAATTCTGCCATGTAGTTGAATTTAAAATCCAACCTAGCATCATTTGTTCCAGACGGTAGGTATAAGCTCATGATAGAAATAGAATCAAAATCTACGCGCAGGTTTCTTCCTTCAAAATCCATCGATTCAATCCCTGTTCCATATTCAACATGATTTGGTTTTTGTTTACATAAAATGGCAACCGAAGAATACCCTTTTTTTTCTGCCGAAAACCAATAATGATAGGGGTATCCAACTGCTTCAAAATCAGATACATCTAATTGCTCTTGATGAGCTTTTGTTTCCTGAATGCAAATTACATCTGGACTCGCAGATTGTAGCCAATCTAAAAACCCTTTTTTTAAAGCTGCTCGTATTCCGTTAACATTGTAAGAAATTATTTTCATTGTTAAAGTTGCATTTCTGGAATTTCCCCTTCAACAATTAATGTTCCTTCTGTGGCTGCTTCAATTTCTTCTACAGAAACTCCTGGAGCTCTTTCTAACAAGTGAAAAGAACCGTTTTTAATTTCTAAAACTGCTAAATTAGTTACTACTTTTTTTACACAACCCACTCCTGTTAATGGTAACGAACATTCTTTTAACAATTTAGATTCTCCTTTTTTATTGGTGTGCATCATGGCAACAATAATGTTTTCTGCTGACGCGACTAAATCCATTGCGCCACCCATACCTTTTACCATTCTGCCTGGAATTTTCCAGTTTGCAATGTCTCCATTTTGTGCAACTTCCATAGCACCTAGAACAGTTAATTGAACGTGTTGTCCTCTGATCATTGCAAAGCTCATTGCTGAATCAAATAAAGATCCTCCATCTAAAATTGTAACGGTTTGTTTTCCTGCATTGATTAAATCAGCATCTTCTGTTCCTTCTATAGGAAAAGGGCCCATTCCAAGTAATCCATTTTCTGATTGAAATTCAACATCAATTCCTTTAGGAATATAATTTGCCACCAATGTCGGAATCCCAATTCCTAAATTTACATACCATTTGTCTTGTAATTCTTGCGCAATCCTTTGTGCTATTTGTTCTTTTGATAATGCCATTTTGTTACGATTTAGAAGTTACTGTTCGTTGCTCTATTCTTTTTTCGTAAGCTGATCCTTGAAAAATTCGTTGTACAAAAATTCCAGGAGTATGAATTTGATTAGGGTCTAATTCGCCAGCTTCAACCAACTCTTCAACTTCCACAACAGTTATTTTTCCTGCCATTGCCATCATTGGGTTAAAATTTCTTGCTGTCCCTTTAAAAATTAAGTTCCCTGCCGTGTCTCCTTTCCACGCTTTTACAAATGCAAATTGTGCATCAAAAGCATGTTCTAATACATACATTTTTCCGTTAAATTCTCTTGTTTCTTTTCCTTCAGCGACTTCCGTTCCGTAACCAGCAGGGGTGTAAAAAGCAGGAATCCCTGCTCCTGTTGCTCTACATCTTTCTGCTAAGGTTCCTTGCGGAATTAAATCTACTTCTAATTCTCCTGACAACATTTGTCTTTCAAACTCGTCGTTTTCTCCCACATAAGAAGAAATCATTTTTTTAATTTGACGTTTTTGTAATAACAGTCCTAAACCAAAATCATCAACTCCGGCATTGTTAGAAATACACGTTAAGTCTGTAACGCCTAAGTTTACCAATTCGGAAATACAGTTTTCTGGTATTCCGCACAATCCAAAACCTCCTAACATAAACGTCATTCCGTTTTCAACTCCTTTAAGAGCTTCTTCTGCGTTTTTTACTACTTTATTTATCATTTTACTCTTTTTAAAAATCTATATCACCTTTTTTAATAACAGGTTTTTCGTCCTCTTTTTCTTTTAATGGGTCCTTTTCTGCACAATCTAATCGAATAGAGATTGGGTTTTCTGGTTTTTCAAAATCTTCTTTACTAATATTTAGTGTTGGATCTTCATAACA
>JALQYN010000007.1 GCA_023254055.1 Polaribacter sp.
AGGAGATGTTGTTATTTTTTTACCATTTTTAACTGTTTTAATAGTCTATACACCTAAGTTCTGGGAATCTTTATTAACCTCTTTAGTTGTTTCGAGTATTTTTACCAACCTATTGAAAAGAATTTTTGCTGTTCCAAGACCAGCAGCAATCTTTGATCACGATAGTTTTGTAATTCTTGGTGATACACTTTCTGGGAATACCAGTTTACCCTCAGGGCATTCTATAGCTACCTTTACAATAATAACAGCAATCTATTTTGCTTTTATGCCTCAAAAAAAGACACTAAAAGCAGGGTGGTTCTTTTTTGTCTTTCTCATAGGATTGATAATTGTTTCTAGTAGGGTTGGGGTTGGTGCTCATTATCCTTTGGATGTACTAATAGGTAGTATTATTGGATATATTTCTACTATTATTGGTGTTGTCATCAGTAAAAAATACAATTTTTGGGCTTGGTTAACTCATAAGAAATATTACCCAATCACTCTCTGTTTGTTTTCTATTTGTGCATTTGCATTAATTAATAAAATACTAGAAACAAATTTGATTGTATTTTATTTTTCATTAGTAAGTTTGCTCTTCACAACATTTATAATTACCTATATCTATGTTAAAAAAAAATATTAAATTAAGTCACTTTATACTGATAGCTAGTTTAGCTAATTTCTTATTATTTCATTACCCTTTTTTTAAATTCGTTTTTAATAACCTAGATTATAAAAGCTTTAACGGAATTATCATTATTGTTAATTTGGTTGTTTTAATGTTGGTGTTAAATGCGTTTTTATTTTACATCGCATTTTTTCTTTCTCGGTTTGTTGGGAAGTTTTTATTATCGCTGTTTTTTATCATTAGTTCAATTGCAGTTTATTTTGTAAACACCTACAATGTTTATATAGACATTACCATGATTGGTAATATTTTAGATACCGATTACGAACAGTCTGCAAGTTTCTTTTCTTTTGGGTTGGTGATGTATTTAATTGTATTTGGTATTATTCCTGTGATTTTTATTTATAAAATCAACATCATCAAAGAAACCATTAAGAAGTTTTTAATTAAATTTTCCTTAACGCTCGTCTTTCTATTATCCTTCATTTATGTGAATAGTAGTAATTGGTTGTGGATCGATGATAATTCTACTCAATTAGGAGCCTTAGCAATGCCATGGTCTTATGTAGTTAACACGTCTAGACATTATATTTATAAGAGTCAGGAAAATGAAAAAGAAATTTTATTGCCAGACGCAACAATTAAGGACACTGAAAAATCCATTGCAGTTCTAGTAATTGGTGAGTCTGCACGTAGTCAGAATTTCTCATTATATGGGTATCACAAAGAAACCAATCCTTTACTGTCTAAAGTAGAAAACCTCCATGCTTTTAATGCAACTGCTTGTGCCACATACACAACAGGTGGTGTAAAATGCATTGTTGAACATAAAAGTTCTAGTGACTTGTATGAAATTTTACCTAACTATTTAAATAGAAATAATGTAGAGGTTATATGGAGGACTACCAATTGGGGAGAGCCGCCTGTTCATATAGAAAAATATTTTAATAAAGAAGCATTGAAAAAAGATTGCATAGGAGAAGATTGTGATTATGATTCGGTGCTTTTAAAAGGATTAAAAGAGCAAATTTTAGCCAGCAAGAAAGATAAAATATTAATTGTTATACACACTAGTACAAGCCATGGACCAGCATATAATAAGAAATATCCACCTAGCTTTGAAAAATTTACACCCGTTTGTGAAAGTGTTGAATTAGGAAAATGTACCGAAGAAGAATTGATCAATGCATACGACAATACTATTGTGTACACAGACTATTTGCTTTCGAGTTTGATTAACGATTTAAAGGAATTAAAAGAATACAAAAGCACTATGCTTTTTGTATCTGACCATGGTGAATCTTTAGGGGAAAACAATTTATACATGCACGGAATCCCAAAAGCTTTTGCACCCAAAGAACAATTGGAGATTCCTTTTTTGGTTTGGGTTTCGGACGAATCTAAAAAACTCAAGCCAAATGAAATGGTCTCGCAAAACCATGTTTTTCATAGTGTTTTAAACTTTTTGGCAATAGAAAGTCCAGTTTATGATGAAAACATGAACATTTTTGAGTGATTGTCATCAATAACAAACAATTTACAAATGGTTTGTTATTTGTTATTTCAAAGTAGTAAGATGCATGATAAATTTAAAATGCGGTTCAAGTTTGCAACTAAACCGCAATTGTTTAAATACCTAGAAAGCTGTTTTTTTAAATTTCCAATTGGTTGTTCATCATTTCAAAAAATTCAGCATCTGTCATTTTTTTTCGGTTGTCAAGTAAGAAATTAGCATCATCTCCTGCTCTGTATCTTAATTGATTTGTTCCATCTGTTACAGCATTATAAATTACTTCTGCAACTAAAGCTGGAGGTGAAACTGTGTTATTCGGATTTTGCCATTGTTTCATTAAAGCATTGATAATAGGTTGGTAATCTTCAACTTCTCCAGCTTGAAAATCGAAAGAACGTCCTCCAAAGTCAGTGGCTATGAATCCGGGTTCTACAATTTTAACTTTCACACCTATTTCTTTCATTTCGTAATGCAACGACTCGGAAATCCCTTCTACTGCAAACTTGGTTCCGTGGTAAAGCGATCCCAAAGCAAAGGTCATTTGGCCACCGACGGAAGAGATATTTACAATTACCCCATCTTTATGTGTTCTGAAATGAGGGATAATGGCTTTTGTAACATCCATTAGTCCGATCACATTGGTGTTAAATTGTTTGATGATGTTTTCTCTTGGAAATGTTTCTAACGGACCATAAGCTCCATACCCTGCATTGTTCAGAAGAGCATCAATTTTTCCAAATCTCGAAATACCGTTTTCAATAGCTTGGTTTATGGATTCTAAATCAAGTACATCCAACTTTTCCAATTGTACCTTCTCTAAGGTATTAAGCTCTGTTTCTTTTTTAGGTGCTCGCATAGTGGCAATCACATTCCATCCCTGTTGATGAAAAAACAAAGCAGTTGCTTTTCCTATTCCACTACTAGCTCCTGTTATTAATATGGTTTTGCTCATTTTAATTTTTGTTTAATGTTAACAGATTGTACACACCGTTAGCCGTATAGATTGCTTTTGTCGTCTCGTTCAATACTTTGTTGTAGTTTTCAATGACTTGTTTTAGACCTGAAAAATCTACGATTGTTCTAAAAGGTTTTTCTCCAAAAGGGATATTCACTAATTCCACGACAGCTTCTGCCACTCTTTCAGGACGCTGTTTAGGAATGGATTCTATGTAATCCACATATCCATTGAGAGATGTTTCGGGAAGACTTGCCATTTCACCAAATTGTTGTAATCTGTCTGTATCGCTTGGCGTTAGCATCCCTCCCATAAAAGCGGTTGGCATACCTCCTGGTTCTATAATACAAGATTCTATTCCAAATCCCGAAAGTTCAGCTCTGTAACCTTCTGCTAAAGATTCTAAAGCATATTTAGATGCAGAGTAGGAAGCCAAAAAAGGTGTTGTTATTCTACCAATACAGCTAGAAGTATGGATAATAGTTCCTTTTCCTTGCTCTCTTAAATAGGGTAAAACAGCTCTCATCAGTCGCTGAACGCCAAATACATTTACGTCAAACATCTTTTGAATATCATTGGCTGTAAAACATTCAAGAATTCCATTTGCCCCAATTCCAGCATTGTTAAAAACAGTATCCAAGCCGTCCATAAGTTTAATGGCTGATTTGACACCTGCGTTTACACTGTCTTCATTGGTTACATCCATTTCAACCAATGCAACACCTTTCGATTTTAATTCGTCCGAAATGGATTTATTTTTGCCTGAAATAGAACGCATTGTTCCTACCACCTGATGACCGTTTTCGACTAATTGAATACAAGCTAGTCTTCCAAAAGCTCCACTTGCACCCGTTACTAAAATTTTATGTTTCATTTTTTTTGATTTTTTAATGATTGATGAAACAAATATCAGACTGATAAATTGAGCAGATTAACACGAAAGAGGGAAGGTTAAACACAAATCGCAGATAAAAGAAAAAGGAAGCAGTTTTTGCTTTCTTTTCTCTAATTCAATTGTCTGTATTCTTGTGGGGTTTTACCTGTTTTTTGCTTGAATAGCCTACCAAAATAATGTGGATAATTAAAGCCTAAAGAGTAGGCTATTCCACTAATTGAATCAGTTGAGCTTAGCAATAAATGTTTTGCTTTATCAACTAAAAAGTCATTGATATGGTCTTTGGCAGAACGCCCTGTTTCTTTTGTCAGAAGGTCGCTCAAATAGCTAGCAGATAAATAACAATGGTCTGCCAAATATTGGATAGTGGGTTGTCCATTTTCTATGAGTTGATTTTCTTTATAGTAGTCCTTGAGCAACAATTCTACTTTAGAAACTATGTCAACATGACTTGCAGAGCGAGTATTGAACTGTCTCTCATAAAAACGTTTACTGTAATTGAGTAATAGTTCGATGTTGGAAACCAAGACTTTTTGGCTGTGATTGTCAATACGTTCTTTGATTTCATCCTGTATAAGTTGTACAATCTGATTTAGTATATTTTGCTCATTTTCAGAAAGATGTAGTGCTTCGTTTACTTCGTAGTTGAAGAAATTATAAGAATCAATCTTTGAACCAAGAGTTGTATTTCTAATAAGGTCAGGATGAAAATATAGCATCCAGCCTTTCACTTCGTTTAATGCTTGTGGTTTCTTAACGGTAATGACTTGCTTTGGTGCAGTGAAAATCAAAACACCATCATCAAAATCATATGAGTTTCGTCCGTAATCTATCCCACAACTTGAATCTTTTAAAGCAATACAATATAAATCCGAAGAAAACCGCTTTCCAACTGTTTCTTCTCCATACGCCAGTTTTGCGGTATCTAAGATTGTTATCAAAGGATGTGTTGGTTTGTCCAAACCAAATACCGTTCGGATTTCCATGATTGATTTTGAGTTTATTATAGGCTCGCTCATATTATTTTTTTACAAACTTACTTTAATACTCTGTAGTTTATTAACACAAATCGCTGAATGAATAACACGATTCGATTTTAATGATAACCAACTATTATGATATCGAATGCTTTAATATTAAATCAGAAGTTAAACGAAGTTAGCTGTTTTTTTTGTAAGAGTCAAATAACAAAAAAACCTCTTTGTAAAAACAAAGAGGTTTTGGTTTATTTGTCATTGCTAATGGATTGAAGCAATCTTCTAAATTAGAAACAGATTACTTTGCTATCGCTCGTAATGACGCTTTATTTTACCAACTCATAAGAACGTTTGATAAAGTTTGTCAACTCTTCACCATGCAATAGGTTTTGAGATAATTTTGCCAAATCAAAAGATTGTTTGATTAATCGTTCTTGTTTTTTTGCTGTTTTGGTATTTAAAATTTCACTCACTAATGGGTGATTTGTATTTACAACCAAGTTGTACATATCTGGCATATTGCCCATTCCCATCATCCCACCACCAGTAGCACTCATTTCTTTCATTCTACGCATAAATTCTGGAACCGTAATTAAAAACGGAGACGCAGAAGAATCCATCGCTTCTAACTGAACAGTATAGGTTTCTTTAGGTACAGCAGCTTCAATGATTGGCTTTAGTTTGTCTTTTTCTTCATCAGATAATTTAGAAATAACGGTGTCGTCTTTCTTAATTAAATTGTCAACATGATCTGCATCAACTCTAGCAAATTTTATTTTTTCGTTGCTAGTTTCTAATTTCTGAATTAAGTGCCCAACTATTGGAGAATCTAACAATAAAACTTCATATCCTTTTGCTTTTGCTTCTTGAATATAGCTGTGTTGTGCATCTTTATGTGCTGCGTATAAAATAACGTGATTTCCATCCTTGTCAGTTTGTGCATCTTTCGTTTTTTCTTTCAATTCATCAAAAGTAAAGAACGTGTTGTCTACTGTTGGATACAATGCAAATCCTTTTGCTTTGTCAAAGAACTTGTCTTCAGATAACATTCCGTATTCAATAATCACTTTGATATCGTTCCATTTTGCTTCAAAATCTTCACGGTTATTTTTAAATAACGATGTTAGTTTATCAGCAACTTTTTTGGTGATGTAACCAGAGATTTTCTTCACCGCTCCGTCTGCTTGTAAATAAGAACGAGAAACGTTTAACGGAATGTCTGGAGAATCAATTACCCCTTTTAGCATTTGCAAGAAATCTGGCACAATTCCCTCTACATTATCTGTTACAAAAACTTGATTTTGGTACAATTGGATCTTGTCTTTTTGCATGTCCATATTCGGACTCAACTTAGGGAAATATAATATTCCGGTTAAGTTAAACGGATAATCTACATTTAAATGAATGTGAAACAACGATTCTTCAAATTGCATTGGATACATTTCTCTGTAGAAGTTTTTATAATCTTCATCTTCTAAATCTGCAGGTTTTTTTGTCCAAGCCGGAGTTGTATTGTTAATGATATTGTCTACTTCAATTTGCTTGTGAGGCTCTGTAGTTTCTTTACCGTCTTTATCTTTGGTTGTTTTTGGTGTAAAATCTGGATCGTTTACTTTTTTAGTTCCGAATTTAATTGGAATCTGATTGAAACGATTGTATTTGTTTAACAAACCACCAATTTTAGCCTCTTCTAAAAAGTCTTTTTCATCTTCAGAAATGTGTAAAATAATTTCTGTTCCTCTATCTGTTTTGTCATGAGCTTCAATGGTGTATTCTGGAGAACCATCACAGGTCCAATGTGCAGCAGGTTCGTCTTTAAAAGATTTGGTAATAATTTCTACTTTTTCTGCCACCATGAATGCAGAATAAAAACCCAATCCAAAATGACCAATAACACCGGTATCATTATTGGTGTCTTTGTATTTTTCTAAAAATTCTTCTGCACCAGAAAAGGCAATCTGATTGATGTATTTTTCAACTTCCTCAGCCGTCATTCCAATTCCCTGATCTTTAATGGTCAAGGTTTTTTTCTTTTTATCAATGCTTACTTCAATCTGTGGATTTCCGTACTCAACTTTAGCTTCTCCAATAGAAACTAAGTGTTTTAACTTTGTTGTTGCGTCTGTTCCGTTAGAAATTAGTTCACGTAAAAATATTTCGTGATCAGAATACAAGAATTTTTTAATTAACGGGAAAATATTTTCTACCGATACATTAATGTTTCCTTTACTCATAAGTATATATTTTTTAAAATTTATGTCTCATCGAGCGCAGTCGAGATGTTCTCGATACTACTTTTAATTTCTTTCTGATTTCAACTGAGCTCAATCTGACAAGAAATAAAATTCACTCGAACTGACGGTTCGTTATTTTGTAATTGATATAGTCAAATAAAATACCAAAGAATAATTTGTGACAAACTGACATAAAAAAAACGTCAATAATAAATATTGACGCTCTTTTAGTTTGGTTATGGTTGTTTGTGCTTTTAGTAAACCATGCTTACTTGTTGTAAAGATATAAATAAATTAGTAGATTTGAAACACTTATTTTAAAACAGTAAAAAAAGACATATAAAATTATGTATAACTCAAAGATAACAGGTTTAGGGTATTATGTTCCAGAGAATATTGTGACGAATGATGATTTAAAACAATGGATGGAAACAAGTGATGAATGGATACAGGAAAGAACTGGAATTAAAGAGCGAAGATGGATAGATCCTAAAACTGGAGATACTACTTCTGTAATGGGAGCGAAAGCTGCTAGAATTGCCATTGAACGTGCAGGGTTAACAAAAGAAGACATCGATTTTATTGTATTTGCTACCTTAAGTCCGGATATGTATTTTCCTGGCGGTGGAGTTCAAATTCAGGATTTATTAGAAATGCCAACCATAGGAGCTTTAGATGTTCGTAATCAATGTTCTGGTTTTATTTATGCACTTTCTGTTGCAGATCAATTTATTAAAACAGGAATGTATAAAAACATTTTAGTAATCGGAGCAGAAAATCATTCTGGTGGATTAGAACGTTCTACAAGAGGAAGAAATGTTTCAGTGATTTTTGGTGATGGAGCAGGGGCAGCTATTTTATCAAGATCAGAAGTGAAAGGAAAGGGAATTTTATCTTCACATTTACATTCTGAAGGAAAACATGCGAAAGAACTGGTGCTAGAAGGTCCTTCTACACAACGTTGGGTGCCTGAAATTATGGCTGAGAATGATCCCGATGATGTTTCGTATTATCCGTATATGAATGGTCAGTTTGTGTTTAAACATGCCATTACACGTTTTTCTGAAGCCATTGTAGAAGGGTTAGAAGCAAACGGATTCGAAAAAGAAGATATTGACATGTTAATTCCGCATCAAGCAAATTTAAGAATTGCGCAATTCATTCAGCGTAAGTTTAGATTAGAAGATGATAAAGTGTATAATAATATTATGAAATACGGAAATACGACAGCAGCTTCTGTAATTATAGCTTTGACAGAGGCTTGGGAATTAGGTAAAATTAAAGACAACGATATAGTGGTCTTGGCTGCTTTTGGAAGTGGATTTACCTGGGGTTCTGTAATTATTCGATGGTAGGAATTTAATAAGTAATAAATAAAAAAAACCGAAGCATTGCTTCGGTTTTTTTATTCAAATAATATACTTGGTTACATGAGGCTATAGAAACCCACCACCTTGTTTTTCGTTATTGTCTCTGTTTCTTCTTCCTTTAGCACGGTTTTTACCGCCACCAAATCTGTAGTTAAAGCCAATGTAAGCCGATTGGTTTTCTCCTTGAAACTGACCATGTTGTGTATATGGGGTTGTCGTGCTGAATCTAAACTTCATGGTATTAAAAATATCATTTACTCTAAGGGTAAAGTTTCCTTTTCCGTCTAATACTCTATAACTTGCACCTGTGTTCACCATATACATTTCAGAAGCATTGAATTGTAAATCTTTATTTGCACCTCTATACATTGCAAATAGTTGAAAACGCAAGTTTTTTGTTGCCGTAAAACTATTACTTAATCGTACATTAAAGGCTGTATTTGTAACTTCACTTTGTACATTAGCAACCAACCCTTTTACTTTTTGAGAATAGAAATCTAAACTACCATTAACTCTCCACCAATTTGCAATTTTATAGTTGGTAGACATTTCAAATCCGTATCTGTTATTTCCATCAAAATTAGTGTCAGATTTTATTTGTTTTGTGTCAGTTGCATCATTTGGATCTTTATATAAAATGGTAGAAATTTCATCATTTACTCTTCTAAAGAAGGTTCCAACTGTAATAGAACCACCTTTTATTTGTCTTGTATAATTTACTTCAAATGAGTTGGTAAATTGAGGTAATAAATTTGGATTCCCTAAAGAAGTAACTAATGGTGTACTCCATTCTCTAATTGGATTAACTTGTTGTATAGAAGGTCTGTCTACTCTTCTACTATAACTAAATTGCCATTGATTTTTTTCTGATGCGTTGTAGGTTACAAAAGCAGATGGATATATACTTAAGATATCGCTTTTATAGCCTGCAGAAGCTTTAGTTTCTTCATTAAACATTCCTTCAACAGTATATAATTCAGCTCGAGCACCTAATTGCATGGTTATTTTATTCATCTTATAACCATAATTAAAGTAAGTAGAATATATTTTTCTATCATAGGTAAAAGATGAATTGTTAAAACCTGGTTGAGTGGTAGTATTCATATTTGAAGTTTTGTTGATACGAACTTCAGCTCCTAATTCTACTTTTGCGTTTTCTGTAACAGGATTGGTATAATCGATGTTAAACAATGTGTTGTCTCTATCATTTTTTATAACATTTGAAAAAGAACTTGGATTTATCAATTGACGGTAGGTTGCAATTTCTGGTTGCTTTGAGTTAGAAAAGGTTGCTTCTAATTCTAAACTATGTCCTTTCTTTTCAAAATTCACTTTGTAATTCATGTTATACACGCTAGATTTAATTCCACTCATATCAGAAGTAAAAGGAGCATTAATAAGCAAGTTGCCATTTTGAGAAACTTTTGTTGAAGCATTTCCCAATGCATCCGTGAAATTTTGAGTAGTATATACCGAGAACGTTTTTTTATCACTTATATAAAAATCTGCTCCAAATTTTATTAAATGAGATTCTTGACCATTTAAGAAGTCAAATTCTTGTAGAGAAGCATTTGTGCCAGTTCTTGTAACACTTCCAAAATTATGTTGATCACCTTTGTTAAATCCATAATTTGTGTAAAAATTTACATTTCCGGTTTTATAGTTCATGTCTAAAGAACCATTGTATCTTGTATTTTCTCCACGAGTAATCCCTGTATTTACAGAACCGTTAAAGCCAATATTTGCACTTTTATTTAAGATAATATTGATGATTCCACTCATTCCTTCTGGATTGTATTTTGCAGACGGATTGGTAATCAATTCGATACTTTTAATAGATGTAGACGGAATTTGTTGTAGCAACTGTGCAGTACTAATATTCGTTGGTTTTCCATCCACCAAAACTCTAACATTACTGTTTCCTCGAAGGCTTAAAGCTCCTGTTTGACTATCAACACTTACTGATTGTACGTTGTTTAATAACTCTGAAGCGGTTGCCCCAGCAGCGGTTAAATCTTTTCCAACATTAATTACTTTTCTGTCTATTTTCTGTACAACTGTAGAAATTTCTGCTCTTACTTCAACTTCTTTTAAAGTTGTAGCATCTTCAGCTAATTTAATGGTACCTAGATCAATTCTAATATTACCACTTTTAATATTTATTTGTTTAGCATAGGTTTTATAACCTATAAATTGAATTTCAACGATACTTACTCCTTCTGGAATATTTTTCACTTTGAAATTTCCTTCTAAATCGGTAATTCCACCGGTAATAATTTTTTTAGCGGTGTCTCTAATTACAATATTTACATATGGTAAAGCTTCTGCTGTTTTTTGGTCTACTACTTTACCAGAAATATTTCCTGGTCTAGCAATTTTACTTTTGTCTAATTGTGCGTATGAACTAATGCTAAGGGTTAAAACAAAAAGTAGGATTAATTTTTTCATAAATGTATTTTAAGTTGTTTTGATTTGATGCTAGATAGACGTTACATTTCTTATCTTTGTTACTGCTATTAACGCCGTTTAACATAATATTAACAAATGAAAAAAACTACTTTAGTGCTTGGAGCTTCAGTAAACACTGAACGTTATTCGAATAAAGCTATTCAGAAATTAAGAGCAAATAAAATTAAAGTTTTTGCTGTAGGAGCAAAAAAAGGAACTGTTTTAGACGTGTCAATAGAAGTAGAAAAATTACAATTTCAAGATATTGATACGGTAACTTTATATTTAAATCCAATAAGGCAAAAAGAATATTATGAGTATGTTATTGGTTTAAAACCAAATCGTGTAATTTTTAATCCTGGAACAGAAAATAGTGAGTTTATAAAATTGTTAAAAGAAAAGAATATTGAAACAGAGGTAGCTTGTACTTTGGTTCTATTAAGTATCAATCAATATTAGCTTGAAGAAATCTTTTTCCCTGTTTCTGCTAAAATGACATTCGAAAAAATTGTTGATGCTTCTTCTTTAAAGAGTTCAATATTTTTGTATCTGCTAGAATAATGACCTATAATTAACTGATTTACATTGGCTTGTAGTGCTATCTGCGCAGCTTGTTTTGCTGTAGAATGTTTTGTTTTTTTTGCCAAATCTTCTCTGTCGGATAAAAATGTAGCTTCATGATATAATACATCTACATTTTTTATGATTGGAACCATATCTTCCTTGTAAGAAGTATCGCTACAAAAAGCATAGCTATTTGTTTTAGAAGGAGGTAACGTCAATTCTTCGTTTTTTATGATTTCTCCACTTTCTAAAACCACATCTTTTCCTGCTTTTATATGGTGATAATCGCAAGTTTGTATTTCAGGATATTGTTGTACGTTTTCTATGTGTAATTTTCTAGAATTTTCTTTTTCTCTAAATAAAAAACCGTTTGTATATATCCTGTGATTTAAAGGGATTGTAGTTACGGTAACCTTATCATCTTCAAAAATTACTTCACTTTTTTTAGAAGATAATTCATGAAAAATAATATTGAATTTCGCATGTGATTTTGAAATTTTTAATTGTAACGTAGTAACTTCCTTGATTCCTTTTGGGCCAAAAATATGCAGCTCTTTTTCTCTGTTTAAAATTCCGAATGTAGAAATTAAACCAATCAAACCAAAAAAATGATCTCCATGTAAATGTGAGATAAAAATATGATTGATTTTAGAAAATCCAACATTGTATTTTCTCATTTGGCGTTGTGTTCCTTCGCCACAATCTATTAAAAAATGCCTATTGTTAATTTCTAAATATTGAGAAGTTGGATGTGCATTTACTCTTGGTGTTGCAGAATGACAACCTAGAATAGTTATTTGTAAACTCATTTGATAACAAAGCGTTTAGAAATGACTTCGTTCCTGCTTCTAATTGCATAAATGTACATTCCAGATTGTAAGTTGTCTCTGTTGAATTTAATTTCATTACTTCCAATTTTGGTGGTAAATGTTTTTGAGAAAACGGTTTTTCCTAGCACATTTTTAACAACAAAAAATATAGGCTGACTTTTTGTTGCGTTAAATTTTATGGTGGTAGAAGTAAAAAAAGGATTTGGAGCAGCAGATAGTTTTTGCAACGTTTTTTGAGAAAAAACGGCAGTGGTAAAACATAAAAAAGTAATAAAAAGTAATTTTTTTACCATTCGTTAGTTTTTTTATTCAGAAAAGAAATCAATTGTTAAAAACCCAAATCTCTTTCTATTGCTTCCATTTCGAGCACATCTTCAGCTTCTTGCAATGTTGGAACAATATTGATTTCATCTGGAATGTCATCTATATCAATTTCGTTACAAACTATTACAAAAGATATGCCATTGCTTCTGTGTTTTGAAGCGATATTCAAAAATAGAGACAAATCTTCTAAGGTTGTGTTAAGATTTTCAGAAAGTTGAACAACTTTATGATTTTCTATTGACTCTGCATTTTCTGACTTAAAAACTTTAAAAAATTCTGAAAAAGAATTTTCTGTTGATGAAATGAGAGTATATGTGACTTTTTGAGAAATTTTCATAAGATTTTTCGTTAAGAAGACAAATTATCTTTTTATCTGTTGTGCTAATAAATAAATCACTGCCATTCTAACAGCAACACCATTTTCAACCTGGTTTAAGATGATTGAATTGTTAGAGTCTGCAACATCACTTGTAATTTCTACACCACGATTTATTGGGCCAGGGTGCATGATGACAATATTTTTATCTAAGCTGTCTAAAACTTGCTGGTTGATGCCAAAAAGCTGTGTGTATTCTCTGGTTGATGGAAAATACTTTACATCCATACGTTCGTGTTGCACTCGTAAAACATTGGCAACGTCACACCAATCTAAGGCTTTTTTTAAGTTGGTTTCTACCGTAACTCCCAGGCTTGTTATGTATTTCGGAATTAACGTTGTTGGTCCGCAAACTTTTACTTCTGCGCCTTGTAACTGCAAGGCAAATATATTTGATAATGCGACTCTAGAGTGTAAAATATCACCAACGATTACAATTTTTTTACCTTTTACACTGCCTAATTTCTCTCTTATAGAATAGGAATCTAACAATGCTTGTGTTGGGTGCTCGTGGGTTCCGTCTCCTGCATTTATAATTTTTGCATTTACGTGCTTAGATAAGAAAACTCCAGCTCCAACATTCGGATGACGCATCACAACAATATCAACTTTCATTGATAAAATATTGTTTACTGTGTCTATTAAGGTTTCTCCTTTTTTTACGGAAGATTGACTTGCAGAGAAATTGATAATATCTGCCGAAAGTCTTTTTTCAGCCAACTCAAAAGAAAGTTTTGTTCTTGTGCTATTTTCAAAAAATAAATTGGCAATGGTAATATCTCTTAGCGAAGGGACTTTTTTAATGGGTCTATTTATAACCTCTTTAAAATGATCAGCAGTTTCAAAAATAAGATCAATATCGTTTTTGTTAAGATATTTTATGCCTAATAAATGGTCTACGCTTAATTGTTTCATTTTATGAATTGTGTTCTAAATAAACTACGTCTTTTTTGTGTGTTTCTTTCCAGCAAACCTTAACTTTTTCTTGATTTATTGCATCTACTTGTCTACCTCTATAATTAGGTTGTATAGGTAAATGTCTGCTAAAACGTCTGTCGATTAACACTAATAATTCTACTAATTTTGGTCTCCCAAAATCGTTAATTGCCGATAAGCCCGACCTTATACTTCTACCAGAAAATAAGACGTCATCAATTAAAACAACGTTTTTATCTTCAATTAAAAAATCAATTTTTGTACTACTAGCGTCAATTGGAGAGTCTCTTCTTCTAAAATCATCTCTATAAAAAGTAATGTCTAGTAAGCCTAATTTTAAGTCTTTAATATGGTATTCGTTGGTTAAAATATCTTTAATTCTTTTAGCCAAATATGCACCTCTTGGTTGCAGACCAATTAAAACAGTGTTAGAAAAATCGTTATGGTTTTCGATAAGCTGACAAGCTAGTCGATGTAAGATGATTTCAATTTCTTTCGAGTTTAATAATACTTTCGAGCTCATAAGAAAAATGTCCAAATTTTATTTGGAAATAAATCAGTAAAAACTGATAATTAATGTTGAGCAAAATTAGTGTAAATAAAAGGATTCGCAAAATTTTACTGAAAAGCATTTTAAAAGGGCCTCATTTTTGTTAATTAATTTGTTGAAAAGTAAAGCTCTTTTTATTAAAGGAGAAGAAGACTTGTAGTATTTTTAATTAAGTAATTTTTTCAATTATTGATTGATAAAATATTACAGCTTGTTTAATCAAATGAAAAGGTAAAAAGATTTTTGTTTTTCCTTTTGATGATAAAATTAGAAGCCTATGTCACTTTCAAAGTTCGAATCCATGTTAAAAACCAATAGTGTGTATTTCTTTGACTCTATTGAGTTTGAAGAAATAATACAGCATTATTTAGATAATGGTAAGCACTCTCTGGCTAATAAAGCGGTGAAGCTAGGTTTAGAACAACATCCTACTTCAATTGTGTTGAAATTATTGAAAGTTGAGCTATTAATTTTTGAAGATAAATTGCAAAATGCAAACGCTTTAATAAACGAAATAGAAGCTGTTGCGCCAAACAATGAAGAATTATTGATTCAGAAAGCAATTATTTTATCTAAAAACGACAAACATGTAGAAGCAATTCTAACATTGAATCAAATTTTAGCAATTACAGATGATCCTGCAGATATTTGGTCTATGGTAGGAATGGAATATTTGTATTTAGATGATTTTGAAAATGCACGACTAAATTTTGCAAATTGTATTGATGTAGATTTTGAAGATTATTCGTCTTTATACAATGTAGTGTATTGTTTTGATATGGAAAACAACCATGAAGAGGCAATTCATTTTTTAACCAATTATATAGATACAAATCCGTATTGCGAAGTTGCTTGGCATCAATTAGGAAGACAATATTTTGTGTTAAATAAATTCAAAGAGGCATTAAGAGCTTTTGATTATGCGGTTGTAATTGATGAATCTTTTATTGGAGGGTATTTAGAAAAAGCAAAAACATTAGAAGAATTAGAACGTTTTGAAGAAGCTATTCAGAATTACTTAATAACCTTAGAATTAGATGATCCTACGGCTTTTGTTTATGTAAGAGTTGGAGAATGTTATCAAAAATTAGGTGATTTAGAAACAGCAACAAAATATTTTAAAAAGGCGGTTCATGAAGATCCTCTATTAGATAAAGCTTGGTTGCTGTTAACAAATTTATTTCAAGAAGAAAAAGAATATCAAAAAGCCCTATATTATATAACAAAAGCATTGCATATTGATGATTCAAATCCGATGTATTGGAGAAAATATGCCGAGATAAATTTAAAACTAAATTTTTACGAGGAAACCGTAAAAGCGTTTTATAAGTGTTTAGATTTAGAAGATTTTTCATTAGAAATTTATGTAGGGTTGGCAGATGTATTGTTGTTTTTAGGTGAGTTCAATGATGCTTTAAAAATATTAATTAAAGCAAAAAACACATACAAACAATTTGCAGAAATAGAATACCGTTTGTGTGGTTTATTTATGTTGACTTCTAAAGAGAAATACAGCTTAGTTCATTTAAAAAATGCCTTAGCAATAGATGCTGATTACAGAACAATTATCAAAGAACTATACCCAACAGTTTTTGACAATGAAAAGGTACAAACTATAATTACCAATTATTTAAAAGCTATAGAGTAAGTAATAGGTGAGTTAAATAACTCGATTTTTTATTTTTGATTTGGATACCAATTTAACTGAACAACTTTAATGTTGCTGTTTCCTGAATTTACCAAACTTTTAAATTTCGCAACATCACTCAGGCCTCCAGTGCCTCTATAATGATATGGATATACTTCTGCTGGTTTAAATTCTAAAACCGCATCAGCAGCACTTTCAACCGTCATGGTGTAAGGCAAATTCATACACACAAAAGCTTTGTCAATATTTTTTAAAGCACGCATTTCAGGAATATCTTCTGTGTCTCCAGAAAAATAAATTCGTTGATTACCCAATGTGAAAACATATCCATTTCCTCTTCCTTTAGAATGAAATTTTAGTGCTTCCTCCCTAAGGTTATACATAGGTATTGCTTCAGCTCTTAATACGCCAAACGTTTTTTCTTCTCCATTGTTCATCATTATAATTTCTTTTGCAATTCCTGTAGGTAATTTATCGGCAACAGCTTTTGGGGCAACTATGGTCGTTTTTGATAAATCTAAAGATTCTAGTGTTTTTACACTTAAATGATCTCCGTGAATGTCTGTAATAAAAACATAGTTTGGCGTAGAGAAGTTTGCAAATGCATCGGCGCTTCCAGTTGGGTCAACATACACCGTTAGATCACCAAAGGTAAATGCAGCTGTTCCGTGTTCAATGGGTGTAATGACTAATTGAACTTCTTTTTTTTGTGTTGGTGTTGCTTTTTCTTCTTTTGATTTACAACTGATTGAAACAATTGTGATTAGTGCTAAAAGGATAATTTTTTTCATACGATGCGCTTATAAGTTTTTTAATTCAAAACAAAGATAATTATTTAGTAGCTTTTAATTTTGGTTCTTTTCGATGTAATGTACCTTGTTCGTAAGAATACACAAGCTTTATTAAAGTAGGTTCAGCATACATTCTGCCCAAAAATTGAATTCCCGCTGGTAAGTTGCCTTTGGTAAAGCCCATCGGAACTGTAAATGCAGGTTGCCCTGTATGTGGTGCAATAATCTGATTGTTGTCTCCCAAATATTCCTTTTCAAAGAAATCTATTCTTGCAGGTTTGTTGTTCCACGTAGGATAAATAATGGCATCCAATTTTAATGAATCCATTGCTTTTTCAATTGCTTCCCGAAAAGCAATTCTTCTAGGGTCTTTATATGCATCGAAGCATTTTTCTTTGGCATCTCCCCAACGCGTAAATTTTTTACTTGCAGAAAGTAGATTATTGCGGGCGTATTCTGAGGTGCTTCCAATTCGAATAATATCTTCAATGGTTTTTATGGTGTCATTTTTTACATAGGTTGCTAGATAGGCTTCTACATCTTTTTTAAATTCAGAGCACCATTGATTTTTTCGTAGTTCAGCAAAATTTGGTACAACAAATGGGTCAACAATTATTGAGCCTAAAGAATCTAAATCTACAATTGCTTTTTCAAACAAAGTTTTAATTTCTAGATCTACCTTGTCTTCACTTAACTCTCTTAATACCCCGATTCTTGCACCTTTTAATCCGTTTTTATCTAGAAACTGTGTGTAGTTTTTAAACGTTTTTCCTTCAGAATAGGAAGTTATTTCATCTTTTGGGTCAACTCCTGTCATCACTTCTAGTAATCGAGTTGCATCTTCAACAGTTCTTCCCATAGGCCCAACAACATCATTTCTTAAAAACAAAGGAATAATACCCTCTCTACTGATGAGTCCTAGCGTAGTTCTAAATCCAACAAGTGAATTATGAGAAGATGGCCCACGAATAGAGTTTCCTGTGTCTGTTCCTAATCCGATAGTTCCAAAATTTGAAGCGACTGCAGCTGCTGTTCCACCACTAGAACCCGCAGGGACATAATCTAAATTGTATGGGTTTCGAGTGGTTCCTTTTGTAGAACTTTCTGTATGCATTGCAGAAAAAGCCCATTCTGCCATATTCGATTTTGCAATGATAATTGCACCTGCATCAACTAGTTTATCAATAACAAATGCATTCTCTTGCGGAATGAAATCTTTCAAAGCCAAAGCTCCACCAGTTGTTGGAAGGTTTTTGGTGTTGATGTTGTCTTTTATAATAATCGGAATTCCATGAAGCGGTCTTAACGTATTGGTATTAAGAAATTCTTCATCCAATTTCTTTGCGATAGTAATTGCATTTGGATTGATTATGGATACTGAATTGATTCCAGAATCGTATTCTTTAATTCTTTTAATATATTCTTTAACCAATGATTCGCTTGTATAATTCCCGTTTTTAAAAGCATCATGTATTTGTGTAATGGTAAGTTCAGAAATATTTATCGGAGTCGCTTTATGGCTGTTACAACCAATTAAAAATATCATCAAAAATGAATAAAGCCCTAATTTTCTATACATAATTTCTAATTTATTAAGAATGATATGGCTAAGTTAGAGTTTTAAATCTTTAGCGTCAAACTAAATAAATATACAATATCGCTATTTTCACAATTTCCTGTATCTTCGTTTTACTAAAACAAACCAAATTAATGAATAGAACAATAAAAGATTTTGTGGTAATCGGTTTAAAAGGAATGGCTATGGGAGCAGCTGATGTTGTGCCTGGTGTTTCTGGAGGAACAATTGCTTTTATATCTGGTATTTATGAAGAATTGCTAACTTCAATTAGCAATGTAAATTTTAGTTTGATTAAAACGTTAAAATCTCAAGGTATTAAAGCAGCTTGGAAACAAGTGAACGGTTCTTTTTTAGTGTCTTTATTTATAGGGATTTTTGTAAGTGTTGTTTCTTTAGCTAAAGCCATCAAGTGGATGTTGGAAAACGAGCCAATTTTAATATGGTCGTTCTTTTTTGGTTTGGTTTTAGCAAGTATCATTTACATTGCAAAACAAATTGAAAAATGGAATGTTTTCACTTTTGTTCTTCTAGTTCTAGGAGCTATTTTAGCGTATTATATTACAACATTAAATCCCTTAGTTACAGAAAACTCATCTTCGTTGTTTTTGTTTTTAGCAGCAGCTTTGGCTATTTGTGCTATGATTTTACCTGGAATTTCCGGAGCATTTATTTTAGTCTTGCTAGGTGCTTACAAACCAGTTTTGGCTGCAGTAAATAATAGGGATTTTACAACAATTGCAATTGTGGGGGCCGGAGCAATAGTTGGATTGTTAACTTTTTCTAGAATTTTAAAATGGCTCTTTACAAATTTTAAAAACTACACATTGGCTGTGTTAACTGGATTTATAATTGGCTCATTAAATAAAATTTGGCCATGGAAAGAAACATTGACATGGAGAACCAATTCCCATGGTGTAAAAGTACCATTGAATCAACAAAGCATTTCTCCATTTTCTTTTGAAAACAATCAATTGTTATTAGCCATTGTCTTAGCAGTTGTAGGTTTCGGATTGATTTTATTATTAGAAAAATTAGCGGTTAAGAAAGAATAAAAATGAAATTAGGACGTACATTTTTACATAAAATTGCTCTCTTTTTAAAAGGGTTGGCAATGGGGGCTGCAAATAAAGTTCCTGGTGTTTCTGGAGGTACGGTTTCTTTTGTGTTGAGTTTTTATGAAGAAATGATATATTCTTTTCAAAAGATAAATTTCAAAGCTTTTAAATTATTAATAAATGGTCGATTTAAAAGTTTTTACCAATATGTAAACGGACAGTTTTTACTCTTAATTATGGGTGGAAGCATGTTTAGTTATTTTAGCGTTTCTTTAATTCTAGACTATTTTTTAAATCATTATGAGCTGTATGTTTGGAGTTGGTTTTTTGGAATGATCATCGGTTCTGTTTTTTATATTTACAAAGATTTTGGTGATTGGAATTTAAAAAACACAATTTCTTTTGTAATAGGAATTTCAGTTGGAGTTGGTATTAGTTTTATGACTCCTGCGCAAGAAAATGACAATTTGTGGTTTGTGTTTTTGTGTGGAATTATTGGTGTTTCAGGAATGACTTTACCCGGTTTGTCTGGCTCGTTTATTTTAATTCTGCTAGGGAATTATGTATTGTTGTTGGTAGATTCTGTAAATGGATTATTTGCAATTGTAACAGGGTTGCTGTCTGGTAATTTTGAAGTATTACAGGTTCCAGAAAACATCAGGTATTTAAAAATTATTTCTGTTTTTACAGTTGGTTCAGTATTTGGACTGGTCTCTATTTCTCATCTTTTAGGCTATGTTTTAAAAAGATGGCATCAAATTGTTACTGCAATAATAATTGGTTTTATTGCCGGTTCGTTAGGGATTGTTTGGCCTTGGAAACGTAAAGTTTTTGCGGTTCAAAATGGAGAGTTTTTGTTAGATGGAAAAGGAAATAAAATTGTTCATAATTTTGAGAGGTTTTTTCCTGATTTCTCTAGTTTAGAAACTTGGTTTGCCATTTTTTATATTGTAATTGGTATTGCAATCATTTTAGGAATTGATTATTATGATAGAAGAAAAAAAGCAGCATAAAAATTATTTATTTGGATTGTTAGGGAAAAATATTTCCTATTCATTTTCTAGTGGGTATTTTAAAGAGAAGTTTGAAGAATTAGAGCTTGTGAATCATGAGTATCAAAACTTTGATATTCAGTCAATTGAAGAATTCTCAAATGTGTTGCAGCACAATAGTTTATGTGGATTAAATATTACCATTCCGTATAAAGAAGAAGTGTTGCCTTATTTAGATGAAATAGATTTTGAAGCAAAAGAAATAGGAGCAGTAAACACGATTAAATTTTTAGAAAACGGAAAGTGTAAAGGTTATAATACAGATGTTGTTGGATTTTTAAACTCCTTAAAACCATTGCTAGAGTTACATCATACCAAAGCTTTAATTATTGGAACTGGTGGTGCTTCAAAAGCAATAGCATATGCATTAAAAAAACTACACATCGATTTTGTTTTTGTTTCTAGAAATCCAGTAAATGAAAATGAAATTCACTATTCAAACCTTACACAAGAATTGATTTCTGAACACACAATCATTGTTAATTGTACACCATTGGGCACCTTTCCAGAAACAGATTTATGTCCAGATATTCCCTATCAACACATTACTTCTAAACATTTATTATACGACTTAATCTACAATCCTGCTTTAAGTACCTTTTTACAGAATGGAAAAAATAAAGGCGCAATTATTAAAAACGGATTAGAAATGTTACAGCTTCAAGCAGAGAAATCTTGGCAAATTTGGAATTCCTAAAATTTTGTTATTATAGTCGAAGTTTTTTTGTCATTTTATAATACATCCCTATATTTAAAAAATAATATAGGAACCTTAAACATTTTTAGATGTTAGATAAAAATCAAGAAAACACAGAAGATCAAGTCAATCAAACTCCAGAAGAAAATGAAGTAAAACCCGTTGAAAATCAGAAAACTGAAACAAAACCAGAAGAAGTAGAAGAGGAAAAAACAGCAACAAACAAAGTTGTTGAAGAGATTGAAGATAAAGTAGCAGAGGAAGCAGAAAAAGACGAAGAAAAGAATTCTATCCCAATGTTAGCATATGAGAACATGGAGTTAGAAAGCTTAGTAGATGAATTAGAAAAACTTCTAAAGGAGTTTCCTATACAACAATTAAAGAAAAACATTGATGCTATTAAAAATGCATTCAATTCAAAGTTTGGCGCAATATTAGCCGAAAAGAAAGCAGCATTTTTAGAAGAAGGTGGTAATTCTATTGATTTTCAATATTCAAGTCCAGTTAAATCTAAATACAACTCATTACTGTCCGACTATAAAAGTAAAAGAGATGCGTATTATGCTAATTTAGATACACAATTAAAAAACAACTTAGAAAAGCGTCATCAAGTAATCAATGAACTTAAAGAGTTGATAGAGAATGCAGACCCAAACACGATGTATAAAAACTTTAAAATTATACAAACAAATTGGAGAGAAATTGGATCTGTGCCTAGAAATAAATACAATGATACTTGGAGAAATTATCATCATCATGTAGAGCGTTTTTACGATTTATTACATTTAAGCAATGATTTTAGAGATTTAGATTTTAAGAATAATTTAGAAGAAAAATTAAAACTGATTGAAAAAGTAGAAGCGTTAGAAGAATTGGAAAATGTAAACGATGCTTTTAAAGAATTACAGCAATATCATAAAGCATGGAAAGAAGACATTGGTCCGGTTTCTCAAGAACATAGAGAGGATGTTTGGCAAAAGTTTAGTGCTGCTAGTAAAAAAATACATGATAAAAGACACGATTATTTTAGGTCATTAAAAACGCAACATCAAGAAATTATTGATAAAAAATTATCAGTAATTGAATTGATAGAAAACTACGATACTTCTAAAAACAAAAAACATAGTGATTGGCAAAAAAGCATTAATGATATTGAAGCGTTGAGAAAGCAATATTTTGATGTTGGCAAATTGCCTTATAACAAGAGTGAAGAAGTTTGGCAAAAATTTAAAGCGGCTACAAAAAAATTTAATGCTTCAAAAAATACTTTTTATAAAAAAGAAAAAAATGTACAGCAGGATAATTTAGATAAGAAAAATGCACTTATTGAATTAGCAGAGTCTATTAAAGATAGCGAAGATTGGGAAAATGCAACAAACACCATGAAAAAAATCCAAGCAGATTGGAAGAAAATAGGACACGTTCCAAGAAAATTTTCTGATGATATTTGGAAACGATTCAAAGCTGCTTGTAATCATTATTTTGATCGATATCATAATAGGCAAGACAATTTAAACAAAGAGCAACAAGCTTTTATAGAGGAGAAAAAAATCTATTTAGAAGAAATTAAAAAAGTAGAAAAAGCTACCATAGAAGAGATTAACGAGTTTATTAAAAAATGGAGAGATTTTGGTGATACACCAAGAAGTGTTAGGCATTTAGAAAGTAAATTTTATAAGCAGATAGATAAGTTGTTAGAAGGGTTGTCTTTAAGTAAAGACGAAATAGCAATGTTAAAATATAAAAACTTAATAGACGGATTAATGGCTCAAGGAAATGTTCATAAATTAAATTCAGAGCAGTTATTTGTTAGAAAGAAAATTGATGAAATCAAAAAAGAAATTCAGCAGTTAGAAAATAATTTGAGCTTTTTCTCAAATGCAAACGAAGATAATCCTTTAGTGGTTAATGTTAGAGCTAATATAGATACTTATAAAGATGAGATTAATATTTGGAAACAAAAACTCGACTTTATAAAAAAGATGGATTATTAATGTAAAATATGGATATAAAAAAACTCGGAGAATTTCTCCGAGTTTTTTTATATTTAAAAGTTTTGTTTTTTAAGATATTAAGCTGTCAATTTTTTCTTTCTCTTCTCTTGCTAAATCAGCATCCACTAAAATTCTTCCACTGTATTCATCAATCGTGATTTTTTTACGAGTAGCAATTTCTACTTGTACCTGTGGTGGAATTGTAAAGAAAGAACCACCAGAAGCTCCTCTTTCTATAGATACAACAGCTAAGCCATTTTTTACTTTAGTACGAATTCTTTTATAAGCCGATAATAAATGTTCGTCAATTTCTGCAGAAAATTCAGCAGATTTTTTTACTAGCATTTTTTGTTCTTTTTCAGTTTCTTTTAAGATTCCGTCAAGCTCAGCTTTTTTATGTTTTAAATGCTCTTCTTGTTTTGCTAATTTTTCTTTTGTAGCATCAATGATTTCATTTTTCTGCTCAATTCTAGCAGAAAATTCTCCAATTCTTTTTTCAGCTAATTGAATTTCTAATTCTTGATATTCAATTTCTTTAGTTATAGAATCAAATTCTCTATTGTTTCTAACTTTCTTTTGTTGCTCTTCGTATTTTTTCATCAAAGCTTTAGACTCTTCTATCAATAATTTTTTGTTATTAATATCTGTATCTAAGTTTGCTACATCTTCTGCGTAATTTGAAAGTCTGGTGTTTAAACCCGCAATCTCATCTTCTAAATCTTCTACTTCTAAAGGTAATTCCCCGCTAACGCTGTTAATTTCATCTATTCTAGAGTCAATTAATTGTAGGTCATATAACGCTCTTAATTTTTCTTCTACCGTAACCTCTTTCTTCTTTGCCATGTTTAAATGTAATAAATTGGATTTGTACTTTTTTCTGATAAAATGATGGCAAAATTAGTGAATTTTTTTGTAAGATACTCAACTAAAAGATTTTTTGTGAACTGTTCACTTTCATAATGTCCAATATCCATCAATAAAATTTGTTTTTCTGCCTTAAAAAAATCGTGATATTTAAAGTCAGAACTGATATAAGCATCAGCATTTTGTGCAATTGCATTTTCAATTGCAAAACTTCCAGAGCCACCTAATACAGCCACTTTTTTTATAGATTTTCCTAGCAATTCAGAATGTCTAATGCATTCCGTTTTCATTGTTGTTTTTACAAATTGTAAAAATTGATTTTCACTCATTGTAGAATCCAATTCACCAATCATTCCCATTCCGATGGTTTCATGAGTGTTTAAATTTGATTTGGGAATTAATATTTCTGTGTTTTTTAGACCTAAAACTTCACCTATTTTCCCGCTAACACCATTTTTTATATTGTCTAAAGCTGTGTGCATTGCATAGATAGCAATGTTGTTTTTAATTGCTTTTAGCACTACACGTTCTACATAAGTGCTACCATTTAACTTTTTTAAACCGCTAAATATGATTGGGTGAAAACTTACAATTAAATTACAATTTTTAGCAATAGCCTCATCAACGGTTACTTCTAAGCTGTCTAAAGTAACTAGTATTCCGCTAACATCAGTATTAAAGTCTCCAACTAATAAGCCAACATTATCAAATCCTTCGGCATACGAAAGGGGTGCTAATTCTTCTAAATAATTGGTTACATTTTGTATTTTCATTGAATTGAATTTAGATATCAATTTGTGTAATTTTCATTAAAAAAGAAAATTATAAAAAGAACCAAAGTTAAGATTTTTAATTACTTTAGTACTAATGAAATTTATACGATTTTTATTATTCCCATTTGCCATCATTTATAGTATTGTTACAACTCTTCGTAATTACTTTTTTGATCTGGGTTTGTTTGCATCAACTTCATTTGATAAACCAATTATAGCCGTTGGAAATTTATCTGTGGGAGGTACCGGTAAAACACCACAAATAGAATATTTGATCAAGCTGCTAAAGTCTAAATACAAAATAGGGGTTTTAAGTAGAGGATATGGTAGAAGCACAAAAGGTTTTGTGCTTGTAAATGAAACCAAGAATGCTTCAGAAGTAGGTGATGAACCTTTGCAGTTCTCTAAAAAGTTTGATGATGTTATTATTGCAGTTGATGAAAATAGAGTGCATGGAATTCAGCAATTGAAAACAACAGAAGTTGTGTTGTTAGATGATGCTTTTCAGCATAGAAAAGTAAAAGCAGGTTTTTATGTTTTGCTAACCAAGTACAATGAATTGTTTTCAAACGATTTTGTATTGCCTGTAGGAAATCTAAGAGAGCGTAGAATAGGAGTTAAGCGCACGGATGTTGTTGTGGTTACTAAATGCCCAAACACCCTAGATAGATTAGAAAAAGAAGCCATATTGCAATTGATAAATAGATATTTTAAAGGTCCTGTTTTCTTTTCTTCTATTCAATATTCTGATGTTTTAGTAAGTAATACCAATAAAGAAATAAAAACATCTGAACTATCTAAATTTGAAGTGTTGTTGGTAACAGGAATCGCAAATCCAAAACCCTTAGAAAATTATTTATCAGCATTGAATTGCACATTTAAGCATCAAAAATTTTCAGACCATCATCAGTTTACAGAAAAAGAAATTTCAAATATTAAAGCGCGATTTGAGGCTATGCAATCTGAAAATAAAATTGTGTTAACCACCGAAAAAGATTTTGTGCGCTTATCGAATCACATTCATAACTTGTATTATTTAGCTATTGAAACAAGTTTTTTAGAGCATCAAACAAAGTTTGATTCGCTAATTACTAATTATGTAGAGCGTAATTTATAATTTGTTACGGTGTAAACTTTTTATAATTCCGTCTGCCAAACCAATTTTTGGAACATAAATTTTTCTAGCTCCACTCCACTTCATTGCAGATAAATAGATTTTAGTTGCAGGAATAATTACATCGGCTCTGTCTGGATTTAAACTTAATTCAGAAATACGATCATCAAAGCTCATTTTTTTAAGGAATTGGTATTGAGCATTTAGATAAATATAAGAAATAGGTTTACCAATAGTTCTGCCAGACATTTTAAACAGTTTGTTTATGTTTCCTCCAGAACCTATTAAAGATAGTTTTTTAAGGTCTTTTGTGTTGGTTTCTATCCACTGTTGGACCTCTTTAAAAATAATTTTATTTTCGGCTTTAGAGTTGTTTATCAAACGTACTGTTCCCATTTTAAAAGATTTACTATTAATAATTCTTCCTTTAGAGAAAATGGTAAACTCTGTACTTCCACCACCAACATCTACATATAAATAAGAAGCATCGCTTTCTATCAACTCATTTAAATCTGTTGAAGAAATGATGGCTGCTTCTTTTTTTCCTCCAATAATTTCTATATCTACACCTGTTTTTTCCAAAACAATTTTAGCAATCTCTTTTCCGTTTTCTGCTTCACGCATTGCAGAGGTTGCACAAGCTTTGTATTTTTCTACATTATTAATTTTCATTAATAATTTAAAAGCCTCCATAGCGTCTACCAATCGCTGTGTATTGGTAGGAGTAATTTCTCCAGAAACAAAAGTGTCTGCCCCTAAACGGATAGGAACACGAACTAAAGAAGATTTTCTGAATTGAGTTTCTTTGTCTTTTTCTACAATAACATTAGAAATCAGTAAACGTACGGCGTTTGAGCCAATATCTATTGCAGCATATTTTTTAATTTCTATCAAGCGAACTTCTATTTATGATTTTTTGGGAACTCTATTAAAGTTGTTGTCCCTTTTTTTAATTTTTTCCAATGTGCAGTATCAAATTCAATTCCGATTACACCACAAGTTGGAACATGTGCAATGGGTTTGCTTCCGTATTTATTTACAAAAGTATTAATACCATGATCGTGACTAAAAATAATGGCAGAATCAAAATTATCATCTAAGGCATTAATGGTTTTAACTAAATACCCATCACTAAAATTATACAACTGTTTTTTTATGTATAAGTTAGATAAAGGATAACCAAAATTATCGCAAAAAATTATTGCAGTGTGTAGCGCTCTATTTGCACTACTGGTAACAAAAACATCCGGTTTTTTAATGGTTTCTGCTAAATAACTTGAGATTAAGTGAGCGTCTTTGATGCCTCGTCTTTTCAAAGGTCTGTCAATATCTTCAATACCATCATATTCCCAAGATGATTTTGCGTGACGAACAATATAGAGTGTTTTCATACCAAAGTTTGATAAAGTAAATATAAAAAATTATGGTGCTAAACGCTCAATTTTCCAAGAAAAATCTTTTTGTAGAGTATATCGAATTCTATCGTGCATTCTATTAGGTCTTCCTTGCCAAAATTCTATAGAAATGGGTTTTACTAAAAATCCGCCCCAATGTTTAGGGCGTGGTATTTCTTGCTGTTCAAATTGTTTTTCAAATGATTTTAAAGCGTTATCAAGAGTTTCTCTTGAAGGGACCACTTCGCTCTGGTTTGATGCCCAAGCTCCTAATTTGCTTCCATCTGGACGTGATTCAAAATAGCCGTCTGATAAGTTTTCTGCCAACTTTTCTGCATTCCCTTTAATGATGATTTGCTGTTCTAAACCCGCCCAAAAAAAAGACATACAAATATTATTATTAGCTAAAATTGCTTTTCCTTTTTCTGAATTGTAATTGGTGTAAAAGATAAAACCTTCCCAAGTGTATTTTTTTAAAAGCACGACTCTGTTTTTTGGAAAGCCATCCAATCCGATTGAAGAAACTGTTACCGCATTTGCTTCATCTATCATTTCTGAAGCATCAGCATTTAAAAACCATTGTTGAAATAATTCGATAGGGTTTTCTGGGCAATTGCTTTCTAACAATTCTTGCTTTTCATATGATTTACGATGATTGCTTAAATCGTGTGCCATGAGTTTGTTTTACTTGGTAAAAATACAAATGTTTTGTGGGCGATAAAAAATTAGTTTTCTTTTTTTAATCCAACTTTATATTCTGGACGCATTAAATTTTTTACTGTTAAAATAGCGTCCAATTCTTCTTCAGATAGCAGTTTTTTTTCTAATACCAATTCTCGTATAGATTTGCCTGAAGTAATGGCTTCTTTTCCAATAACATCACCCATATGGTGACCAATATATGGATTTAAATAAGTGATTAATCCAACAGAATTAAATACCATATTTTTAGTATGTTTTGCATTTGCTGTAATTCCGCTAATACATTTATCACTTAGAGTTGTACAGGCATTCGATAGTAATTCTATAGATTCAAATAACGATTGTGCAATCACAGGTTCCATCACATTCAATTGCAATTGTCCGGCTTCTGCAGCAAAAGAAATGGTTACATCATTACCAATTACTTTAAAACAAACCTGGTTTACAACTTCTGGGATTACAGGATTTACTTTTGCAGGCATAATTGATGAGCCAGCTTGCATTTCTGGTAAGTTAATCTCATTAAAACCACAACGTGGTCCAGAAGACAGCAAGCGTAAGTCGTTGCAAATTTTAGATAATTTTACAGACATTCTTTTCAAAGCACCAGAAACCATAACATAGGCGCCACAATCTGAGGTAGCTTCAATTAAATTGTGTGCTTTTACAAACTTTACGCCCGTAAACTCTTGTAAATAGTTGATAGAGATTTGAGTAAAATTCTTTGGAGCATTTACACCAGTTCCTATAGCTGTTCCACCTAAATTTAACTCTAAAATTAAATTTCTAACATTTCGTAAGCTTTTAACTTCTTCTCTTAAGTTAGTTGCCCAAGCAGAAAACTCATCACCCATAGACATTGGAACAGCATCTTGTAATTGCGTTCTTCCCATCTTTAAAACATTCGAAAATTTTACTGATTTATTGCTGATTTCTTTTATCAAATAAGTCAGGTTTTCAATTAAATGATTGATGTAAAAATACAAGGCAATTCGAAATCCAGAAGGGTAAGCATCATTTGTTGATTGCGATTTGTTTACATGATCATTTGGATGTAAAACAGCATAATTTCCATACTCATATCCATTTAACTCTAAAGCTACATTTGCAATAACCTCATTGGTGTTCATGTTGACAGAGGTTCCTGCGCCACCTTGAAAAACATCAACCGGAAAATACTTGGTGTACTTTGTAAGGTTGTTTAGAATTTCATCACAAGCTTGAATAATCATATCCGCTTTTTCATCGGGAATAGTACCTATTTCTTTATTGGCGCAGGCACATGCTTTTTTGGTTAAAACCATTCCTTTTATAAAAATAGGATAATCACTAATTTTGGCCTTTGAGATTTTAAAATTATCTATAGCTCTTTGTGTGTGAATTCCGTAGTAAAGATTGTTGGCAATTTTCATGCTACCAAGTAAATCTTCTTCAATTCTATGTTTCATTTGTTTGCTGTAATTAGTACTTATAAAAATAGGAGTTTTTAATTGCTTTTTATTTTATTTATGAAATAATGTTTCAACAATTACTTTTGCAGCTATTTCGCTGCCTGTTATAGAAGGGTGAAATCCATCAGGTCCATAATATTGAAAGTTATTTGACTTGTCAAAATAGTCTTTCCAGACTTTTCCAACAGGAATTAAGATTGCATTATTAATAGCAGCTGCATCTGTATAGTTTTTTATGACGCCATCAAAAGTGTGATAGTATTTTAATGATGGCCAAACCATAAAATAAGAAAGCTTTGCGTTGTTTTCTTTAGATAGTTTATATAGTTTTGTGCCATATTCAATAAGAATTTTTCTACCTTCTTGTTGAGAAGAAGGACCTTGTTGTATAATAACAAAGTCATATTTTTTAGAGATAATTAATTTCTGAATTTTCCCATCATCCCAATGATCTATTATGGCGTAGTTTGGAAATGCAACCATATTTGTAGTGATATTGAAACCATTTTTTTTAGCTTCCTTTTTTACAAGTTCAGGTAAGTTGTTGGTGTAAGTAAGGCTGTTGCCAATAAATAAAATAGCAATCTCTTTTTTAGACTTTATTGTGCTTAATTTTTTCTGACCATTGGTATTAAAAGATAAGATGGTTAATGCAAAAGAGAGTAGCGCTAATTTATGCATGCTATTTTCTTTTAAATAATAATAATCCAATAAAAGTTAGGGCACCATTCAATACCAACACAAAGAACCCAAAGTCAAAACCTAATTTTTCTTTGCTGTAAAAACTAATCACATAGGTAAGTATTGGGGCTATCAAACAGATATATGGAACTATTTTGTCTTTTACTTGTAGTTTGGTAAATAAACCAAAAGCATACAATCCTAATAAGGGGCCGTAGGTGTAACCCGCAAACGTAAATATTTTAGCAATAACACTGGCATCTGCAATAAAATATTTAAAAATAAGGATGGTAGCTATCAAGACAAATGAAAACAGAATGTGAATTTTTTTACGAATTTTCTCTTGCTCTTTTTTCTCTTTTCTCTTGTCTATCTCTAATATGTCAATACTAAAAGAAGTAGTTAACGATGTTAATGCAGAGTCTGCACTAGAATAGGCCGCGGCAATCAATCCGAGTAAAAAGAACATGGCTGTTGCCAATCCCAAGGTTCCTTTGGTTGCTATAATTGGAAATAATTCGTCTTTGTGTGCATCAATTCCGTTTCGTTGTGCATAATCTGTTAGCAACACACCTAATGCTAAAAAGAAAAAGTTGACAATTACCAGCACAATGGTAAACCAAAACATGTTTTTCTGAGCATCTTTTAAGTTTCTACAGGTTAAGTTTTTTTGCATCATATCTTGATCTAAACCCGTCATTACAACAGCAATAAACGCACCAGATAAAAATTGTTTCCAGAAATAATTCCCTGCATTTGGATCGTCAAAAAAGAAAGTTTTAGACAAGTCGCTATCTGCAACATAAGAAAAGATATTGCTGATTTGCATTTCATTAGAAATGGTATAAATACAAACTCCAACTGCAATTAACATAAATAAAGTTTGCAACGTGTCAGTCCAAACAATGGTTTTAATTCCGCCTTTAAACGTATACAGCCAAATCAATAAAATAGTAATAGAAACGGTTACCCAAAACGGTATTCCGTATGCATCAAATAATAACAATTGCAATACATTTGCTACTAAAAACAAACGAAAAGCAGCACCAATAGTCCTAGAAATTAAAAAGAAGGTAGCTCCAGTTTTGTATGAGTATCTGCCAAATCTGTCCTCTAAATACGAATAAATAGAGGTTAAATTTAATTGATAATAGAGGGGTAGTAGTACCAAGCCAATAACCGCATATCCAACAACATAACCGAGTACCATTTGCATATAACTCATGCTTTGGGCTTCTACCCAGCCCGGAACTGAAATAAAGGTAACCCCAGATAATGAAGCTCCAATCATACCAAAAGCTACTAAATACCAAGGAGATGAGTTGTTGGCTTTGAAAAACGTTTGATTGTTTGCAGATTTTCCTGTGATGTAGGAAATAAAAATAAGAACACTAAAATAGGCTACAATGAGTAATAGGATATGAAGTGGTTGCATGGATTAATTACGAATTTTGAATTGTAAATTACGAATATACTCTTTTTAAAATTTTATTTAAAAATTAATAATTCGTAATTCATAATTAGTAATTTAGCGGCCATGGATTTTTCATCAAAATTGTTAGAAAATGCAGTGAACGAAGTTTCACGGTTACCAGGAATTGGTAAGCGCACTGCCTTGCGTTTGGTGCTACATTTGTTAAAACAACCCAAAGAACATACTGGTTATTTGTCTGAAGCATTATTGCATTTGCGTAATGATGTGAAATCGTGTAACAAGTGTCATAATATTTCTGATACAGTGTTGTGTGAAATCTGTAACAATCCAAAACGAAATTCAGAAATCGTTTGTGTTGTTGAAGACATTCGTGATGTAATGGCCATAGAAAGCACCGCTCAATTCAAAGGTTTGTATCATGTATTGGGAGGAAAAATATCACCCATTGAAGGCATTGGTCCGCATAATTTAAAAATCGAATCTTTGGTAGAAAAAGTAGCTAATGGAGAAGTGAAAGAGTTGATTTTTGCACTGAGTTCTACCATGGAAGGCGACACCACCAACTTCTATATTTTTAAGCAAATCGAAAAATATGAAATCACAACATCTACAATTGCACGTGGAATTTCAGTTGGGGATGAATTGGAATATGCAGATGAAGTTACTTTAGGAAGATCTATTGTAAATCGTATTCCTTTTGAGCAATCGATAAAGAGTTAATCTTCTAATTCTTCATCTTCTTCCAACAAATCATCTTTATTAGAAGTATCCCAGTCTTTTTTAGCTCTAATATTTTTATAGAGTTTTATTCCTAACATTAATAAGATTCCGAATAAGATAATTCCTATAACACCCCAAACCCAATTGATGGCGCTTTTAAGTGTTACTAAAAACACAACTGCAAATAAGATAATGGTGGCAACTTCGTTCCAAATTCGTAATTTAAAAGAAGAATAGTTAATAATGTCGTTTTGTAATTGGGTATATATTTTCTGACAAGCACCATGGTAAAAATACAAGGCCAAAACAAAGGCTAATTTTACCAACATCCAATCCATTGTTAAGTAAGCGGGATTTTTATACAACATCCAAAAAGCAAAGAAACTCGCTAATACTGCAGAAGGCCAGGTAATCATGTACCACAAGCGTTTAGCCATCAATTTGTATTGTGTCTGTAAAATTTCTTTAGCAGGCTCTTCTTTTTCTTCAGCTTCTACTTGATAAATAAACAGGCGAATAATGTAAAATAACCCAGCAAACCAAGTAACTACAAAAATAATGTGTAATGCTTTTACGTATAAAAAATCCATGCTCTTATTTTTATTGTCACTTCGAGTGATTTTGAAAAAATCGTATCGAGAAGTTCTCGATACAAATTGATTCATTCTTCATTGAAACTTCGTTTCAATATCTTCATTAAAATATATTTTAATTTTGATAGTACTCGAACTGACATGCTAATTTATTAATTTTATTTTCACTAACCACTAAGCGTTATTTACCCATTCATCAATCCAAGTATTCATCACTTTTACCCAATCATCATTGTCGTTCATACACGGAATGTGTTTGTAATTTGTTCCACCACCTTCAAAAAATTGTTCTTTTCCTTCCATGGCAATTTCTTCTAATGTTTCTAAACAATCAGAAACAAAAGCTGGAGTTACAACGGCTAATTTTTTCTTGTTTTCTTCTTTAGGTAAACGCTCTAATTCAAAATCTGTATACGGTTTTAGCCAAGGATCTTTTAATAAACGAGATTGAAAAGAATTGCTATAGGTTCCTTCTTTCAAGCCTAATTCTTTTACGATTTCTTTTGTGGTTTCAAAACATTGATGACGATAGCATGTTTGATGCGCAATAGATTTTTTTTCACAACAAGAACCATCTATTTTACAATGATTTTTTGTAGGATCTGTTTTTAAAATATGACGTTCTGGTATTCCGTGATACGAAAACAATACATGATCATGTTCAAAATCAGTTAAATGTTTTTTAATATTGTCAGACATGGCTTTGATATATCTTTTTTCGTTGTAAAAAGATTGTAATGCTGTTGTCTTGATGTTCGGAAAAAACTGTTTTCTAACTTCTTCAGCCTTCACGAGAACAGTTTCTGTAGATGACATTGCAAAATGTGGATATAAGGGCACAATTAAAATGTCATCAACACCTTTTTTTGCCAATTCTTCAAAGCCTTTTTTAATGGTCATGCTTCCGTAGCGCATTGCCAATGCAACTGGAATAGTAGAGTTCGTTGCAACTTTTTTAGTAAAACGCTCAGAAATCACTACTAATGGCGAACCTTCTTCCCACCATATTTTTTTATAAGCCGCGGCAGATTTTTTTGGTCTAACGTTTAAAATAATCCCTTTAATTAGTAGCCAACGTTTCCAATATGGAATGTCAATTACACGTTCGTCCATTAAAAATTCGTCTAAATACTTACGAACATCTTTTGTTTTTGTGCTGTCTGGTGATCCTAGGTTTATTAATAAAACTCCTTTCATATTTTATGCTGAACTCGTTTCAGTATTTTTTAAATTTTATTTCTAAGTTGATTCGTTGCTTCATACAATGCAATTGATAAACTATGTACAACGTTCATCGAAGAATTTCTTCCGTACATAGGTATGGCAATTGTTTTGTCAACTAAATTTATATGTTCAATTCCGTTGCGTTCGCTTCCTAAAAGCAAAACAATTTTTTGATGTGCTGTAAAATCAAACTTTTGTATATCGATACTTTGATCTGTAATTTCAATTCCAATAATAGTGTTTCCCTCTTTCTTTAGTTGATTGATGAGTTTGTTAAAATCATCATAGGTTTCATGTGTAATTTGAGTAAGGGTATTTCTTGCAGTTTTCTTTACAATTCGGTTTTCTATCGTCGGAGAAGTTTCATGTAAATAGATTTTCTGAACACCAAAAATTTCTGAAACACGAAAGCACATTCCGATATTCTCGGGGGTTCTTATGGCGTCACAAACAATCGTTATTGGAAAAGTTTGTTGTTTGTTTTCTACTTCTGTATGATGTAATTGTTTCATGATTAGTTTTGTAGAGAACTCACGTATTTTTTTGGAGTAGTGCCAAACTTCTTCTTAAAAGCGGCAATAAAATGACTTGATGTACTATATCCAATTCTAGAGCCAACTTCGTTTACATTATGTTTGTTGCTTTCTAATAAACGTCTTGCGTGTTCCATTTTATAATCTAATAAAAAACCATAAACAGTGTCTCCATAAATTTGTTTAAAACCTTCTTTCAATTTCTTTAATGACAAACCAATTTCGTTTGATAGTTCTTGTAAACTAGGGGGTTCTGTCATTCTAGAAATAATAATATCTTTGGCTTTTCTAATCTTTAATACATTTTGTTCATCAACTAAAAAAGGGCAGAAATCTGCATTTGTTTTGTCTTC
>JALQYN010000008.1 GCA_023254055.1 Polaribacter sp.
CTGTTGCAATCATAAAACCAAGTACCACTTTGTTTGGTGTTCTCCCTGTAATTCTAATAATGTTTAAGGCAATTCTTTTGTGAAGATTTACTTTTTCTAAAGCTAGGGCTAATACAAATCCCCCAAAAAATAAAAAGATAAACGGACTCCCATAATTGTTTCCAACTTCTGCAATGGGCATTACATCAATTAAGGGAAATAGTAATAATGGTAATAAGGCGGTAACTGCAATATTTACTGTTTCTGTAATCCACCAAATAACCATCCAAAGCGCTACAGCTATAACTGCATCTGCTTTTTCGGAGACTAAAACAGTGGACAAATTTTGTGTCGCAAAAAATAATATCGGACCTAATAAAAGTCCAATTCTCTTAGAAAAATTCATTAATTTTTATTCTGTTTTACTTTCCAGTAAATCACATTTTCTCTACTTACTCTTTCTAAAGTTTCTCTATCTGGAGCTCGTTTTCCTGATTTCATTAAATCTAAGATATCTGCAATAATGGTTCTTGTTGTTGCAAAATAAGAGTGACTTAAAAAACTTGTGTCAACTCCAGAAGCATCAATCGTTTCTACTCCTTTTACGATGACTACTCCTTTCCCTGCATCACCAGCCCGCTTACTTCCATGTACCTTTCTAGAAGCTACCAATGCTAAATCGTCTGAAGAAACATACAATGTAATTGGTTTAGCTATTTTTTGAACCATTTGTGGTGCAATATCTCTTCTAAAAACATCTGCATCAATATCTGGAGCGGCTAAAATAACTTCGGTAATTTTGTCTTTTAATTCTGGATTTTCATTCATCAATTCAATCAATGCTTTTGTCAAACCACGATTCCCCATACTGTGTGCAACTAAGTACACATCATCTGCTTCTGTTCTAGTTAAATAATCTCTTAAAAAGTTTTTCATGTTTAATCTTGCCCATTCAATATTGGCTTCATCTACTGTATATCCTGTTGTGGATCCTTGGGATGGCCAACTGTAAAAAACAGGTTCGCCACTAAAACGTAAATCGAATGTTATTTGTGCAGTTCGCATTGCAGCATCAGCAAAAGACACATTATAACCATGAACAAATAAAAAGGTGCTTTTTCCGTTTTTGGCAATTCTTTCTTTCATTTGATTGAAAAAATCGTCTTTGTTTTGTTTTTGCAATGATTGTATCATTACATGTTTTTTAGGGTCTTCAGAAAACTCTAACTTCCAATAAGACGGTCTTTCTATTTCACCTAACTTATGTGTATATGGAATACTAACAATGGTTCGCCCGTATTGCAATTCTGCTCTTTTCCCACCAAAACGCTCGTTTAAATCTGAGTCTTTTGTATCATTTCTATCGGTTGCAAACGAAACAGGAATTTCTATATAATCTTTTTTATTGGTTGTGTTTGTTAATGATCTTGTAACAATTGTATTGGTTGTCACTTCTCTTAAACAAACACTAAAATTTTGACTTTCTCTTCTGTTATTAGGCAAAACAACTTCTATTGCAAAATTGATAGATTTAAATTGTTGAAATGCCTTATTCCCTTCTAACCAACTTAACGGATCTGTATTTCTTAACTCACTGTAACTATTAAAAGTGTATTTAATTTCGTTACTTAAAGAAATGACGAGTTTAAATGTTTTTATGTCAGATTCGTCTCCTTTGACAAATCCTAAAAAGACTTTGCTATAATCTGTTTTGTTGGTTAAACAGTTCTGTGAATTGTATGTTTTTAAATTATCTGTAAGCTCAAAAAGAACCGTGTTGGTTTGTGCTTGTGAAATTGAACATACAATTAAAAATAGAAGAAGAAATATTCGTTTCATAATTCGTTGGTTTATTAACGATATAAATATACAAAAAATGAAAAAAAACTATTTTAAAATACTTTTTACAATTTTTAAATGATGATTTGTATGTGTGTCTAAGAAACGGGCTACTTTAAATTTATTTGTATTACCAAAAACAGGGTGCTTAAAATAGGCTCTTTCATCCAGGTTTTGGATTCTTTTTATATTTTGCCTAGCTTCTTCTAGCTGGTCAATAATTGCTGACTTTAAAATTACCTCTGGTGGTTTCACATGTTTTGGAACTTTGACTTTTCCTCTTGGGAAAAAACCAAGTCTTAGGAGTACTTTCCCTAAAAATTTAAAATTATTTTGATATAAAGTTGGATCTGAATTCTCCATACTTTTTACCACAGCATTGATTACTTTTAAACTATGATCTAAATGCCACGCAACACTTGCTTTTGAAACCGCATTATTTGTTTGTTCAAAATAGGGAATATAACTTTCTAATAGTTCTAATCTATTTTCTAAGACTTTGGTGTTTATTATTTTCATTAAGAATCTTTTTTTGAAAGGTACTTAAAAGAAAAACCCTCACAAATTAATGTAAGGGTTTTCTGTCTTTTGCAATCAAGAATGAGATTGCCGCGTCATTACTTCCTCGCAATGACAGGTAGTCTTAGTATCTATAATGTTCTGGTTTGTAAGGACCATCAACCGTTACACCAATATAAGAAGCTTGTTCTTCGCGTAATTCTGTTAATTCAACACCAATTTTAGCCAAATGTAATTTTGCTACTTTTTCATCTAAGTGTTTTGGTAACATATATACTTCATTTTCGTAAGCATCAGCATTTGTCCATAATTCTATTTGAGCCAAGGTTTGGTTTGTAAATGAATTAGACATTACAAAACTTGGGTGCCCTGTTGCACAACCTAAGTTTACTAAACGCCCTTCAGCTAAAATAATAATGTCTTTTCCGTTAACATTGTATTTATCGACTTGAGGTTTGATAGTGTCTTTTGTATGACCAAAATTACCATTTAGCCAAGCCATGTCTATTTCATTATCAAAATGTCCAATATTACAAACGATTGTTTTGTCTTTCATTGCTTCGAAATGACGTCCTTGAACAATATCTTTATTTCCTGTAGTTGTAATGATTATATCAGAATTTGCAACTACAGTTTCTAGTTTCTTTACTTCAAAACCATCCATTGCAGCTTGTAAAGCACAAATAGGGTCAATTTCTGTAACCGTTACAATAGAACCTGCCCCTTTAAAAGAAGCTGCAGTTCCTTTACCAACATCACCATAACCACAAACCGTTACACGTTTACCTGCTAACATTAAATCTGTTGCTCTTCTAATTGCATCAACAGCAGATTCTTTACATCCGTATTTATTATCAAACTTCGATTTGGTAACAGAATCGTTTACGTTAATTGCTGGCATTGGTAAGGTTCCGTTTTTTACTCTTTCGTATAAACGGTGAACACCTGTTGTAGTTTCTTCTGACAAACCATTAATTCCGGCAGCCAACTCAGGATACCTATCTAAAACCATATTTGTTAAATCTCCACCGTCATCTAAAATCATGTTTAGTGGTTTTTTATCTTCTCCAAAGAATAAAGTTTGTTCTATACACCAATCAAATTCTTCTTCTGTCATGTCTTTCCATGCATATACAGCTGTTCCTGCATCTGCAATTGCTGCTGCAGCTTGATCTTGTGTTGAGAAAATATTACAAGAGCTCCAAGTAACTTCTGCTCCTAATGCTTGCAAGGTTTCAATTAATACAGCTGTTTGAATTGTCATATGTAAACATCCTGCAATTCTTGCTCCTTTTAAAGGTTGAGCATTTTTATACTCTTCTCTTAAAGACATTAATCCTGGCATTTCTGCTTCTGCTAATTCAATTTCTTTTCTTCCCCAGGCAGCTAAAGAAATATCCTTAACTTTAAACGGAACGTATGTTGCTGTTTTTGTACTCATATTACTATATTTGTTTTTATATCAAAAATTTGAACTGCAAAGTTACATAATAACTTTTAAAATTTATGCCTCTTTTTAAGACGATAACTGTTAATAATTCAACTAAAGTGTTGATTTGGAAGATTGAAGAGTCAATTGAAGAATTATCAATTGGCATAAGTTTAACAAAGAAAAATCAAGAGCGGTTAGATGCTATGAAATCTGAACTGCATCAAAGAGGTTTTTTAAGCATTCGCCATTTGATTAAAAAGGTTGGTTTAGTTGACGCAGATTTAATCTATGATGAATATGGAAAACCGCATTTGAAAAACGGAAAATACATTTCTATCACACATTCTTTTACTTTTACTGGAATTATTGTTTCTGATGAAGACCCTGTTGGAATTGACATTGAAAAGCAACGCGATAAAATTTTAAAAATAGCACATAAATTTACTCCTTTTCAAGAGTATAAAACCATAGCAAATCACACGGCATTAATTAGCAAACTAACTATTGTGTGGGGAGCAAAAGAGTCATTGTATAAAATTTATGGGAAGAAAAAATTGCGCTTTTTAGAACACATATATATTGATGATTTTAAGTTTGAAGATGAAAGAACAATTGGAGAAATCAGATTTGAAAAGGAGACTGAATCTTATTGTATCTATTTTCTAGAATTTGAAGGTTTTACTTGTGTGTATGCTTTTTAGAAAAGTTACAAAGGGTCAAAGTTGCAGAGTGGCTAAGTTTTGTCATTGCGAGTTTACGAAGCAATCTCTTATTAAAAAATAGATTACTTCGTTATTCTTCCTTGTAATGACGTATTTTTGAAATCTAATATGAATATTTATCAAGACATTGTATCGGCAAAAAATAAAGGCAAAAAACTACTCGCAGTTTTGATTGACCCTGAAAAAATTGCTCTTAAAAACATTCCTACTTTTTTAGAAAAAGTACAATTGTCTATCGCTACACATATTTTTGTAGGTGGAAGCACCGACACTAACAATCAAACAGAAAAAGTAGTAGCTGCTCTAAAAAAAAGCTCCTCATTGCCAATTGTTTTATTTCCTGGTGATGCCAATCAAATTACAAATAAGGCAGATGGAATACTTTTTTTAAGTTTACTCTCAGGTAGAAATCCAGAATATTTAATTGAACAACACATCAAAGCTGCTCCCATTTTACAAAAAACAGATTTAGAAATCATTCCGACTGGGTATATTTTAATTGATGGTGGAAAAGAAACTGCAGTTCAAAAAGTTAGCCATACAAAACCGATATCTCAAAATGATGTTGATCTAATTGTACATACGGCATTAGCAGGCCAATATTCTGGAAAAAAACTCATGTATCTAGAAGCTGGATCAGGAGCCAAAGTGCCTGTCGGACAAAAAATCATAAAAGAGGCTGCAGAGCATCTTACTATTCCTTTACTTATTGGTGGCGGAATTAAAACCAAACACCAATTAGAAACGGCCTACAAAGCCGGAGCAGATTTGGTGGTTATTGGAAATGCTTTTGAAAATGATGTTGTTTTTTTAAATGAATTGAAAAAACAATAAGTATTTTAGCCTTCAATTATGCAGCAAATTTTTGATTTTTTTTTAGAACCCTACAAAACAGCAACTACACTTAATATTGTATTAGAAATCTTAGCTGTAGTTTTTGGTATTGCATCAGTTTGGTATGCAAAAAAAGAGCATATTTTAGTGTATCCAACGGGAATTATTAGTACAGCAATTTATGTATATATCTGTTATCAGTTTACCTTATATGGTGATTTAATCATTAATATTTATTATACAATTATGAGTTTGTATGGTTGGTATATGTGGACCCGTTTGGTTGGAAATCATCATATAGAAATTACAAGAACTACCAAAAATGACAAATTAAAAGCATTCGGAATTTTTATCTTTACAGCGCTATTTGTAGTATGTGTGTATTTGTATTTTAATAGATTTGATCGAATTACCGATTATTTTGATACGTTTACAACAGGAATTTTCTTTGCCGCAATGTGGTTGATGGCAAATAAAAAATTAGCCCATTGGTCTTTATGGATTGCGGGGAATATTATTTCGATTCCGTTATATTTTATTAAAGGGTTAGGGTTCTCAGGAATTCAATTTACCATATTTTTAATCATCGCATTACAAGGATATTACGCATGGAAGAAAAGCTTAGACAGCAACCAGCAAACATTATAAAAGTTGTTTTATTTGGTCCAGAATCAACTGGAAAAACAACACTTTCTAAACAATTGGCTCGGCATTATCATACCGTTTGGGCACCTGAATATGCTCGAGAATACTTGCAAAAAAAATGGAATAACGAAAGAAAAACCTGTGAAGCGGATGATTTGGTTCCGATTGCAATTGGGCAAATGAAATTAGAAAATCAACTTGTTAAAAAAGCTGACAGAGTGTTGATTTGTGATACCGATTTACTAGAAACTAAAGTGTATTCTGAAGAATATTATGGCGGATTTGTAGATCCTCTTTTAGACAAAGCGGCAAAGAATAACACCTACGATTTGTATTTATTAACTTACATAGATACGCCTTGGGAGGAAGACGATTTACGCGACAGACCAGAATTACGAAGAGAAATGTTCGATGCTTTTGAGAATGCTTTAAAGAAACACAACCGTCCATATATTTTGTTAGAAGGCAATAAAGAAACACGATTAAAAATTGCCGTGAATGCAATAAATCAATTGATTGCAAATAGAAAAAACCTTGCTTCTTTCTCTAAAAGTTTAGAAAAATAAAAACTTGTTTTGGATACAGAAAAACTCATAAAAGAACTCAATTTTAAAGCTACTAGAAGTTCTGGTGCCGGCGGACAACATGTAAATAAAGTTTCGTCTAAAATTGAATTGTTTTTTGATGTAGAAAATTCGGCAGAGTTTTCTGATGAAGAAAAAAGATTGCTTTTTAAAAACTTAGCAACTCGATTGACAAAAGAAAACATTCTACTGCTTACCTGTGATGAAAGCAGAAGTCAACATAAAAATAAAGAATTGGCAATTCAGCGATTTTTAGAATTGATACAGCAAGCTTTAATTATTCCTAAAAAACGAAAACCGACTAAACCAAGCAAAGCTTCTGTTAGAAAGAAAGCAGAAAACAAAAAGAAAATTTCTGTAAAAAAAGCATTGCGTAAGAAACCTGGTTTGGAATAAAAATCGCTATTCATGATTCATAATTCACAATTCGTAATTATATTTGCACTGTTCTCATAAAGGGGTGCTTTTTTTAGTTATGAGTTGTGAATTTTGAGTTTTTAGTAACTCAACACTTACACTTAAAAACTCAAAACTTTAATAAAGGCTGAGATCATACCCATTGAACCTAGAACAGGTAATGCTGTTTAGGAATTTATAAAACCGTCATTGCGATGATTTTTTAATCAGAAGCAATCTTAAAAAGAGATTACCACATCGTAAACTCCTCGTAATGACAATTAATTATTCACTATTAATCACAAGAATAATTACCTCTTTTTATTCGTTTTAAATTTTTTTAAAATGAAAAAAAATATCCTTTTTTTATTCTTGTTTACAAGCATGCTTGTAAACTCCCAGACCTTTACCATTTCAGGTAAAATCTATGATGAAAACAAACAGTTTTTGGCAAGCGCATCTGTATTCATCAAAAACTCAAACCAAGGAACTTCTTCTGATTTTGAAGGAAAGTATCAATTAAGCCTTTCAAAAGGAACTTACAAAATTGAAGTCCGTTTTATTGGCTACAAATCAAAACTTCAAATTGTAAAAGTTACAAATCAAAATTTGATTGTAGATTTTTACTTACAACCCGAGAGTAACCTCTTGGATGAGGTCTTGGTTTCTGCGGTTCGGGTAAAAGCAAACTCGCCAGTAACACATTCTAACATTACAAAAGTAGAAATTGAAAAACGAAATTTAGGGCAAGACATTCCTGTTTTATTAAACTATTTACCTTCTGTTGTGAGTTCATCTGATGCTGGAGCAGGAGTTGGTTATACCTACATTAATGTTCGTGGTTCTAATGCAGAACGTGTTAATGTAACCATTAACGGAATTCCGTATAACGATGCTGAAAGTCAAGGAACTTTTTGGGTAAACCTAGGCGATTTTGCTTCTTCTACACAAAGTTTACAGTTGCAACGTGGCGTTGGAACCTCTACAAACGGAACAGCAGCATTTGGAGCGAGTTTAAATATTTTAACGGATGCCATTTCAGAAAAATCATTTGCAGAGATTTCGAACTCTTTTGGTTCTTACAATACAAAAAAGCATACCGTAAAGTTTAGTACAGGAAAAATAAACGACCAAATAGAAATTGCAGGTCGTTTGTCTAAAATCTATTCTGATGGTTATATTGATAGAGCTTTTACAGATTTAAAATCGTACTTTTTACAAGCTTCGTATGTAGATGAGAACACCTTAATAAAAGCTTTAACTTTTGGAGGCAAAGAAAGAACTTATCAGGCTTGGGCTGGAATTGACGCCTCTCAATTAGCTACAAACAGAAGGCAAAATCCGTATACCTACGAAAACGAAGTTGACGATTATCAACAAGACCATTATCAATTGCATTGGAATGAAAAACTGAATGAGAATTGGTCAACCAACATTGGGTTAAATTATACCAAAGGTCAAGGTTTTTTTGAACAATACAAATCGGATAAAGATCCAGCAGATTATTCAAATCTAGTGGTTGCAACAACCAATGGTAAAACAGATTTGATCGTTCGCCGTTGGTTAGATAATAAATTTTATGTAGCTAATTTTAATGCTACTTATAAAAAAGAAGAATTAGAAATCATCTCTGGTTTCTCATACAGTAGCTATTCAAACAGTCATTTTGGAGAAGTAATTTGGGCAAAACAATTTGCGCCAACTGCAACTATTAGAGACAAATATTACGAAAGCAATTCTACCAAAAATGATTTTAGTGTGTTCTCTAAAGCCACTTTTAAAATAAGCAACCGCATGAGTTTGTATGCTGATTTACAATACAGAAATGTATTGTATACAACCAATGGTTTGACTTCCGATAGAAATCCGATTAACGTTGATGAACGCTTTGGATTCTTCAATCCGAAATTTGGCGCAACCTATATTTTAAATGAAAATCAGCATGTGTATTTTTCTTTTGCTGTTGCCAATAAAGAACCTAATAGAAACGATTTTGAAAACGGAATTACTACACCAGAAAACTTAAATGATTATGAGTTAGGATGGCGTTTAAAAAACGAATCGGTTATCCTAAACACCAATGTGTACTACATGTTGTATAAAAATCAGTTGGTATTAACTGGTGCTATTGATGGTGTTGGCGCTCCGGTTAGAGCAACAAGCGGAAAAAGTTACCGATTGGGCTTAGAAATTGATGCAGATATTCAATTATCTGATTTGTTCAGTTTGAGGCCAAACATTGCATTCAGTGATAATAAAAATACCAATTTTGTTTCTTCTATTGATGGGGTTTTAAAGAAGTTAGGCAATACCGCTATTTCATTTTCTCCTGCTGTTATTGCAGGTAATACATTGGTTTATACTCCGTCAGAAAATATGCAATTTTCGCTCTTATCTAAATATGTTGGTAAACAATATATGAGCAATTTAAATAGTGCGGTATCTACAAATGATGTCTTAGAAAGCTACTTTACTTCTGATATTAACTTCACCTATATTTTAAAACCTAAAAATATTTTTAGCGAAGTTGTTTTCACAGGATTGATAAATAATATCTTTAATAAAGAATATGTAGATAGAGGTTATTATTATACGTATGATGACACTTGGTCTGCTCCAAACCAAACAATGACCTTAGACGGCGCAGGATATTATCCGCAAGCAACCCGTAATTTTTTAGTTGGTGTAACTTTAAAGTTTTAATAAGCTGATTTTAAAAAAAACCCGATGCTATGCATCGGGTTTTTTTTGTTAAGCTTCTGAACTCATTTTTCCTGTTGCACAGCTAACATAGGATTTTGCTTTGTGTAAAAACGAATTTACATCACCCACTTCTGGATATCCCATTTTAGACAATTTCTCTTTTACAGTTTTAATAACATCATTAGTTGTGGTTACTTCAACTAGAGATTCATCTACTATTACGTTGATATCTGAAACTCCTTCAATAGCCGAAATTCCTTTTTTAATCGTGGCAGCGCAACCACCACATTTTAAATTTTCTATATATATTTTTGTTTCCATTATTTCTCTATTTCTAAGTTTTTGGCAGACCAAGCTCTAAAACCTCCTAAAAGATTATAGACTTTTTCAAAACCTGCATCTTTATACATTTTTGCTGATTTTGCACTTCTACCACCAGAAGCACAATAAACTAATACCGGCTTTGATTTATCTAGACCTTTAAACGCCTTGTCTTTAAAATCAGTAGACATATAATCTATCAGTAAGGCATCTTTAATATGTCCGTTTTCATATTCTCCAGGAGTTCTCACATCTATGAGTTGTGCTCCGTTTTTTCCAATCATATTTTGAAACTGTTCAACGGTAACATCTTCAAAAGTTGCAGCTTTTTTTTCTTGACTATTACAAGAACTTAAACTTAATACTAGAAATAAAACAACTATTTTTTTCATTTTATATTATTTTAATGTTGATGGACATACTTTTTCCGTCGTTAAAATTCCTGTTTTTTTAATTGATTTGTATCCGCCAGTTACATCAATTACATTGTGAATTCCTCTTGCTTTTAAAATGGAAGATGCGATAACAGAACGATAACCGCCAGCACAATGTACATAAAAATTTCTATCTGTAGGAAATTCATTGATATGACTGTTTAAGTAATCTAATGGTGTACTAGGTACATCTATAATATGTTCATTTGTATATTCTCCTGGTCTACGGACATCAAAAACGGGGACATTATTTTCTTTTATTTCTTTTTCTAATGTGTCTGCAGAAACTGACACTAAAGTGTCCACTTCTTTTCCTGCTGCTTTCCAAGCACCAAAACTGCCTTCTAAATACCCTAAAGTATGGTCAAATCCAACACGAGAAAGGCGAATAATTACTTCTTCTTCTCTTCCCTTAGGAGCAACTATTAAAATTGGTTGCTCAATGTCTTTAATTAAAGCTCCAACCCAAGGTGCAAATCCACCATCAATTCCAATAAATATTGAACGTGGAATAAACCCTTTTATAAATTCAGATTGATGACGAACGTCTAAAATTAAGGCATCTGTATCGTTTGCAACTTTCTCAAAATCGTCAACAGAAAGCGCTGTTGTTCCTTTGGCAATAATTTTATCAATATGCTGATATCCTTCTTTATTTAGTTTCACATTTAAAGGGAAATAAGCTGGTGGAGGTAACAATCCATCAGTAACTTCTTTAATAAATTCGTCTTTAGTCATATCTGCACGTAAAGCATAATTCACTTTCTTTTGATTGCCTATTGTGCCTACGGTTTCTTTACTTAAATTTTTACCGCATGCAGAACCTGCCCCGTGAGCTGGATACACAATTACATCATCTGCTAAAGGCATAATTTTAGTTCGTAAACTATCAAAAAGAAATCCTGCTAAATCTGCTTCAGTTAAAACGCCTACTTTTTGCGCTAAATCTGGTCTTCCTACATCTCCTAAAAACAAGGTATCTCCACTAAACAAGGCATGGTCTTTTCCGTTTTCATCTCTCAATAAATACGAAGTACTTTCCATAGTGTGACCAGGCGTATGAAGTGCAATAATGGTGATGTCTCCAAGTTTAAACTCTTCATTATCTTTTGCAGTGTATGCCTCATAATTTGTTTCTGCATTCGGACCAAATACAATTTTTGCTCCTGTGTTTTTAGCAAGAGTTACGTGGCCACTAACAAAATCTGCATGAAAATGTGTTTCAAAAATATATTTAATTTTTGCATTGTCTTTTTCTGCTCTCTCCATATATGGAGATACTTCTCTTAACGGATCAATAATAGCGACTTCTCCATTACTTTCTACATAATACGCACCTTGCGCTAAACAACCGGTATAAATCTGTTCAATTCTCATAATTAATTCTACTCTTTATTTATAAGTATGATGAATGTATTCAGCATACTTTATTTGATGTTCTCGATCTCCTGTCTTATAATATTTTACTGCTGTAAAAATGTTCATAAAAAAGTGATTGATATCTATACTATTTAAGATTCCTGCTCTAAATAATGTATCTCTTACGGGTCCTTTAACCCCAGCAAAATAGACTGTAACTCCTTTTTTCTTATAGTAATTTATTCTTTCAATTAGCATTTCAACTCCAGTGCTATCTATTCTATTAATACTTTCTGAATCGATAACAATCAATTTTAATGCCTCTCCTTTTTTCTCTGCCAAATCGTCTAGGTTATCTCTAAAATAACTTGCATTTGCAAAGAATAATTGTGCGTCAAATCGAATTACTAGAATATCATCTTCAATAATTACATTTTTAAATCGTTCGCTATTCTTATAAAAATCTGAATCTGGAACAGCTCCTAAAACAGCAATGTATGGTTTTGATGTTCTAAAAATTAAGATGATTATCGACATTCCAACTCCAGCAAAAATACCATATTCAATTCCTAAAAATAAGGTAGCTAAGAAGGTAGTTAGCAATAACGAAAAGTCTAATTTATTTGCTTTCCATAATTGAACTGCATCTTTAACTCGTACCAACCCAAAAACGGCAACGATAATAATTGCTGCTAAAACTGTTTTGGGCAAGTAGTAAAAAACAGGAGTTAAAAAAAGTAAGGTTAAAACAACCATTCCAACAGAAACAAGGGCTGCCATTCCTGTAGTTCCACCTGATTCTTGATTAATAGCCGATCTTGAAAAGCTGGATGTAGTAGGATAAGCTTTGAATAAAGATCCTGCCATATTACCTAAACCTAATGCAATTAATTCTTGGTTAGGTCGAATTCTATATTCGTCTTGTTTTGATTCTAATGATTTTCCGATTGAAATTGTTTCTAAAAATCCGACTAAAACTAAGGTCAATGCAATTGGCAACAATTCTCTTATCTGCTGAAAATCTATTTCTGGAATGCTAAAAGAAGGCAATCCAGATGGAACTTCTTTGATGATAGCAATATCAGACAAGCTTTTACCTAGATATTTAATGGTAAGAATTCCAAATACCACAACAATAAGTGCACTCGGAATTTTTTTATTAATTTTTCTAAGTATTAGAATGACACTAATGGCAATAAAACCAATAACTGTTGTATGAATGTTTAATGATGAAATATTATTCCACACATCTTTAAGTACATCTTGTATTTGATTGCTTCGAACAAAATCAACTCCAAATAAATTTCTAAATTGATTAAACCCTATAATTAGTGCTGCTGCAGATGTAAATCCTGTAATTACTGGTTTCGATAAAAAATTAACAATAAATCCTAAGCGAAAAACACCCATTAAAAATTGAATAGCACCCACAACCAACGCTAACAAAATAGCAATGGCTATATAACTATCAGAACCTACTAATGCCAAGGTAGAAACTCCTGCTGCAACAATTAATGAATCCATGGCAACTGGTCCGATGGCTACTTGTCTTGACGAACCAAAAATAGCATACATTACTTGCGGCACTAAGGCAGAATACAAACCGTAAATTGGTGGCAAACCTGCAATTAATGCATAGGCTATTCCTTGAGGAATTAAAATAATTCCCACAGTAATACCCGCTATAAAATCTCCTTTAAACCTAGAAGTTGTATAGTTTGGTAACCATTCTAATATTGGAATTAATTTTTTAATTTTCATTTTTTACAAATCAAGAAAAGAGAAACTAGAATATAGATACTCTTCTATAATTTTCAAACTCTTGCGATTATTTATTTTTTTCTTTTTTAATCATCAATACAAAATCTTGTCTCTTGTCTCTTGTCTCTTGTCTCTAAAAACTAAAACAATTCTGTTTGATTAAAACCTTTTTGTTTTCCTAAATGTTTATATGCTGCTTCTGTAACTTCTCTTCCTCTTGGTGTTCTCATGATAAAGCCTTCTTGAATCAAAAAGGGTTCGTACACTTCTTCAATTGTTTCTGCATTCTCTCCAACAGCCGTTGCTAAAGTTGAAATTCCTACCGGACCTCCCTTGAATTTATCAATTAACGTTGTTAGTATTTTAGTATCCATTTCATCCAAACCATGTGCATCAACCTTTAAAGCTTGCAGTGCATACTGGGCAATTTCTATAGTAATATTTCCATCACCTTTAATTTGTGCAAAATCTCTTACTCTTCTTAGTAATGCATTTGCAATTCTTGGTGTCCCTCTACTTCTTCCTGCAATTTCTATTGCCGCCTCCATTGAAATTGGAACTTTTAAGATTTGTGCACTTCTTTGAATGATGGTTGTTAATAGTTCTTTTTTATAATAATTTAATCGACTGCTGATTCCGAATCGAGCTCTCATTGGAGAAGTTAACAAACCCGAACGAGTTGTTGCCCCTATCAACGTAAACGGTTCTAAATTGATTTGCACTGTTCTGGCATTTGGACCAGATTCAATCATGATATCAATTTTATAATCTTCCATTGCAGAATATAAATATTCTTCAACAATCGGACTTAAACGATGAATTTCATCTATGAACAATACATCTCTTTCTTCAAGGTTTGTTAACAATCCAGCTAAATCACCTGGCTTGTCTAAAACAGGACCCGAAGTAACTTTAATTCCGACATTTAATTCGTTCGCTAAAATATGCGCTAAGGTTGTTTTTCCTAAACCCGGAGGGCCATGAAACAATGTATGATCTAAAGCTTCTTCTCGTTGATTTGCAGCTTCAACAAAGATTTTTAGATTTTCAATTGCTTGATCCTGACCAGTAAAATCGTCAAATGACAATGGGCGTAGTTTTTTTTCTACATCCAGTTCTTCATTTGAGAAATTTGTGTTTTCAGGATTTAAGTTTTCATTCATAGGTGCAAAGATAATTGAATTTAAATTTTCGTTTGGTAATAAATGTTACAGTTTAAGCATAGCTTATGAAAACTCTAATATACAAAAAAGCCTTCCCAAATTGGAAAGGCTTTTTATTTATGTGTTTTTTTTTTAAGAAGGATCTTCTCCGTCTTTTAAAGGCACTGTTTGTAAAACAAAGTCTTCTCCATGAATATAGTCTCCATTGTCATCAACTTTACTATAATCATAAGCCCAACGATGTACTTCTGGGATTTTACCAGGCCAGTTACCATGAATATGTTCAACTGGAGTTGTCCACTCTAATGTGTTAGATCTCCAAGGGTTTTGCTCAGCTTTTTTGCCTCTGTAAATAGAGATAAAGAAGTTTGCCAAAAATAACAACTGTGCTACACCTCCTAAGATTGCAAATAAAGTCATTACAACATTGATATCTGCAACATCATCAAACATTGGGAAATTTGTGTTTGTATAATATCTTCTTGGTAAACCTGCTAATCCAATAAAGTGCATTGGAAAAAATACCCCATAAGCAGAAATTAATGTGATCCAAAAATGCCAATAGCCCAATGTCTTGTTCATCATTCTACCATACATTTTAGGGAACCAGTGATAAATACCAGCAAACATTCCTAAAATTGCAGAAACACCCATAACTAAATGGAAGTGTGCTACTACAAAATATGTATCGTGAACATTAATATCTAAAGCAGAATCTCCTAAAACCAATCCAGTTAAACCTCCGGTAACGAATGTTGAAACTAATCCGATAGAGAATAACATTGCAGGATTCATTTGTAGATTCCCTTTCCATAATGTGGTAACATAGTTAAATGCTTTTACTGCTGATGGAATTGCAATTAATAAGGTTGTAAATGTAAATACAGAGCCTAAGAAAGGATTCATTCCTGAAATAAACATATGGTGACCCCAAACGATGGTAGATAAAAAGGCAATTGCCATAATAGAACCAATCATTGCTCGATAACCAAAAATAGGTTTACGTGAATTTGTTGCGATAATTTCTGATGTAATTCCTAAGGCTGGAAGCAATACAATATATACTTCTGGATGTCCTAAGAACCAAAATAAATGCTCAAACAATACTGGTGATCCTCCTTGATAATGTAATACTTCTCCGCTTATAAAAATATCAGATAAATAGAATGATGTTCCAAAACTTCTATCAAAAATTAATAATAATGCTGCAGATAATAATACCGGGAATGAAACTACACCAATAATTGCAGTGATAAAGAACGCCCACATTGTTAATGGCATTCTTGTCATTTTCATCCCTTTAGTACGTAAGTTGAATATGGTAACAATATAATTTAACGACCCTATTAAAGAAGACGCGATAAATATAGCCATTGAAACCAACCATAAAGTCATTCCTAAACCAGATCCAGGAATTGCTTGTGGTAAAGCACTTAATGGAGGATAAATAGTCCATCCTGCAGAAGCTGGTCCAGCTTCAACAAATAAAGAAACTACCATTACAATACTAGAAATAAAGAACAACCAATATGAAATCATGTTTAAGAAACCTGATGCCATATCTCTTGCTCCGATTTGTAACGGAATTAATAAGTTAGAGAACGTTCCACTTAAACCTGCTGTAAGTACAAAGAAAACCATGATTGTTCCGTGAATAGTAACTAAAGCTAGATACATATCTGGGTTCATAATTCCATCGTTTTGATGAGGTCCTAAGAACGCTTCAATAATGGTAAATGATTTTTCTGGCCACGCAATTTGCAAACGAAATAACATTGACATAAACACTCCAATAACTCCCATAAAAATACCAGTTATTAAAAACTGCTTAGAAATCATTTTGTGATCTTGACTAAAAATATATTTAGTTACAAATGTTTCTTTATGATGATGCTCTGACATATCTTATTTTTTATTATCTACTTAAAATATCTTATTTAATAACTTCTGCTAATGTTGGTTGTTGGCTAATCCACTTATTAAAAGCTTCTTCTTCTTCAACAACTATTTTCATTTGCATACCGTAATGTGATGCTCCACAAATTTTATTACATAATAATATGAAATCAAATACATATGGGTCTTCACCTTTTTCTTTTCTAATTTTGTTAATTGCTGCTGTTTTCTCTACTACTTCAGATTGAACTCTCATTTCTTCTGTAGTAAATTTTGGAGTAAAACCAAATTCAGTAACCATTCCTGGTACACAGTTCATTTGCGCTCTAAAGTGAGGCATATATGCTGAGTGTAAAACATCTTGAGAACGGAATTTAAAAATTACTTTACGTCCTTTTGGCAAATGAATTTCTGTAACTTGTTTGTCATCTTGTGCGTTCACATCTGTCATATCAACACCCATTGTATTGATTCCTTTGATGTAATTTACGTTTCCTCTACCTAATGCATTATCATCTCCTGCATAACGCGCTTCCCATTGAAACTGTTTTGAGTAGACTTCTATAATTAACGGATCTTCTGCATCAGATAAATCCATAATATTATTCCATTGCCACAATCCGTAACCAATTAAAACTACCAAGACTACTGCAGGTGTGATGGTCCAGATTGCTTCTAGTTTATGACTGTCTGCATAAAATAATGCTTTGTTTTCTTTTTTTCCTCTGTATTTAAACGAAAAGTAAAACAATAAAAACTGCATTAAAAACTGAACAACTCCAATTAAAATAAATGTAATGTTAAAAAGTCTGTCATCATGTTCTCCTTCTATTGAAGCAGATTCTGGTAACATCAATACATTCATAAAAATTAAGCAATAAATCATCATTGCATATAAGAACGCTAAGAAACCAAGGAACAATTTTCCCTGAACGTCATTATCTTTGTCTGTAGCAATTGCTGTTCTGAAATTTAAAATTCTAGTGATTTGCCAAAAGCTTACCCCTATTGCAACAGCTATAAAAATATAAAATAAAGCTAGCATATTATTTTGTCTTAATTATTTAGTTATTAATGATGATTTTCTTCTCCTTCGTGTTCGATATTGTAATAATGATAATGTTCACTTTCTTGCAAAAATGGGTTTCCTTTTGCTAAAGGTGCTGCATTTGCAAATGCACGGAAAGTAACAAATATAAACAGTCCAATAAAAAATGCTAGTGCACTAATTTCTGGTATTCCAAAAAACCATTGATCTCCAACTGTAGCAGGCATAATCATTACAAAAACATCTATATAATGCCCCGCTAAAATAACCAATCCACCGATCACAACAAACCAAGGTCTACTCTTAAAGTCGCTATTGATTAATAACAATATTGGGAACACAAAGTTCATAACAACCATCCCTAAAAATGGCAATTTATATTCATTAAATCTTGCAATGAAATACACTGTTTCTTCTGACATGTCTGCATACCAGATTAACATAAATTGTGCAAACCATAAATAAGTCCAGAATACAGAAAATCCGAACATGTATTTTGCTAAATCGTGAATATGGCTATCATTTACAAATGGTAAATGACCTTTTGATCTTAAATAAATTGTTACAAATGCGATAACTGTTAAAGCACTTACTAATAAAGTTGCCAATACATACCAACCAAATAAAGTTGAGAACCAGTGTGGGTCTAATCCCATAATCCAATCCCAAGACATCATCGATTCTGTAATCATAAAGAAAACTAAAAAGACTACGGATGCATGGTAATTTTTCTTGTATATTTTATTTCCATCATTTGCCGTATCTTCTGCGATAGACCACTTTCTCGTTAAGAAACGATATACGTTCCACCCTACTAAGTATACAATACTTCTGACAGTCCAACCTGGAATGTTTAACCACCATTTCTTACCATCAACAATAGCATCGTAATTTGGGCTAGCTGGATCAAATGTTCCATCTGCCATCCAAACAAATAAGTGATTTAAATGACCTGCAGATGTCATAATAACAACAAACATTAATATACTTGCAGGAACAATATTAGCTGTAATGGCTTCCATCACTCTAAAAAGTACAATAGACCAACCAGCTTGAGCCACTCTTTGTATTGCATAAAATGTCAATACCAATAAAGAAATTCCTAAAAAGAAAAATAATGCTACATAAGTTGCAGCCCAAGGTTTGTTTTGCAGTGCATGTAATACGTGCTCTGCATGCTCATCATTAGCATGTTCTGAAGTTTTAGCGTTGCTATGCGAATCTGTTTTTTCATGAGAATCTGTTGCTGGAGCATGAGTTGCTGCAGTAGTTTCATGACTATCATGTTGACTCGCTATAATTTCTTTAGCATCTTCAACCGTTTTTGGTGCAGTTAAAAAGCTATATCCAACACCCAATGCTCCAATAATCATTAAAGCAATTGAGAATGTTTTTAATTTACCTGAGAATTGATACATATCTTTTAATTCTATCTTTTAAAGACTTATTTTAATAAATCGTTTCTTAGTTTTTCTACATAGTGAACAACTTGCCAACGCTCTGTTACTGTTAATTGAGATGCATGAGACCCCATTAAGTTTCTACCGTGCATAATAACATGATAAATACTACCTTCAGTAATTGCTCTATCTTTGTAATTTGGCACTCCGTTAAATTTTTCTCGTTGTGCTAAAACACCATTTCCATCTCCTTTGGTTCCATGACATGTTGCACAATAAATAGCGTACATCTTTTTTCCATTCTCCATGTTTGCCTCATTTGCTTCCAATGGAGATTTTAACTCTTTTAAAGCTGCATCATATCCTTCAATAGTATTTGGATACTCATAAGGTACTTGTCCTCTAGCAACTGTTCCTGCTACAGGTTTTAAGTTTGATGCTGCTCCGTTAATCCCTACAGCAGAATTTGCGTCATAAGGAACTGAAACATACATATCTGGCATATATTGTACTGATCGTGTACGCTTATCTCCACAAGATACAACTGTTACAAGTACAACTAAAGCGAAAATTATTTTTACAAAATTCTTCATCCTCTCTATATTAGTGCTTTTCTACAACGTTAATTTCTACTGCTCCAGTCTCTTTTAATAAAGTAGTCAATTCTTCTTCATTATCATGAACAGGAATTTCCATTAAAAAATGATCATCCGTAGTTCTTGGATCTGGGTTTTCTGCTTTTTTAAATGGCCAAATTCTACTTCTCATATAAAAAGTAATTACCATTAAATGGGCTGCAAAGAAAACGGTTAATTCAAATAAAATTGGCACGAATGCTGGCATATTTAACCACCAAGAAAAATTTGGTTTACCACCAATATCTTGTGGCCAATCTTGAATCATCATATAATTTGTCATCCAAATAGCAACACTTAGTCCTAATACACCATACATAAATGATGTAATAGCAATACGAGTTGGAGCTAATCCCATAGCTTTGTCTAATCCGTGAACAGGAAATGGACAAAATACTTCTTCGATATGATGATGTGCTGCTTTTACTTTCTTAACAGCATCAAGAACAACTTCATCATCATTATAAAATGCGTGTATAACTTTATTACTCATGATTTCCGTCTCTTAATTTTTTATAATTCTCTCCTGAAGATTTCAAGATTGTTTTTACCTCAGCTTGTGCAATTACAGGGAAAGTTCTTGCATATAATAAGAACAATACAAAGAAGAATCCGATTGTTCCAATAAAGATACCAACATCTACAAACGTTGGTTCAAAACGCCACCATGTAGATGGTAAATGTCCTTTACTTAATACAATAGCAATAATATCAAAACGCTCAAACCACATTCCAATGTTAATCGCAATAGAAATAATAAAAGACCATATAAAACTTCTTCTTACTTTCTTAAACCATAATAATTGTGGAATTAAGATGTTAAAGATAATCAACGACCAAAATGCCCAAGCATAAGGTCCTGTTGCTGCTCCAACTGACATATATGTATAGTTCTCGTAAGGAGATCCTGTATACCAAGCGATAAAGAATTCTGATGCGTATGCTACTGCAACAATACCACCCGTTAAAATAATTACAATGTTCATGTACTCAATATGTAAACGAGTAATGTAATTTTCTAGGTTTGTTACTTTACGCATAACCCCCAATAAGGTTTGCACCATTGCAAATCCCGAAAAGATTGCTCCTGCTACGAAATATGGAGGGAAGATTGTTGAGTGCCAACCTGGGTTGATTGATGTTGCGAAGTCCATCGATACAATTGTATGTACAGAAAGTACTAATGGAGTTGCTAAACCAGCTAATACTAAAGATACTTCTTCAAAACGTTGCCAATCTTTTGCTCTTCCAGACCATCCAAAAGATAATAAAGCGTAAATTTTCTTTTGAAAAGGTTTTACTGCTCTATCTCTAATCATTGCAAAATCTGCTAATAAACCTAATAATCTATATAAGGATATTCCAATAATAAATCCAAGTAAGGTTTGCAATCCATTGACGGTTAAAATCGTCCTTTCCTTGTCATAATAATGTAATAGTAATCCCCAAGGTTTGACTATAAGTGTAGACA
>JALQYN010000050.1 GCA_023254055.1 Polaribacter sp.
AATCATGTTATCTTACTCTTTGTTTACGCTGTCAATTTCAATATTTTCAATGAACGTTTTAGATGCTGTAATCAGTACTCTTTCAACCAATACATACTCTAAATCTTTGTAGAAATGTTAGACTCGAACTAACCTTTTAATCTTACTTAAAATTTCCAAAATCTCTCTAGAACTTCACTTGTCTCTCAAAGCGGGTGCAAATGTATAAACTCTTTTTACAATACAAAAACTTTTTTAAACTTTTTTTGAAAGAAAATTCGTTTATCTTTTTTTGAATGAACTTGTGCCGAAATAACGGACGGCAAAGATATGAGAAATAAATTATATAGCAAGAATTTTTAGAAAGAAAATTGCATTTTTTTATGTAAAAAAATCAAGACACTAAAATTCAGGAACTTAAAAAAACAAAATAATTATTTAGAGCGCTTTTTTTTCATTTTAGAGAACATTTGCTTGTACTCTTCAACATTGATATAGCCTTTATAAACACTATACATTTTATCTACATCAATAGTAAGCTTGGGTTTTTGCTCAATTAATTTTTCTTGGATGAAGGCTCGTTGTAAGATATCTTCTATTAAATAATCTTCATTCACACTTTCTGGATGGTATTCTGATTTTAGTGACATCTTAAAAAGGTTTGCTGTAGTGTTATACCAAAATGCTCTCCAGCCACTTCTTAATTCTTTTACTTGCGCAAAAGCTGTTTTACCTGTTTGACGATGAATTAATTTTATCAAAATTCTTCCTTCCGTTCTTGTCATACTCTTTAATTGATCTGTAAACTCGCCTTCTAAATACCTTTGAATTAACTTAATGTACTTTTTCTTTTTTCTATTTCCTTTTATTTTAAGTAATCTAGCGTTTAATGTATCTAGCCTCTTTGAAGCAAGAATAGCAAAAGGATATGCTTTAAAAACTTTCTTCTGGAACCAATAATAATAATTAACATCCTCTCTATGCTTAAACTTAGTTTTAGGCAACAAGCTAACTTCATCTAAATGAATAGTTAAAGTATCTCCTATCTTTATCAATATGTATTGTTCTGAAAGCGGAATAGAATCTTTCTTCTGCCCGAATGAGACAAAAGAAACCAAGATTATATATATGTATACTAAAAACTTCAATAGCAAATGATTCGTTAATTTTGCAAAGATATTACAAAATCAACTTAGAAATAAAGGATAAACTGTTAAGAGAAATAAAAAATCACATTCATAAAAAGTTTATGCGAAAAAAATTATTTAATGATTAAAAATCGTATTATTTTTACAAAAAACAGAAAACACAATGGCTAAAAAATCAATACTAAATAAAAAATCAATTACCTTTTTAGAAAAATATTTAAATAATGCTGCCCCTACAGGTTATGAGTGGGAAGGACAAAAAATTTGGATGGAGTACCTTAAACCGTATGTAGATGAATTTATAACTGACACTTACGGAACAGCAGTTGGAGTTATCAATCCGAAAGCTACATTTAAAGTTGTGATTGAAGGACATGCAGATGAAATTTCTTGGTATGTAAATTATATTTCTGACAATGGATTAATCTACGTGATTAGAAATGGAGGTTCAGATCATCAAATTGCGCCTAGTAAAATTGTAAATATTCACACAAAAAACGGAATTGTAAAAGGTGTTTTCGGGTGGCCTGCTATTCACACTAGAGACAAAGCTAGAGAAGAAGCTCCAAAACCTGAAAATATTTTTATAGATACAGGTTGTGCAACAAAAAAAGAAGTTGAAGCTTTAGGGATTCATGTAGGTTGTGTAATTACGTATCCGGATGAATTTCATATTTTAAATGGAGATAAATTTGTTTGTAGAGCTTTAGATAATAGAATGGGCGGATTTATGATTGCAGAAGTTGCTCGTTTATTAAAGGAAAACAAAAAAACATTGCCTTTTGGTTTGTATATTACCAATTCTGTGCAAGAAGAAATTGGGTTACGTGGTGCAGAAATGATTACACAACGCATAAAACCAAACGTAGCAATTGTAACTGATGTAACGCATGACACTACAACTCCAATGATTGACGTAAAAAAAGCAGGTCATTTAGAAATGGGCAAAGGTCCAGTTGTTGCTTACGCTCCTGCTGTACAACAAAAATTACGCGATTTAATTACTGAAACTGCCGAAGAAAATAAGATTCCTTTTCAACGTTCTGCACTTTCTAGAGCAACTGGAACAGATACTGATGCATTTGCATATAGCAATGGCGGAGTAGCATCTGCATTAATTTCTTTACCTCTTCGTTATATGCACACAACTGTAGAAATGGTTCATAAAGAGGATGTTGAAAATGTAATTAAAATGATTTATGAAACCTTATTAAAAATTAAAGAAGGAGAAACGTTTTCTTATTTTGAATAAATATACAATCCTGCTTTGGCAGGATTTTTTATGGATGAACTCATAGACATACTAACACCAGAAGGAAAACCAACTGATAGAACGGCTTTAAAATCTGAAGCCCATCAAAAAGGATTGTATCATGCAACCATACATGTTTGGCTGTACACAAATGATAAAAAAATTCTACTTCAAAAAAGAGCTGCTGTAAAAAAAGTATTCCCTAATCATTGGGATGTTTCTGTTGCTGGACATATTGGTGCTGGAGAAAATATTGAACTCGCTGCAATTAGAGAAGTAAAGGAAGAAATTGGATTGACTATTTTAGAAATGGACTTAACAAAAATCGGATTGCGTAAAGACGAAATTGTGCATCCAAACGGAATTCTAGACAACGAATTTAAACATATTTTTTTATGTGAGTTAACTGAAGAAATTTCAAATTTAACAATGCAAGATGGAGAAGTTGACGACTTACAATTATTTGATATTTCTATTTTAAAAGACACCACTAAACATGGAAGTTTTATGGTGCCAAATTTCAGGAAGTATTACGATTTTATTTATGATAAAATCAATACTATTCTTTAGGTTTATCAAAAAATGAATCTGACACTTTTGTATCGCTAAGTATCGCTAATGAAAATTGAGTTGCCGCTCGTTTAGGTTCTGTTGGAACACCAATACTATCTTGTTTGTACCAAGTAATAGATTTTGGCAACAACAGGCCTTCTACAGAATTCCAATCATTATATCTAATCATGCTATATTTTTCTGATGGCTCTTTAGAATTGAAGGTTACAGTATATGCTAACCATTCCATTTGATAAGAATCTTTATTATAATAAATCAAGTAATTATCATCTGGCGAAGTACCAATATTAGCTTGATAAGAAATTTTATATCCCGCATAATGTTCACCTTCAAAAACTAAATCTGGTATTTCTTCATATATAATTCCGTTATCAGCCAATACAAATGGCATGGCATAAAAATAGAAATACAAATTGTAATAAAAATCTTTATTACTCTTAAAAGCTTTCTTTTTTACCTCTTTAAGCCAAACTTCTTTTCCATTAAATCCGAGTGAATAATTTGGTGAGTTGATAACCGTTTTTCTAGATTGTAAATCGATTGTGTGTACCTCATCTCCTTTGTTAAATGATAAAGTTTGTGCTTTTCTCCAGGTATTTATCCCACCATGTTTTTCAAAAACTTTTGCTAATTCATCAGGAAAGTTTTCCTTTTTTTTAACCTTCTTTGGATCGTTTTTACAGGCAATTGAAATTGTAGTAATGATAAATAGTAAGAGTAATTTTTTCATTAATTCTATTTTTAAATTAAAGTCGAAATTGCAATAAAATTCTTACAACTTTTAAATTTTTGATTGATAGGTATACAATTCAAAATACCTTCCTTTTTTAGCAATCAATTGATCATGAGTTCCTCGTTCTACAATAGACCCAGATTCTATGACTAAAATTTGATCTGCTTGTTTAATGGTACTCAACCTGTGTGCAATTACAATGGTAGTTCTGTCTTTTATCAATTCAGATAAACTTTTCTGAATTAAGGCTTCGCTTTCTGTATCTAAACTAGATGTTGCTTCGTCTAAAATAATGATTTTTGGATTTGCTAAAATTGCTCTCGCAATGGCCAATCGCTGTCTTTGACCTCCAGACAACTTTACTCCTCTTTCGCCAATTAAGGTATCTAATCCGTTTTCGAAACGATCTGTAAATTCATTCACATAAGCGGCCTTTACAGCATTTTGCAATTCATCTTCAGTGGCATTTGGTCTAGGAAACAAAATGTTTTCTTTGATAGTTCCTTCAAATAAAAACTCATCTTGCAAAACAACACCCAAATGTTTTCTATAACTACTTAATAGCACTTTAGACATGTCATTGTTGTCTATGGTAACTTTTCCAGATTTTGGCTTTAAAAATGTAGCTGACAAACCTGCAATGGTAGATTTTCCAGACCCCGAACTACCAACTAAAGCAGTAACGGAACCTTTTGGTACATCAAAACTTATATTGTTTAACACTTCCTTGCCTTCTTCATAAGAAAAAGATACATCATCAAAATTTATATTTCCTGAAACATTTTCTAGCTCAATGGTTCTGTTTTCATCATCTTCTTCGGCCTCCATATTCATCAATTCTTCGGTTCTATCCAGACCTGCTAATGCTTCTGTTAACTGACTTCCAATATTACTCATCTGAACTATTGGCGCAATCATAAATCCAAGTAATAATGTAAATGATAAAAAATCTCCAACAGTTAACTCACCTGTCATTATTTTATATCCACCAATTCCCATAATTCCTGTAGATGCAATTCCTAACAAAAAAGTTGATGAACTGGTCATAAGTGCCGTTGCGGTTAAACTTTTCTTTACGTTTTGAAACAACAGGTCTACTCCTTTTTCAAAAACTTCATTTTCTTGCTGTTCTGCATTAAATGCCTTAATAACTCTAACACCCGCCAAAGTTTCTGTCAACCTTCCTTTTACATCAGCATTGATAACTCCTCTATTTCTAAATATGGGCCTAATATATTTGAATGCTTTTAAAGCAACCAAACCAAATATTGCAACTGGAATTAAGACGAATAAGGTCATAGACGGACTTATTCCGATTAACAATACCATAGAAATAACTGCAGTAATGGTACCTCCAACTAATTGCACAAGTCCTGTTCCTATTAAATTTCGAACACCCTCTACATCACTCATGATTCGAGAAACCAGCGCTCCAGACTTCGTGTTGTCAAAAAAACTAATGGGTAGCGACAACACTTTCTTTTGTACTTGTGCTCTTAATTCTGAAATTAAATACTGAGCCTGTACACTTAAAATTCGAGTTAATAAAAATGAAGTAATGGCTTGAACTAGAATTGCAATTCCAACTACCAACAACAACTGGTATAGTTGGTCATAATCTTTATTCGGAATGACATCATCTAATAAGGCTTTACTTTTCCATGGCAACACCAAACTTGATAGCCTACTTAATACGATTAAAATTAACCCAATAAAAACCAAATTCCGTTTTGGCCAAATGATGGTTTTAAAAGCTTTGCCTATAGAAACTTTTGATTTCTTATCCTTTTTTGATGCATCGTTATTTTCCTTCATGTATGTTTTTGTTTTCGTAATTGATTTTTATAAGTTGGCAAATGATATGCCATGAATAAAAACATGACAGAATAACAAAATGTTTTTATAAACGATTAATAATACTCTACTACCTCTGGGCTCAGTAGTGTAGAAGTATCTTCTAAAATATTTATTTCATAAGTTTAACAGCCTCTATAATACTTGAATTAAATCCATTGAGTACTTCACTAAGTATTGTAATTTGCGCTGTTACCTCTTTAAAGTTTTTTTGCTCAATTGCTTCTCTTACACCTGGAAGCGTTTTTACACCATAACCAGTGTAAAATCCAGGTGCATAAATATGATGTTTGTACCATGATCGACGTGGTAAACCATGTGATCTAATTAACTTGCTCTCCATATTTTTTAGCACTTTGTTTAACTTATGGATATTCGCTTTGTTTTTAATTCCCTCTTTATATGCCATGGAGAATATAGAAGCGTTCTTTTTCAACTCTATTAAGGCGTTTTCAATAGGTGCAAAATTAAAATACGGAACTGTTATTTTCGGTACAGGTTTTTTAAAATTATCTTTTGGATTTGAGACCAAATCATAAATACCATTTTCAATGAGCTTATTATGATTTTCAGCATCTTTACGCAACTGATCTGCTAGTTTTGTTAACTCATCAGCGTATTTTGAAACAATGTTAGAGAAATGAGAGAACTCAAAGGGAAGTATTTCGGCATTTGCCAATCGTAAGCTTGTACGTCCAGCAACTTTCGCCAAAGTCACTCCATACTGAAATGTAGGGTCTTTAAAACGTTTATATAGCTTATACGAATCGTACATGGTATGGTATTCTCCTCCCGAGCTTTCACCACCAAATCCCATATTAAAAGAAGAAATTCCTAAATGTTGAAAAAATGGTGAATAATCAGATCCAGATCCTAAAGCAGCTAATTTATAATAAGGCCAACTAGGTTGATTATTGGCAATATTAATAGCATTACGTCTGTCAAAAACTGAAACTTTTTTTTGGGGATCATGAACTACATGTGTAATTTCATTAAAAAACTTTTCTAAGGTATGTGAACCTCCAGCGTTCAAAAATCCAGCACCAGTACCATCCGTATTTATATATGCAACTACTTTTTCACTTAACTCTTTAGCGTGAGTTTCTACCCATTCAGTAGAACCAATTAAACCAGGCTCTTCAGCACCCCAAGCACAATACATCAGTGTTCGTTTTGGGGCATGCCCTTGTTTTGCTAATATGCTTACAGCTCTAGCTTCTTCCATCATAGCAACCAATCCGCTAATTGGATCGTTGGCTCCATGTACCCAGGCATCATGGTGATTTCCTCTAATAACCCACTCATCAGGAAGCGTGCTTCCTTTTAACGTTGCAATTACGTCATAGGCAGGTTTTAAATCCCAGTTAAATTCCAATTTCAAATGCACTTTGGCAGGGCCAGGACCAATATGATACGTAATTGGTAATGCACCTCTCCAGTTTACTGGAGCTACAGGACCCCTCAATGCTTTTAAAAGTGGTAAAGCATCGTGGTACGAAATTGGTAAAACAGGAATTTTCGTTAATGAAGTCGCATCTTTAATTGCTAATCTTTTTGCATTATCTGTTGCTCCATAACCTGGTGTTAAAGGATCTCCAGGAGCAAATGGTAAATCCATAACAGCGCCTCGTTGTATTCCATATTTATTTTTAAAAGGACCGATAGGATACACATCTCCTTGATAGTAACCATCATCTTTAGGATCAGAATAAATAATACAGCCAATAGCTCCTTTTTCGGCTGCTAATTTTGGTTTAATACCTCTCCAAGAACCAGCATATTTCGCAATAACTATTTTTCCTTTAACAGAAATTCCTCTTTTTTCTAATTCTTCATAATCTGCAGGAATACCATAATTGACAAACACCAATTCTGAAGTAACATCTCCATCAATAGAAAAAATATTATATCCAGGTAAAGCTTCATCAATTTGAGTTGAAGACTTATCGCCCACTATTGATGGTTCAATTAAACTTGCAGTATATTTAGTAGGCTCTGTCATCTCAAGCAAGCGCAATTTTGGTGTTGGATATAGCACGTTAAATTTTTCGATTCTTACATCGTAACCCCATTCTTTGAATTTAGCAGCAATAAAATCGACCACTTTTTTATCATATGGAGAACCAACATGATGTGGCCTTGCGGTTAAGTATTTCATCCATACATCAAGATTTTCAGAATTTAAAAGTGTGTCAAAATTCGCTTCAAGCGCTAATTGTTTCTTTGCATTGTCATCAGAGAATCCCATAACGGATTTTGATTGTGCAAAACTAGAATTAGTCGTTAAAAAAAATGTAAATACAAAAACGAGTGTGGATAGTAAAAACTTCATATCAAATACTTTTTTAGTTAGTGATTATTCTATTTAGGTGTTTTCAAAATTATAATGCATTTTCTATAATACTCTGAACTACTTCTGGGTTTAACAAGGTTGAAATATCTCCTAAATTGTCCATTTCATTATGTGCAATCTTACGTAAAATTCTCCGCATGATTTTTCCAGAACGCGTTTTTGGCAGTCCTTCAGTAAACTGAATCTTATCTAATTTAGCAATCGGACCAATATGCTCTGTAATGATTTGATTGATTTCATTTCGTAAATTATCATGATCTCTACTTTCTCCAACATCTTTTAAAATCACATACCCATACAACGCATTTCCTTTGATGTCATGTGGAAAACCAACAATGGCAGATTCTGCCACAGCAGGATGTTCGTTAATAGCATCTTCTATAGGAGCGGTTCCAAGATTATGACCAGAAACAATAATTACATCATCTACTCTACCGGTAATTCTATAATAACCAACCTCATCACGCAAAGCACCATCACCTGTAAAATACATATTATCAAAAGCTGTAAAATATGTTTCTCTATATCGTTGATGATTTCCCCAAATAGTTCTAGCCATAGATGGCCATGGAAATTTAATACACAATCGTCCATCAACTTGATTCCCTTTTAATTCTTCTCCATTTTCATCCATCAAAGCAGGTTGAATTCCGATGAATGGTAAAGTTGCATAGGTAGGTTTTGTTGGAGTTACATACGGAATTGGTGTAATCATAATTCCACCCGTTTCTGTTTGCCACCAAGTATCTACTATTGGACTGTTTTTTTTACCAATATTATCATTATACCAATGCCAAGCTTCTTCGTTGATGGGTTCTCCCACAGAGCCTAAGACTTTTAAAGATGATAAATCATATTTTTCTACCAATTCAGTGCCTTGTTTTGCCAAGGCTCTAATGGCGGTTGGTGCAGTATAAAACTGATTTACTTTGTGTTTTTCAATAATCTGCCAAAAACGTCCAAAATCTGGATAACTAGGAACACCTTCAAACATTATTGTCGTTGCACCATTTGCTAAAGGACCATATACAATATAACTATGCCCCGTAATCCAACCAATATCTGCAGTACACCAATACACATCGTTTTCTTTGTATTGAAATACGTTTTTAAAGGTATATGCAGTATATACCATATACCCAGCAGAAGTATGTACCATTCCTTTAGGTTTTCCTGTTGAACCAGATGTATATAAAATAAATAAAGGATCTTCTGCATCCATAACTTCAGCTTTTCCTTCTTTTGAAGCATTATCCAATAACGGTTGTAACCAAAAATCTCTCCCTTCTTTCATATAAACATCAGTGTTGATACGTTTTGCAACCAACACATTTTCTACTCCTGGACAACTTTCTAAGGCTTCATCAACAATTCCCTTTAAATCAATTGTTTTAGCACCACGAAAAGACCCATCAGCTGTAATTACCATCTTACAATCGCAATCATTGATTCTTGTTGCCAATGCAGTTGATGAAAACCCTGCAAAAACAACAGAATGGATTGCTCCAATTCTTGCACATGCTAAAGTAGCTATTGCTAATTCTGGAATCATTGGAACATAGATGCAAACGCGATCTCCTTTTTGAACACCTTTGCTTTTAAGTACATTCGCAAACTGATTTACTCGTTCGTACAATTGTCTGTAAGAAATATGTTCAGCCTCTTCATCTGGATTATTGGGCTCAAAAATAATGGCAGTTTTATCTCCTCGAGTTGCCAAGTGCCTATCCAAGCAATTTTCTGTAATATTCAATTTTGCTCCTTCAAACCATTTTACTTCTGGTTTTGAAAAATCCCAACTCAATACATTATCCCATTTTTTTCTCCATAAAAAATGCTCTTCAGCTATTTCTTCCCAAAAATTTTCTGGCTCACGTATTGATTTTCGATACACTTGATAATACTCTTCTAAATGCTTGATATGATAATTACTCATTATTGTTTTTGTTTTTCCTTAGACATTCTAAAAATAGAAAATTATATTTGCTTTATGAATTTTCAAGAAGTTTTATCGCTTTTACTAAACAACTGGTATATTATCTGTTTGTTTTTTGCAATTGCGGTATTGTACTCTTCTGTTGGATTTGGTGGCGGCTCCAGTTATTTAGCCGTATTGGCATTAACCGGATTGGCTTTCACTCAAATAAGAGCAACTGCATTGTTATGCAATATTGTGGTTGTTATAGGAAATGTGTTCTTTTTTCATCAACAAAAAACATATAATTATAAAAAGGTTATTCCGCTTGTGTTATTTAGTATTCCGTTTGCATTTATTGGGGGATATTTAAAGATAAGTCAAACATTCTTTTTTATCTTATTGGGTGTTACTTTATTGTTTGCAGCCATAACCATGTGGACTTCAAAAAAAATTGTTGCTTCTGAAGAAAAACCAGTTCAGATGAGTATTTCAAAAAATGCTGGTTTTGGCGGATTGATTGGTTTTATTTCTGGAATGGTAGGAATTGGTGGTGGAATTTTCTTAGCACCCCTATTACATTTAACACATTGGGATACTCCAAAAAAAATTGCAGCAACTGCTAGCTTGTTTATTTTAGTAAATTCTATTGCTGGTTTAAGCGGTCAGTATTTAAATCCAGAATTTACTATTGATTGGAATTTAACAGTTGTTTTATTAATTACCGTTTTAATAGGTGGACAAATTGGTAGCAGATTGAGTTATAAATTCTTCAAGCCTGTACAATTAAAAAAAGCAACCGCTATATTGATTGCCTTTGTAAGTATACGAATATTATGGAAATACTTGATTTAATCTATTTTGTAAGCAGTCATTTCTTGCCCATATCTAATATAGGTTAAAACAATAGAATTCTTTTCTTCATTAACTTTAAATTCTATTTCTGCTTCAAGTTCTTTTACTTTAAATTTAGTTTTAGAAACGGGTTCTAATTCTGCTAAAGGTTGTTTAACCAACTCTTCTTGTATTACAAACAGTTTATCTTCTTTTAATGTTACTTTTGCCTTTACAGTTTCATTAAAAACATAAGTACCTGCATATGTTTTTAAAACATTAACAGGAACCTTTTCTTTATGGTCATTATTTAAAATAGGAACGATTTCTTTTATTTCAGGAATTACCTCAGGTAGAACTGTAAAAGATATACCGGCAACAAGAAGCAACAATAGTATCTTTAAAATGCGTTTTTTCATTTTTTAATACGTAAGATTTTTTTTGCAAAACTACAATTATTCTTCAATTTAACAAATTGTAGAAATCAACAACATAATGTTTAGTTTACATTTTTAGAAGCTTGCATTACTTGCTTATCTCTTGTATAGACTAAACCTACAACATTTCCTTTTCTATCCGTTGTAAACTTTATTTCTGCATTGAGGTTTGAAATTTTGAATTTAGTCTTAGAAAGTGGAATCAATTCTAATGGTGGATTTTCACCTGGTCCAAGTTGAACCGCAAATAATTTTCCATCTATCAAGGTAATTTCTGCTCTGACATTTCCTTCATTAACATTTTGATTGAAAAGATATGTCCCTACACATTTTTTTAAAAAATCTTGGGACACATTATTTTGTTTAAAAGTTTTTAAGGAATCTTGAGCTTTTAAAGTTGTTGAAAAGAAAAAACTTAACACAAATAGAAATAGTATTTTTTTAAAATATGAAAACTTCATGTGTGATTTTAAGCAAATGTACAACCAATTACATAGATAGCATAACTATTTATCAACTAATAGAGTCAACAACTTTGAATTGGATTAACAAAACCAACAATTAATCTTTCACTGCAGACATTTCTTGTCCTTGTTGATAAAAAGTTAAGCCAATTACGGCACCTTTATCATTGGTAGTAAAAACAATTTCTGCGCCCATTTCTTCAATTTTAAATTTAGTGTTTGATACTGCAACCAATTCCATTGGAGGTTGACCAGTTCCGGCTTGACTACCATATAGTTTTCCGTCTTTTAAAGTAACTTCTGCTCCAATTCCTTGATCAAAACTATAAGAACCAACATAGGTTTTTAAAACTTTTTCTGAAACTTTAAAACTTTTAGTTGCTTTTGGGGAAGATTGGGCTTGAATTGTTGTTGAAAAAAATAAACTTAACACAAAAAATAATACCGAAAATTGAGAAATACGTGCTTTCATTTTATAAATTTTATTAAAAATTAGAAAAGCAATATACAATTATATATTAATTTATGATAATTTTAGTATTTTGTTTAATTATTTTAACTTTTTATTAAACAAAAATGTGTTTTTTGGTTGTAGATTTGTTGTAACTTAAAAACAAAATAAGATGAAATTAAAAAATTTAGTACCCGTATTATTATTAGCAATGTTGATATCTGCACCAAGTTTTGCGTCTAACACAGACCCAATTAAAAACAAAAATGAAAAAACTATTGTTAGTGTAGCAGCTTCTAATGATGCTTTTTCAACGCTAGTTGCTGCAGTGAAGGCTGCAGGTTTAGTAGATGTATTAAATAGTAAAGGACCTTTTACAGTATTTGCACCAGTTAATGATGCATTTAACAAATTACCTGAAGGAACCGTAGCCTCATTATTAAAGCCTGAAAACAAAAAAATGCTAACTTCAATTTTAACTTACCATGTTGTTTCTGGAAAGTTTATGGCAAAAGATGTTGTAAATGCTATAAAAAAGAATAACGGAAAGTTTGTGATTAAAACCGTACAAGGCGGAAAATTAACAGCTTCTTTAAAAGGTGGAAAAGTAATTCTAACAGATGAAAAAGGGAATATTTCTACAATTATAATTACTGATGTAAACGCATCTAACGGAATTGTTCACGCTATTGATAGTGTTGTAATGCCAGAATAAAAATTAAGTTTTTTTGGTTAGTTGATTAAAGGGTAGTGTATTGTTATACATTACCCTTTTTAATTTAATCTTCTAACAAATCTTTTAATTCTAATTGATAATCATATTGCAAATCTTCGTGTAACGTTTTTAGTATTTTTTGAATACTTTCAACTTGTCTAGTATACACGTTTTGCAAACGAACACTATTTTTGATTGAAGGTTTAAAGCTTTTTAGTTTTTTACAGAAGTATAGTAACAACACAACTTCTGTTTCTTTTTTTTGAGAATACCTAATGAACTTTTTTGTAAGTGTTAAAATTTTTCGAACACTTTTTCTAATATAAAAATAGCTTTTAGTGTTAATTTGATTGAACAAATCATCTATTTGCTCTTTAACACTCTCTATGTACAATTCTTCACTAGAAGATTCAAATAATAAATAGGTAAGTAATTCTTTGTTCTCTTTTTTAAATTTTGAAAGCCGCAAACACAATTCGATCAACTCTTTTGAGTTTTTATAACTCAATTCGTCTTTGATTTTTTTTACGGTAACCGCTTTCATCTATTTTAGTAATTCTAAAGTAACCAAGTAGGCACAATGATCTGAGGCAATGGTGTCACAAATTGTTTCTTTGGATAGTACTTTCCAACTTTTTCTTGGGTAAAACATCACATAATCAATCTTCTTAATTGGCTTATCCGATGGAAAAGTTAATTTTGGATTTGCTTTCGTATATGAAGCCTTCCAAAAAGATTCTAAAATGTTAATCGTCGTGCTATTAGGTGTGTCATTTAAATCACCTGATAAAATAGTTGGATATTTATTGTTAGAAAACGCTTTATTTATCGCTTTTACTTGAGAAACTCTATCGGTGTCTTCTTTTAAATGATCCAAATGCGTTCCGATAAATGAAATGGTATCGCCAGATTTTAAAACGGTTGTAACCTCTAAAGCTGCTCTTGGTTCGTTTCCTTCTGTGTAGGGTAAAGCAACATTTCTGGTTGATAAAAACGTATATTTAGACAATACCCCTTCTCCGTATTCTCCTCCATCATAATACATAGCTCTACCAAAAATAGAAGTCATTTTTGTACGAAAACCCAACTCTGTAGGTAAATCGTATTTTTTTGATCTATTGGTTTTAAAATCAACTTCTTGCAGAGAAACAAAATCTGCATCTGCCTTTTTTATCACATTCGCAATGATATCTAAATCAAAACTCCCATTGGTTGTCTTTCCGTGAAGAATATTAAAACTCAACACTTTTACCCTTACCTTTTTTGAAGTGTCTTTTTGAGCAAAAAGAGTTCCGCTAAAAAACATCAAAGCTAGTAAACCAATAAATTTTTGATTGCTTTTCATTTAATGCTCGCTAGGGATTTCTACCATTTCGTTTACATCTTTATCATAATCTACACCTTCAACTTTGAATCCAAATAAATTATAGAAATCATCACTATATCCTTTTAAATCTCCTATTTCAGGCAAATTTTCTGAAGAAGCAGTTTCCCAAAGTTTAGAAACTTCTGCCTGTACATCATCTCTCATTTCCCAATCATCAATTCTAATTCTGCCTTTAGCATCAAGGTCTAAATCTCCGCCAAATAATCGCTCACTATATAAACGTTGAATTTGCTCAATACATCCTTCATGAATTCCTTTTTCTTTCATGATTTTATACAACAAAGAAATGTATAACGGAATTACAGGAATCGCTGAACTAGCTTGAGTAACCAACGCTTTATTTACAGAAACATAGGCTTTTCCTCCTATTGATTTTAAGTCGTCTGAAATGGTAAATGCAGTCGCTTCTAAATCATCTTTTGCTGCACCAATGGTTCCTTTTCTATATACTGCTTCTGTTAGAGATGGGCCAATGTATGAATAAGCAACAGTTGTTGCTCCTTCTGATAATAAGTTTTTTGCTTTTAAAGCATCCATCCACATTTTCCAATCTTCTCCACCCATAACTGCAACTGTATTTGCAATATCATCTCCTTCTGCTGGATTGATAGAAATTTCAGTCACTTTCCCTGTGTGAAAATCTACTGTTTTGTTTGAGAAAACACCTCCAATTGGTTTTAAAACCGATTTAAAACGCTCTCCTGTATCAGGATGTGTTCTTACTGGCGAAGCCAAACTATAAATAACTAAATCAACTTGACCTAAATCTTCTTTGATCATGTCCATTGTTTGACGTTTGATTTCGTTTGAAAATGCATCACCATTGATACTTTTTGCATACAAGCCTGCGGCATGCGCATGTTTTTCAAAAGCAGCGGTGTTGTAATATCCTGCTGAACCTGTTTTTCCTGGTGCAGAAGGCTTGTCAAAAAAGACTCCAATGGTTGCTGCATCCGAACCGAAGGCACTGCTTATTCTTGATGCCAATCCAAATCCTGTTGAAGAACCAATCACCAACACTTTTTTTGCGCCGTTTATTGCTCCTTTAGACTTTACATAAGCTATTTGATTGATTACGTTTTGCTCACAACCTGTTGGATGCGCAGTTAAACAAATAAATCCTCTTGTTCTTGGTTCTATAATCATGGTAATTAAGTTTTTTTAGTTAAATAGTTCTCGACTGCGCTCGAACTGACAATTAAATGTCTCCTCGAGCGCAGTCGAGAGGTTAATATTTTATTTACGAAGTTAAAAACTCCGTAACATTTTTATGTATTCTGTCTAATACATTCTCTGTATTCGCTTTTACAAAAGTTTCTCCTGTAATTTGTTCATACAATTCTATATATCTATTTGATATTTCTATAATTTTTTCATCCGACATTTCAGGAATTTGTTGTCCCTCTTTACCTTGAAATCCCTTTTCTATCAACCACTGACGTACAAATTCTTTTGACAATTGTTTTTGAGTCTCTCCTTTCTCTTGACGTTCTTGATATCCATCAGCATAAAAATACCGAGAAGAATCTGGTGTATGAATTTCATCAATCAACACAATTTTTCCTTCTTTGGTTTTTCCGAATTCGTACTTGGTATCCACCAAAATTAAACCACGTTTAGCGGCAATTTCAGTTCCTCGAGCAAACAATTTACGAGTATACTCTTCTAAAACCAAATAATCTTCTTCAGAAACAACTCCTTTTGCTAAAATGTCATCACGAGAAATATCTTCATCGTGCTCACCATTAGCTGCTTTTGTAGATGGTGTAATTATTGGGGTTGGAAATTGATCATTTTCTTTCATGCCTTCTGGCATTGTAACTCCACAAAGTATTCTTTTTCCGGCTTTGTATTCTCTTGCTGCGTGACCAGATAAATAACCACGAATCACCATTTCTACTTTAAATGGCTCACATAAATGGCCAATCGCTACATTTTCATCAGGGGTTGCCACTAACCAATTCGGAACAATATCTGCAGTAGCATTCATCATTTTGGTAGCTATCTGATTTAAAATTTGTCCTTTAAACGGAATTTGACGTGGAAGAATTACATCAAAAGCAGACAATCTATCAGAAGCAATCATTACCAAAACTTCGTCATTAATATTATAAACCTCTCTTACTTTCCCTTTGTAAACTGATTTCTGTTTCGGAAAATGAAAGTTTGTTTCGTTAATTGTATTCATTAATTGTTGTGTTGTTGTTGCTTGCAAAAGTAAACTAAAGACTTTTTACGAACAACAAAAAACTATTCTGTTTCTATACTTTTATATGCTGAAATGATTCTTTTTACCAATCGATGACGAATGACATCTTTATCGTCTAAATAAATTTGTGCAATTCCTTCAATGTCTTTTAGAGCTAGTAACGATTCTTTTAGCCCAGAAACTTGCTTTCTAGGTAAATCTATTTGCCCAGGATCTCCATTGATAACAAACTTTGCATGTTTTCCCATTCTAGTTAAAAACATTTTCATTTGATTATGGGTTGTATTTTGCGCTTCATCTAAAATTACAAATGCATTGTCTAAGGTTCGTCCTCGCATAAATGCAAGTGGTGCAATCTGTATAACTCCTTTTTCTAAATAAGATTCTAATTTTTCATGCGGAATCATATCTCTTAAAGCATCGTAAAGTGGTTGCATATACGGATCTAATTTTTCTTTTAAATCTCCAGGTAAAAATCCTAAATTTTCACCAGATTCTACAGCAGGCCTTGTCAAAATAATTCTACGTACTTCTTTTTCCTTTAGAGCTTTTACGGCTAGAGCAACAGCGGTATATGTTTTTCCTGTTCCGGCTGGACCCACTGCAAAAAGCATATCGTTTTGTTGCATCATAGAAACCATTTTGCGTTGGTTCTCTGTTTGAGCTTTGATCAACCTACCATTAACACCATGAACTAGTACATCTTTGGCATTTACATTTGCGTTTTCTTCTTTTCCTGTTGATATTAAAATTCGCTCAATGCTATTTTCGTCTAGCTTGTTGTATTTGTTAAAATACTTCATCAGCATTTCTAGACGCTTTTCAAATTCGTCTAGAATGTCAGATTCTCCGTAAATTTTTAAATTATTACCTCTAGCTACTATTTTTATTTTCGGGAAGTGTTTTTTTAAGTGTGCTATTGTGCTGTTTTGAGTTCCAAAAAATTCTTTTGGATCTATGTCTGTGAGTTCAATAATTCTTTCTGTCAAATGATTCTATTTTAATAGGTTAACAATCTGTGCATTGTAAATAGTTATATAAAATAAAATGAGATAAAATCTATCTGCTTTTTATACAAGAAAATTACGGATAAAAAATTAGAATTGATTAGCTTTGTGTAAAATTTTTGTAATTTTTTAAACAACTAATTAACAGGTAGTCTTTACATGTCTTTAATTACTTTAACAACAGATTTCGGAACTAAAGACCATTTTGTAGGTGCTGTAAAGGGGGCTATTTACTCAGAATTACCTGATGCTAGAATTGTAGACATCACTCACGAAATTTCTCCTTTTAGCATTACAGAAACTGCCTATATTTTAAAAAACTCATACAAAAGTTTTCCTGATAAAAGCATTCATATTATTGGTGTAGATTCTGAGTTGAGTCCAGAAAACAAACACATTGCGTTGTTGTTAGATAATCATTATTTTATTTGTCCAGATAACGGATTAATTTCTATGATTGCTTCAGAAATAAAACCAACTCAAATTGTAGAAATTAACATCCATGATCGTATAGAAAGTAGTTTCCCTGTACTAGATGTTTTTGTTCAAGTTGCGTGTTTTATTGCTCGTGGAGGAAGTTTAGGGGTAATTGGTAAAGACATTCAGACCTATAAAGAAATGACTGAAATTCAACCAAAAATTAACTCCACCCAAACTCAAATCACCGGAAGTGTTATCTATATTGACAATTACGGAAATGTAATTAGCAATATCAGTAAAAAACTCATTGCTGAAATAGGCAAAGGAAGAGATTATAAGGTTACAGCAAGACGGTATACTTTTGATAAAATCAACAATAAGTACAATGATATTATCAACTATGCAATTAATGAAGACAGAAAACATTATGATGGCAATAAGCTGGCTATTTTTAATTCTGCAGGTTTTTTAGAAATTGCTATTTACAGAAGCAATTTAAATACTGTTGGTAGTGCTTCTTCTCTCTTAGGATTGAGTTACAGAGATACTATAACAGTAGAATTTTATTAATTTTTTAGAAATTATAGATGTTTGTTAGAATTGTAAAAATGGGATTTCATAAAGAAAATGTATCGGCATTTTTAGAAATTTTTGAAAGTAAAAAAGAAAAAATTAGAGCAAACAATGGTTGTCAGTTATTAGAATTGTATCGAGATAAAAACAACCCAACAATTTTCTTTACCTATAGTTATTGGGAAACAGAAAAAGATTTAGAAAACTACAGAAACTCTGAATTATTTAAAGTTGTTTGGGCAGAAACCAAAGCATTATTTAATATCAAACCAGTAGCTTGGAGTGTTGATAAAACGGTAAGCATGCCTTAAGCAATTATCAGTAAACAGTTATCAGATATCAACAAACAATTATCAATTATTAATGAAGCTCTTTTCTTTTATCCATTTTCCAGAAATTAACACAGAACGATTGCTGTTACGACAATTAAATACAAATGATGTTAAAGCAATTTTCAAATTGCGCTCTAATAAAGAAATCAACAAACTAATTACTAGAAACACACCAAAGAGTTTAGACGAAGCTACCGAATTCATTACTATTTGTCATCAAGAATTTGAGAAACAAAACCGGATATTTTGGTCTATAGTATTAAAAGAAACCAACGAAGTAATTGGTACCATTGTATATCATAAAATATCATTAGATACTAATTATGCTGAAATTGGTTACGAATTAGATCCATCTTTTCATCAAAAAGGTTTTATGAGTGAAGCTATGAATGCGGTTTTAGAATTTGGAATTTCAAAAATGAACTTAAAAGTTAAAGAAGCTTTTACCCACAAAAATAATATAGCTTCTATTGCGTTGTTAGAAAAACATCTTTTTGTTTTTCAGCCAAAAAGAAGAGACGAAGGTGTTGAAAATAATCGTATTTTTCGCCTCGATATACATCTATAATATGATTCCGATTTTAAGAAAAGAATTCAATTTGTTTTTTGCATCACCCATTGCCTATTTGGTAATCGGAGTTTTCTTATTGGTAAACGGTTTATTTTTATGGGTTTTTAAAGATGACACCAATATCTTAAATGCAGGTTTTGCAGACTTAAATAGTTTCTTTTATTTGGCTCCATGGATTTTATTGTTTCTAATCCCTGCAATAACTATGAAAAGTTTTGCAGACGAATTAAATACTGGAACTATAGAAACTTTGCGCACAAAACCAATTACAGATTGGCAAATAGTATTGGGTAAATTTACCGCATCGCTCCTCTTAATTGTTATTGCTTTAACACCAACGATGACCTATGTATACACAATCATTCAATTGGGAAATCCGATTGGAAACATCGATTTAGGCAGCACCATAGGTTCATACATCGGCTTGTTGTTTTTAGCAGCCACGTATACATCAGTTGGTTTGTTTACCTCAACACTTTCTAAAAATCAAATTGTTGCATTTATTTTAGGCGTTTTTATTACGTTCTTTTTGTTCTACGGATTTGACGCCATTGCAGGTGTCTTTCCGACCAATAGCTATACTATTCAATTATTAGGAATCAATGAACATTACAAAAGCATTAGTCGTGGTGTCATAGACACTAGAGATGTTTTATATTTCATCTCTCTCACTGTTTTCTTTTTATTACTAACTAAAAACCAGTTACGTAATGTCTAAGAATATACAATTCCTTGCAAAATTAGTTGTTGGTTTACTATTGATTAATTTCTTAGGAAATCAATTGTATAAACGTTTTGACTTAACTCAAGACAATCGTTATACCTTAACAAAAACAACAACTTCAATTGTAAATTCTGTAAGCAATATTCTAAATATAAAAGTGTATTTAGAAGGCGATTTTCCGGCCGAATTTAAGCGTTTGCAAATTGAAACAAAACAATTTTTAGAAGAGTTAAGAGCTGTAAATTCTACTATTAGAATTCAGTTTGTAAATCCAGATACGCTTAGAGAAGAGTTGATTAAAAAAGGAATGATTCCTAGTAGATTAACCGTAGAAGAAAATGGCAAACTTTCGGAAGCTATTATTTTTCCTTGGGCAGAAATTTCTTATCAAAACAAAACAGAGTTTGTAAACTTATTACCAAGTTCTAATGTCAGCAATCAAGACGAACAACTGCAAAATGCCGTTGAAAGTTTAGAGTTTTCTTTTGCCAGTGCCCTTAAAAATATTGGTAGAAAAAATAAACAAAAAATTGCGGTATTAACTGGAAATGGAGAGTTGCAAGATATTTATTTGTATAGTTTTTTAAAAGAAGTTGCTAGCAAAAATAGTTTGGCAAAATTTACCTTAGATTCTGTTGCTACAAATCCGCAAAAAACTTTAAAAGATTTAACTAGTTTTGATTTAGCCATCATTGCAAAACCAACAATAAAGTTTTCTGATAATGAAAAATTAGTGTTAGATCAATTTATCACAAATGGTGGTAAAACTCTTTGGATGATTGACAACGTTCAAGCAGAACAAGATAGCTTATTGCAAACTGGCAAAATGTTAGCGTATCCAAGAGATTTGAATTTAACCGATTTATTATTTGCTTATGGTGTAAGAATAAATACCAGTTTAATTAAAGATTCTTATGCTGCAAAAATACCACTAGCCACAGGAAATGTTGGTCATCAAACACAATTTCAATATTTACCCTGGAGTTTTCATCCACTGGTAAACGGAAATGTAGATCATCCGATTACCAAAAATATTCGTCCAGTTCGTTTACAGTTTACAACACAAATTGACACGTTAAAAAACAACATCAAAAAAACGCCATTATTAGCCACATCATTATTATCTGCAAAACTAGGAACTCCAAATTTTGTGGAATTAAAAAGTATTGCTGATGAGCAAAACCCGAACGAATACAATAGCGGAAAACAACTTACAGCGGTTTTGTTAGAAGGCTCTTTTAATTCGGCTTACAAAAACAGAATAAAGCCTTTTAAAACATCACTTTATAAAGACCAAAGTATTGCCAACAAAATGGTTGTAATAGCCGATGGGGATATTGCTAAAAACCAAATCTTAAAAAATCAACCTTACGATTTATCAATAGACAAATGGACGCAAGAAGCCTTTGGTAATAAAGAGTTTTTGTTAAATACTGTAGATTATCTATTGGACGATGATGGTTTAATAAATCTTAGAAATAAATCACTCAAAATAAATATATTAGACAAGCAAAAATCTTTTGAAGAACGCACTTTTTGGCAACTATTTAATATTGCTTTACCTTTAGCATTGTTAGCTCTTTTTGGTCTAGTTTTTAATTATTTACGAAAAAAGAAATACACATAGTTAGAAACATACGTATTGTAACAAATTAAGCAAATCCTCGTCGTTTAACTATATCTAACTATTTTTATGTATTTATGAATCAAACTAAAACCTTTTTTCTTAGCATATTGCTTATGATATCAATTTTTGCATCTTTTAAGATGTATAAAAGTGAACAAGCACAGTTGCAACTCAAAAGTGATTTAATTGAGCTTTCTCATGTAGAATACGGTCTTTTAAATGTTGATAAATGGGAAAGGCTTTTAGCGGATATCATTGCAAATAAATTAGGAGATTTTAAGGCTGAAGAAATGGGCAATGACGAGATGAAAGAGAACGTTTCTGTATTGCTAAAAACCCTTATCGATGATTACGAAAAAACGGTTCAAAAGAAAAATTCTGAAGGTCTTTTTGCGTCCGTAAAAAAAACATTATATGCTTCTGCTTTTGACGGAATTAGGGAAGACATTCCAGCACTTACAGAAAAAGTAATGTCGTTTTTAGATGTTAAAAATAATACAGAAGGAATTAAAGAATACATTGTTGTACTCTTAAAAAAATACACCAACAGTTCGTTTTCAAGAACAGACTATTCAAAAGTAGATGCGATTGTTAAGAAACATGAAAGCGATACTAGTGAAAATGCAATAACAGTTTTACATGAAAAGATTGAAAAACAACAGGAAGAAAGTCAGATTTACAGAGTCTTGTTAGCTATTTCTTTTTTAGGGTTTATCGTTGTTTTCTTTTTTATCAAAAAAATCTCTAGAATTGATTATTTAGCAGGAATACTATTTAGTTTTTCACTGTTATTTTTAGGTATTACTTTACCTATGATAGAAATTGATGCACGCATCTCTGAAATTAGTTTTTCCTTTTTAAATGAAACAATTAGCTTTAAAAACCAGGTGTTATTTTACAAAAGCAAAAGCATCTATGAAGTTGTAACCTTAATGATGGAGCAACGTAAATTCGATTTAATTGCCGTTGGAATTTTAATCTTTCTGTTTAGTATTTTGTTTCCAATTACCAAATTAGTTTCATCAATCTTATATATTATAAACAATAAATTAAAGGAAAATAAAATCATACAGTTTTTTATATTCAAAACGGGTAAATGGTCTATGGCAGATGTTTTTGTAATTGCAATTATTATGGCTTTTATCGGTTTTCAAGGAATTATCAATGACCAACTTAGTCAGTTAAAATTAGTTTCAGAATCTGTCGATATCCTAACAACCAACAATTCTAGTGTCTTATTCGGTTTCTTTTCATTTACGGCCTTTGTTATTGTTAGCATAGCAATTTCACACAGAATGCACAAAGAAAGAAACCTTATTAAAAAAAGGAACTAAATCATTTCCCAATAAACTCTTACAAAAAATTTCATCTTTCTAGTTTCATAAAGATTGTGTATTTTTAGAAAAACTAATTTTCATTCTAAAACATACACTCATGAAAAAACTAACTAAAGAAGACATTTCTCCAGAAGTATTTGATTTATACGACGATTATGCCCATAATAAAATAGACAGAAGAGGTTTTGTTGAAAAGCTAGGAATGTATGCAGTTGCTGGAGTTACTGTTCCGTCTTTACTAAGTTTTATGTCTCCGAATTATGTAGATACCATGACAATAAAAAAAGATGATGAACGCATTGATTCTGATTACATCAATTACAATTCTCCAAAAGGAGGCGGAACGATAAAAGGTTTATTGTCTACTCCGAAAAATATTTCTAAGAAATTGCCCGGCATTGTGGTTGTTCATGAAAACCGTGGACTAAATCCATATATAGAAGATGTTGGACGTAGAACTGCTGTGGATGGCTTTATTTCGTTGGCACCTGATGCTCTAAGTCCGCTTGGAGGATATCCAGGAAACGATGATGATGGAAGAACCATGCAACGAAAAAGAAATCAGAATGAAATGCTAGAAGATTTTATTGCTGCTTATGAGTATTTAAAAAACCATAAAGATTGTAACGGTAAAATTGGTGTTGTCGGATTTTGCTTTGGGGGTTGGATTTCAAATATGATGGCCGTGAAAATTCCAGATTTAGCTGCTGCAGTACCTTATTACGGAAGACAACCAAACGATGAAGATGCTGCAAAAATAAAAGCACCTTTATTGTTACAATATGCTGGATTAGATACAAGAGTAAATGCTGGTTGGGAAGCCTATGAAAAAATATTAAAAGCTAATAAGATTGAGCATCAGGCATATTTCTACCCAAATGTGAATCATGGGTTTCATAATAATACCACCCCAAGATTTGATAGACCTGCTGCAGAGTTGTCATGGAAAAGAACGATTGCTTTTTTTAAGGAAAAAATGAATTAATCATGTATGAATAGATTTCTTAAAATAGACGTTCTTTTTCTGGGTTTTCTATTGATTACAACCATTTTATTAATCTGTTCTTGGAATCAAACCGAAAATGTAGTTGATTTACTGATTGTTAGAGGAGTTATTTTTGTTGTGAGTTTAGGATTTATCTTTTTAAATTCTATTCTAAATTCTGCGGTATTTAATTTATTTAGAAATATCTATCCCATTTTATTTGCAGGTTATTTTTATACTGAAACGGTGTATTATAACAAGCTTTTTTTTAGTAATTTAGATCCACTTTTTATTCAATTTGATCAATGGCTATTTGGTTTTCAGCCAAGCATAACGTTTTCGAAATATTTTTCTAGTACTGGTTTTGCAGAGCTTATGTATTTTGGCTATTTCTCTTTCTATTGCATCATTCTTGGTTTTATTTTTATCACTTTTTTTAAAAGAAAATCATTCTTTTTAGAAAGCAATTTTATCGTAGCTTTTTCCCTCTTATTTTTCTATTTTGTTTTTGCTTTATTCCCTTCAGCTGGACCACAGTTTTATTTTGATGTCTCTGAAAGAGCTGTTCCAACAAACGGATATTTTTTTCAAAAAATAATACATGCAATTCAAGAAGGAGCAGAACAACCAACTGGTGCTTTCCCAAGTTCTCATGTTGGCGTAACCATTGTTATACTAGCTCTTGCAAGGAAATCTTCTCCTCTTTTTTTTAAAATTTGTGTCCCAATAACAATCATATTAATACTATCAACTGTGTATATCAAAGCACATTATGCAGTTGATGCAATTTTTGGTTTTTTAATTGCACCATTTATCTTGTATTTAGCAGAATTTGTGTATCATTATCAACCCAAAAAGAAAATTCATACAAGCTAATTTATGATTCATCTTAGAGAAGTAAATACATATAAAGATTTACGGACTTTTATAAAACTACCTTATAAAATTCATAAAAACCATAAAGAATGGTTGCCTCCACTCATTTCTGATGAATTTAAAGTTTTTGATAAAAGAAAGAATCATTCTTTTGAACATTGCGATACCATTATGTATTTAGCAACCAAAAATGGCGAAGTTGTTGGACGAATAATGGGAATAATTAATCATGCATACAACAAAGGCAATAACGAAAAAAATGTTCGATTCTGTTATTTAGAATGTTATGATGATGCTGAAGTTTTTGATACATTGATTGAAGCCATTGAGGTTTGGGGTAAAGAAAAAAATATGGTAAACATTGTTGGTCCGTTAGGATTTTCTGATAAAGATCCACAAGGTTTTTTATTAGAAGGATTTGATGATCCAATGACTGTGATGGTTACCAACTGTAGTTTTAAATACATGATTTCTCATACCCAAAGAAATGGCTATCAAAAGAAGATTGATTTATTTCAATACAGAGTTCGGCTTGAAGAAAAAACACCAGAAATCTATCTAAAAATTGCAGAACGAGTTAAGTCTAGAGGATTTAAAATAGTTGAGTTTACAAAATCAACAGAAATAAAACCTTATGTACAAACAGTCTTCGATTTAATCAACGAAACTTATACAGATATTTATGGCTTTGCTCCTTTAGATGAAACAGAGGCTAAAGAATTTTCTAGTCGATTTTTACCCTTGTTAAATCCGAATTACATCAAATTAGTAAAAGATAAAAATGATGTTGTTGTTGCATTTGTCGTTGCCATGCCAAACATTAGTAAGGGCTTTAAAAAAGCAAATGGAAGAATTTTACCTTTTGGTTTTTTTCATATCATTCGTGCTTTGAAAACAGCAAATCAATTAGACATGCTATTGGGGTGTGTAAAACAAAATATTCGAAATTTTGGGTTAGATGCGCTCATGGCAGTTGCATTATTTGATTCCGCTAGAAAAGGAGGATTAACAATAATGGATAGCCATGTTACCATGGAAGGAAATACTCAAATGCGAGCTACTTATGAACGTATGAATCACGAAATTTATAAGAAATATCGAATTTTCGAAAAAGCTTTATGAATACAAAACCAATTCTAGGATTAAAAGAAAATTGGGTTCAGTTTACAATCCTAGTTATTATCAACGCTTTTGTTGGCGGAATGATTGGATTAGAGCGCTCCATATTTCCGAAATTTGCCGAACTTAAATTTGGTGTCGCTTCTAAAACAGCCATTTTATCTTTTATCATTGCATTCGGAATTACAAAAGCAATTACCAACTATTTTACCGGGAAATTGGCAAATACATATGGGCGAAAAAATCTATTGATTTTAGGTTGGATTTTCGCACTTCCGATTCCGTTTATTTTAATAAATGCCTCGCATTGGAATTGGGTGATTTTTGCCAATGTTTTATTGGGAATCAATCAAGGATTAACATGGAGTAGTACTGTGGTAATGAAGATTGATTTGGTTGGAGAGAAAGATCGTGGTTTAGCAATGGGCATCAACGAATTTGCTGGTTATTTTGCTGTTGGAGTTGTTGCTTTTTTAACTGGAATTGTAGCTCAAAAGTATGGCATTACTCCGTATCCGTTTTATATCGGAATTGGAATTTCTGTTGTTGGTTTAATCCTCTCAGTGTTATTTGTAAACGATACTCGGAAGTTTGTCAATCATGAACAAAAAAAGAATATTTCAGATAGTTTAGACAATGTGTTTATTGAAACTACTTTTAAAAATAAAAATCTAAGTGCTATTACACAAGCCGGCTTGGTGAATAATTTAAACGACGGAATGATTTGGGGTTTATTACCCATTTTGTTAGTGGGTTTACAATTTGACACAAAAAGTATCGGTATTGTTGCCGCAGTGTATCCTTCTGTTTGGGGGATTGGACAATTATTTACGGGAAGAATGTCTGATATCTACTCCAAAAAAAAGATGCTTTTTTGGGGAATGTTATTACAAGGTATTGCAATTATATCAATTGCTTTTGTCTCAGGTTTTTATGGTTTAGTTTTTATTGCTGCCATGTTAGGTTTAGGAACTGCATTGGTGTATCCAACATTCTTATCTTCAATAGCAGCAACCACTACTCCAACTCAACGTGCAGAAAGTATTGGTGTATTCCGTTTGTGGCGTGATTTAGGCTATGCCATTGGCGCTATTTTATCTGGAGTTATCGCAGATCTATGGGGAATTGAATATGCCATTATTACTATAGGAATCATCACTATTATTTCTTCTTTAGTAATTAGATTTAGAATGACAGAATAAAAAAACAGCCTTTCGGCTGTTCTTATTAATCATTGTCTTCTAAAGTAAATATATTTTCTACGGGTTCATTAAATAACCTTGCTATTTTTAATGCTAGAACTGTGGAGGGCACATATTTTCCTTTTTCTATGGCATTTATAGATTGTCTAGTTACCCCTATTTTCTCTGCTAAATCTGCCTGCGTTAATTCGTGTATGGCTCTTTGTACTTTTAATCTATTCTTCATGACTTAAATATTTATATTTTAATACACTAAATCGTATCACAAAAAACACCAATGTAGTAAACATATTAAAAAACAAGATGTGTAAAAAAGTCATATCATATACAAACAGAATAGCAACTAATAGAATGCTATAATTAACAATCAACGCCCAAACCAATGAGTCTTTTCTAAGTTTATAAATAAACTCATCTTCAATTTTCTCTTTGGTAAACCCAACTAAAAAACCTCCAACAATAATAAAAACTGAAACTAGTTCATCAAAAATCCCATTTTCTACAATCTTAAAAAATGACCTCTTCCCAAAGATTTGGTTGTCATAAATTGAAAGCACTTTTACTTTTAAAAACTCGTCTGTTAAACCAGTTGCATAAATATACACACCTCCTAATAAACCTAAACCAAACAATACCCAACCTAATTTTTTAAATTTGTTTGGCAATAAATAATTTGTTTCCATAATCTTATAATTTTAGTATTACAATGCAAATGTAATAAAAATTTTACATAAAGTATAGTTTTCTTTACTTTTTGTAAAAATAAAATTACTTTTGAATAAAAATATAGGCAGTAATATAAGTTACTGCCTATGTCTCTATTCTATAAAAAAATGATTAATGAATCAATTCTACTTTTCTTTTCATCGTGGTTTGTAAAAGAATTGCAATCCCCATTACCAATACACAGCCCAATAGATTCAGCCATAAATAAGGTAACCAATCTAATAAGAATACCCCTATAATTAAGATTTGAGTAATTAAAGCAGCAATAAATACAGCGTTACCCTTTACACATTTGATAAAAAATGCCAATAAGAAGATTCCTAGTACATTTCCATAAAAAATGGAGCCAATAATATTGACTAATTGAATTAAATTATCAAATAAATTGGCTACACATGCCACTAAAATGGCTAGAATTCCCCAACCTAAGGTAAACCATTTAGACATTTTTACATAATGCTCTTCTGTTTTTTCTTCTTTTACATTTCTTTTATATAAATCTATGGCTGTAGTAGAAGCCAATGCATTTAATTCTGAAGCTGTTGATGACATGGCTGCTGATAATATAACGGCCAATAATAATCCGATTAAACCTCTTGGTAAATTATTTAAGATAAAGTGAATAAATACATAATCTTTATCATTTGTTTCAACAGAATCATCTGCTTTTGAAATTATAACTTTAGCTTGTTCTTTTAAAGCAACACTCTTAATCTCTAATTCTTTTATTCGGTTTTTATCTTCTAGTTGAACCCCATCTAAAACCAATGCTTTTTTATCATTTTCAATTTCTCGATATTGATTTTCTAGCGCTTTGTATTCTGAAGCATATTTAGAATTGATTACAACTTCATTAGCTTTCGGGTTAAAGTTTAATGGCGCAGCATTGAACTGATAAAACACAAAAACCATTACACCAACTAGTAGAATAAAAAATTGCATCGGCACTTTTAACAAGCCGTTAAACAACAAGCCTAACTGACTTTCTCTAATAGATTTTCCAGACAAATAGCGTTGAACCTGACTTTGATCTGTTCCGAAATAAGACAACATTAAAAATGTCCCACCTAAAAAACCTGTCCAAACGGTATATCTATTTGATAAATCAAACGAAAAATCGAGTACTTTCATTTTACCACTAGCTCCAGCAATATCGAGTGCTTTAGAAAAGGAAATATCATGTGGTAATTTGTCGATAATCATAAAAAAGGCAACAAACATACCAATAAAGATGATAAACATTTGCTGCTTCTGAGTCACATTTACTGCTTTTGTTCCTCCAGAAACTGTATAAATAATCACCAATACTCCAATAATAATATTCAGCGAAACCAAATCCCAGCCCAACACTGCAGATAAAATAATAGCTGGAGCAAAAATGGTAATTCCTGCTGCCAATCCACGTTGCACTAAAAATAAAATGGCTGCCAAAGTTCTTGTTTTTAAATCAAACCGTCCTTCTAAATATTCGTAAGCAGTATAGACTTTTAATCGATGATAAATAGGGATAAAGACTAGGCAAATAATTACCATTGCTATCGGCAATCCGAAGTAAAACTGCACAAACCCCATTCCGCTATGAAATGCTTGTCCCGGTGTAGATAAAAAGGTAATTGCAGAGGCTTGTGTTGCCATCACAGACAACCCAATGGTCCACCACTTTGTGTCGTTTCCTCCTTTGATATAATCTTGTACGCTGGTATTTCTAGTTTTATAAGCACCATAAATAACAATGAATGATAAGGTAACAGAAAGTACAATCCAATCTAAGATTTCCATAATTTATAGGCTTAATTTGAAAAATAAGTAGTGATAAAATAAAACAAGATGATATATATAAAGTTAGCAATTAACACTAAACTGTAAATCTTTTTCCAAGGACGTTTTTCTGCTTCCATATCTGTTGTTTTATTTTAGTGTCACTTCGAGTGATTTTTGTAAAAAATTGTATCGAGAAGTATTTGTTCTCGATACAAAATAGTTTCACTATTTCACTCGAACTGACATTTTATTACTCTTTAATTTCAGTTTGCTTCTGAATGTTTTCTTTTCCTATAGACAACATATTTGCAAAAAGTTTATAAGCTCCCGAAACCCCAGCTGGCAATTCTCTAAAGAAACTTAATCCTGTATAAATATAATGTCCTTTTCCGTGTTTTGCAACTAATAAACTTCCATTTCTAGCGGGTTCTCCTTTGTCGTTCATCGATAGAATTGGTGTAAATTCTTTTCCCCAAGAATTCGGAAAATACAATCCGCGTTCTTGTACCCAACCCTCAAAATCTGATGCTTCTATTTTATTTGGAAAATTCAACAACGAATGGTCTTTTGCCAGCATTCTAACAGGCGCGGTTTCATCAGTCACACGGTCTCTAGAAATGTTTAATTTGTAAGGCGCTCCAACATCAATACCACCTCTTCCACTCGTATTGTATTGTACAATCATATTTCCGCCCTTTTCAACATAATCTAACAAGAATTTTTGCTTGAATTTTAATGCATCAACAGTATTATATGCTCTAACTCCTAAAACAACTGCATCAAATTTATGCAAATTTTCTTCATTGATTTCATTAGGATCAATAGTAATTACATTGTATCCTATTTGACGCAAACTTTCTGGAACTACATCTCCTGCTCCTGCAATATAACCGATAAAGCTACCATTTTTATGAATGTTTAATCGTACAATTTTTGCTTCAGAATTTAACAACACAGATTGTTTCGGAATGTGACTGTAATTGATTTCTACCAATTCTTTTGAATACGTTTTTCCATCTACAGTAGCAACACTCGTTAAAAGTCCTTCAGATTGATTTGCTGGCGGTGTTACCATAAAATCTACCGTTACATTATCTCCTTTTTGTGTGATTGAAAACGGAATCTGTTTTGGCGAAATTTTCCAATTAGTTGGAACTTGTAAACTAACAAAACCGTTTATATTGTTTTTTCCTGCTCTTACTGAAACTTGCACTTTCTGCGGAGTATCATCCGAAAAAAGAATCACTTTGTTATTTAGTTTTGTAGTTACTTCTGGCAATACCTCAAACGGTTCGTAAATCTCACCGATATCACTTTTAGAATATCGATAAACCACATTTTTTGTAAAAGTAATATCGTGTTCCCAAATATTTAAATGAAATTCAATTTGCAAAGGTCTATCAGATTCTGGTTTTCCAATTTGCAATGGATCTTTTACAGCATACATTCCTAAGGTTCCTTTGTTTTGCAACCAATACGGATCTGAATATGCTTTATTTTTTAACTGAATTTTGTCAGTAAGATTAACACGAACATTATTTTCTAACTGTTTTTCTGGAGTTTTTACCAAGCGGATGCCATTACCAACAATGCTGTATGAATCAAAAAATGTAGTGATATCACTTCTATTCAAAACCTCAATTTTTATATCTACATTTCCGTTTGGTGTTGTAGAAGCACTTGTTGCAGAAACTTCTAAATACAATCCTGCTGTTGCTTCAATTATTTCTTTGATTTGTTTGAGTTTGATTTCTCTCCAGTGATTATCCTCTAATAATTGAATTTTATCATAAGCATTTAACAAGGCAGGCACATGTTTAGACGGATTTGCAAAATCAAAATTTTTCTCTACATCATACAAAATAGCACCAATTTCTCCACCGCCTTTTATCCGATTCCATGTAGTATTAATTCCAGAAAAAATGTCGGATACATCTTTGGGTTTGTCTCCTTTCAAAAACTCAACATATTCAAGTTGAGCTCCTCTAGTTGTTAATCTACCAAAACCTTGACATAAATGTTGGCTACTTGCCAACGCTGCAACTTCGTTATTTGACAATCCTTTTAACGGATAATACACACCCACATCAAATCCGGTTAACTTCCCCTCAGTTGCTTTTTTAAATTCTGCTTCGTTGCTATAAAAAAAGCGACCTGTATTAAAAAACAAACGCTTAGGCTGCCAAGTTTCTGTATGCTTTAATTGGCCCGTATATTTTGTTGCATCATTGGCTAAATCAAATGCTTCTACACTTAATAATGCTGAAGTGGTATGATGACCATGGGTAGTTCCAGGAGTTCTATGATCAAACCTGTTGATAATTACATCAGGTTTAAACCTTCTAATTGCCCAAACCACATCGCTCAAAACTTTGTCTTTTTCCCAAAACTCTAAGGTTTCTTTTGGATGTTTTGAATAGCCAAAATCATTGGCTCTTGTAAAGAACTGTTCTCCTCCATCAATTTTTCTAGCAGCTAATAACTCTTGAGTTCTAATGAGTCCTAATAACTCTCTAATTTCTGGACCAATTAAGTTTTGACCTCCATCTCCTCTTGTTAAAGATAAATAAGCTGTTCTCGCTTTTTCATGATTTGACAAATATGAAATTAAGCGTGTGTTTTCATCATCTGGATGCGCAGCAATGTATAAAGCAGATCCTAAAAAATTTAATTTCTGTATTTTTTCGTAAATCTGATTTGATGTTAATTTTTGAGGTTTTTGTGCAAGCATTAGCACCGAAAAAAGCAGTGCAACAATTGTGAAATAGGTATACTTCTTCATTAAAAAGTCTTTAAAAAGTCAAAACAAATATAGTATTTATATACAACGGTCTGTGTTCTTCAAAAAGCATTAACATAATTATAACGTTTCTTTACTTCATTAAAAACCCGTTAAAAACTGTTGATAAATATATTTTTAAAATCACTTATTTAGAATATATTTGTAGTTCATATCTTTTTTGAAAATCTAAATATGAAGTAGTTGACTTTTTAGTCTTTACCTTAAAACAACATTAATGAAATTTATAGTATCAAGTTCGCAATTATTAAAACAACTTCAAGTACTTGGAGGTGTAATTAATAGTAACAATACATTACCTATTTTAGATAATTTCTTATTTGAATTGTCAGAAAACGAATTAAAAGTTTCTGCATCAGATTTAGAAACCACCATGAGTGCTATTGTAGAAGTAGAATCTGACTCAAAAGGGTCTATTGCTGTTTCTGCACGCTTGTTATTAGATACTTTAAAAACATTTCCAGACCAACCTTTAACATTTAAAACTGAAGGTGAAAGCACTATTGAAATCAGTTCTGATCAAGGAAAATACGACATGGCATTTTTTAGTGGTGATGAATTTCCAAAAGCAGTTTCTTTAGCTGCGCCAAGTAGCACTGTTATTCCGTCTGATATATTAGCAAACGCTATATCTAAAACCATTTTTGCTGCTGGTAACGATGATTTACGCCCGGTGATGAGCGGCGTATTTTTTCAGTTTAGTCCAGAGAGTTTAACCTTTGTAGCTACTGATGCACACAAATTGGTAAAATATACACGTACGGATGTTACTGCCAATGAAAGTGCAGAATTTATCATGCCAAAAAAACCATTGAACTTATTAAAAGGAATTTTAAATGGTTCTGATAGTGATGTTTCTATAGAATACAACAACTCAAATGCAAAGTTTACATTTGACAACTTTGTATTGGTTTGTAGATTGATTGACGGAAAATATCCAAATTACGAAGCGGTTATCCCAAAAGAGAATCCAAATAAATTAACGGTTGATAGAGCTTCCTTTTTAAACTCTGTAAAACGTGTGTCTATTTTCTCTAGCAAAACAACACACCAAATTAGATTGAAAATGGCAGGAACAGAATTGAATATTTCTGCTGAAGATTTAGATTATGCAAACAAAGCAGACGAACGTTTGAGCTGTGATTATCATGGAGACGATATGCAAATAGGCTTTAACTCGCGTTTTTTAAGCGAAATGTTAACCAACTTAAACTCTAATGATATTTTAATAGAAATGTCGTTACCAAACAGAGCCGGAATCTTAACCCCTATTGACGGAACAGACGAAGGAGAGCATGTTACCATGTTGGTGATGCCTGTGATGTTGAATTCATAATAATTGTCATTCCTGCCTTTCGACTCCGCTCAAGATAAACTCTGGCAGGAATCTATATACTATTTAAAAGCGTCGTTTAAGTACGATGCTTTTTTTTGAACTTATAATTCATGAGAAAAAAAATAACTAGCAATGATTAAATTCTTTCGAAAAATTAGACAAAAAATAATATTGAGCGAGTATATAAATATTTGTTAAAGCTGATAAAAGTCAATGTTTATTATTCATAAAGTAAATATCTTTACAGAAGTAAACATTACATCAAAGACATTATGAAAATACAGCTCAATACAGACAAAAACATACATGGCACAGAGAAATTAGAAAGCCTTGTATCTGAAAGAATCAATCATTCACTTAAGCAATTTGCTGAAAATATTACGCGCATTGAAGTCCATCTTTCTGACCAAAATGCCCATAAAACAGGTGCTGATGATATACAATGTAAGATTGAAGCACGTATAGAAGGATTGCAACCAGTAGTAATTATCAGTAAAAACAGTTCAAAAGAAAAAGCCTTAAGTACTGGTATTAACAAAATGAAAGCGTCTCTAACCACAATTATGGGAAAAATAAAAAGTATGTAGTTGTAATTCAACTCAAATAAAAAAAGCATCGTTTCGTAACGATGCTTTTTTTGTACTCATAATTCTTTAGGAAAGGAATTACTGTTAATGAGTAAATGAAAGTACAAATCTTACATAATAGTAAGCTACAGCTTTTTAGTTGTCGTTTTTTGTTTACTTTTAACTTCCAAAACAAAACCTTTTTTGAACTTCTTAGCTCACTTATACCTGTCTGATAACTACCCCCATATTTTATTGGGTAATTTTATAGCCGATCATATACCCGGAAATAATTTCACCCATTTTCATCCAGAGATTCAAAAAGGAATTTTATTACACAGAGAAATTGACACTTTTACAGATACACATACAATTGTGCGGAAAAGCAAACGGAGATTGCACCCCAGATACAGGCATTACAAAGGGGTAATCATTGATATTTTTTACGATCATTATTTAGCTAGAAACTGGACAAGCTATTCTGATGTACCTTTAGAAACTTTTGTTAATTCAGTGTATAAATTATTACAGAATCATTTTGAAATTCTTCCGAAAAAAACGCAGCACTTATTGCCTTTTATGATAGAACACAATTGGTTATACAATTATCAATACATAGCAGGAATTGAAAAAGTGTTAAACGGAATGAACAATAGAACCCAACAAAAATCTCAAATGCACTTGGCTGTAGAAGATTTGCAAAACTTACACAAAGAATTTGAAGAAGATTTTACATTTTTCTTTGAAGATTTGAGGTTATTTTCTAAACAAAAATTAAAAGAGTTGTCTTCAAACTTGTAAACATAGCACTATGAATATTCAGATTGAAAGTGAATAAACTTCCATTTTTAAAATTCGTAATTCATAATTCATCAATTATTTAAAGATTTGCGTATCTTTTCCAACCAAAAACTAAAAGAACTCAAACAATTATAACCAAACATCATGAAAAAATTATTTTCAATTCTATTCATTACAATTCTATTCGCTAATTGTAAAGCTACTAAAGAAGATAAAGTAACCGGCTTAATTGCCGAAAAAGCAATGGTAGTTTCTGCACGTGTAGAAGCTTCACAAATTGGCTCTGATATTTTAAAGAAAGGCGGAAATGCCTATGATGCAATGGTCGCTACGCAATTAGGCTTAGCTGTTGTATATCCCGTTGCTGGTAATATAGGTGGTGGTGGATTTATGGTATATCGTGCAAAAGATGGAAAAACTGGAGCGTTAGACTTTAGAGAAAAAGCACCATTAACTGCTAGTAGAGATATGTATCTTGATGAAAAAGGAAATGTAATTCCAGGAAAAAGTAGCTTTGGAGTTCATTCTGTTGGAGTTCCGGGATCAATAGCTGGAATTTTTGAAGTGTATAAAAAATTCGGAAGTTTACCTTTTGAAGAGTTAATTCAACCTTCAATAGATTTAGCAAGAAATGGTTTTAGAGTAACTGCAAAACAAGCAAGATCTTTAAACGGAACTCGTACTCGTTTTCAAAAAGCAAACAATTATAAAATCTTGTTTGATAAAAAATGGAAAGAAGGCGATTTGTTGCAACAAGAAGAATTAGCACAAACTTTAGAAAGAATTAGAGACAATGGTCAAGACGGATTTTACAAGGGAAAAACGGCTCAGCTTTTTGTAGACTATGTAAAAGAATTAGGAGGAATTATTTCTTTAGAAGATTTGGCAAAATACAAAGCTATTTGGCGTACTCCTATTGAGTTTACATATAAAGGGCATAAAATTATTTCAATGACATTACCTGCAAGTGGTGGTGTTTGTTTGGCTCAAATTTTAAAATCTATTGAACCTTATGATTTATCAAAAATTAAACACAATTCTACAGAATACATTCAGTTATTAACAGAAGCAGAACGTAGATCGTATGCAGATAGAGCAAATTATTTAGGAGATATTGATTTTGTAGATGTTCCTATTGATAGCTTAATTGCTGACTCTTATATTAAAAAAAGAATGAGTACTTTTTCTTGGGACAAAGCAACCAAATCTAATGATGTTTCTCACGGAAAAATTTTAGGGTATGAAAGTGATCAAACTACCCACTACTCTATTATTGATCAATTTGGTAATGCAGTTTCTGTAACCACAACTCTTAATACTGGCTATGGATCTAAAGTTTTAGTTAAAGGTGCTGGGTTTTTCTTAAATAATGAAATGGACGATTTTAGCGCAAAACCTGGTGTACCAAATGTATATGGATTGTTGGGTTCTGAGGCAAATGCAATTGCTCCAGAAAAGAGAATGTTAAGCTCAATGACTCCAACAATTGTTGAAGAAAATGGTAAATTGAAAATGGTGGTTGGAACTCCTGGAGGATCAACAATTATTACATCTGTGGCACAAAATATTGTAAATGTATTAGACTATAAAATGGGGATGCAACAATCTGTAAACAAAGCACGTTTTCATCATCAATGGATGCCAGATAATGTTAGAATGGAACCAAACGGATTTGATAGTATTACCAAAGCAAATTTAAAGAAATTAGGATATGAAATTATTGAAAGAAACTCCTTAATTATTGGTCGTGTAGATGCTATTTTAGTATTGCCAAACGGAAAATTAGAAGGTGGTGCAGATCCTCGTGGAGATGATACTGCTGTTGGGTTTTAATCAGTGAACAATAAACAATAAACAATTGTCAGTTCTAGCGGTGTCGAGATCTCTTAAAAATCTATTTTTAAAGTTAATAAATGTTCTCGATACATCATGCTTAAACGTGACTGATACGCGAACTGACAACAAAAATCTTTACCATTTGCAACTTTGAGCCTTTGAACCTTTGAACCTTTGAGCCTTTGAAACTTTGAACCTTTGAACCTTTGAACCTTTGAACCTATAAGACTAAAACAATGATACAACCTTTTCACCTAGCAATTCCTGTTACAAATTTAGAAATCTGCAGAGTTTTTTATAGAGACGTTTTACAATGTAAAGAAGGAAGAAGTTCTGAATCTTGGGTAGATTTTAATTTCTTTGGACATCAATTAGTTATTCATCAAAAAGATGGATATTTTAATGAAGAAGCTGTTACAAATCCTGTAGATGGACACGATGTTCCCGTTCCGCATTTTGGCGTTGTTTTAACATGGGAAGATTGGCAAAACTTATCGAAACGTTTACAAGCAACAAATACCCAATTTGTGATTGAACCTACCATTCGATTTAAAGGAAAAGTGGGAGAACAAGCAACTATGTTTTTTACAGATCCAGAAAATAATGCATTAGAATTTAAAGCCTTTAAAGACATAAGTCAACTATTTGCTAAATAAATGCAATTGGTTGAAACTCATATTGCAATTGTTCTCGAAAAACCAATTCGACTACAAGAATATGCTGTGGGTATTTTTAACACAATTCCCACTAAATCGGGAATCAAAAAAGCAATTAAAAAAGAATTACTTTTTGTAAATGGCAAACTTGCCTCAACAGGTGCTTTTATTCAGGGTGGGGAAATTATCGAATTATTTTCTACAAATACATCAACAGATTTTAAACAATTAAAACTCCCTTTAGAAGTCCTGTTTGAAGATGATTATTTGGCTATCATATACAAACCATCCGGAATTTTAGTAAGCGGAAATAAATTTGTGACCATTGCAAATGCGTTGACACAAAACTTACAAAAAAGTAGTCAACTTGATGCTGTTAAACCACAACCTATACATCGGTTAGATTATCCTACTTCTGGAGTTTTATTAATCGGAAAAACAAGTGAGTCAATTACACTATTGAGTCAATTATTTGAAAACAAAGAAATACAAAAAACCTATCACGCTATTTGTATTGGTGAAATGATGCCATTTGGAAAAATTAATACCCCAATTGACAACAAAGAATCAGAAACTATTTTTGAAATTACAGAAACCGTTCCTTCAAAGCGATTTGAGTTTTTAAATTTGGTGAAATTAGCACCAAAAACAGGTAGAAAACATCAACTACGAATTCATCTATCAGAAATCGGAAATCAAATTTTAGGAGATAAAGAATATGGCAATAAAGAATTGATTTTAAAAGGAAACGGCTTGTATTTAAACGCTTCTCGTTTAGAATTTACACATCCGTTTACCAAAGAAAACATCTGCATTACAAAGGAAATCCCTAAAAAGTTTAGAAAAATTTTTCCAAATCAACAGTAATAATCAAAGAATCCTTTTGATATGTCTTTGTAAATCTGCAATTTTGAGACTATAAAAAAACAACCATGACAAAGTCTGAAATACAACAAGAAGAATACAACGAATATTATACAAGATACCTCAACTTAATTGATGATAATACTGAGCTAATTGATGGGTATTATCAAGATAAAAAAATGATGGAAGATTTAATTAATTCCATTCCTGAAGATAAATTAAACTATCGCTATCAACCTGAAAAATGGAGTGTTAGTGAAGTGTTTCAGCACTTAATAGATACAGAGCGTATTTTTATGTATCGTTGTTTTAGAATTGCAAGAAATGACAAAACCGAATTAGCTGGATTTGACCAAGATGATTATATAATTCCCTCAGAAGCTAATTCAAAAACAAAAGAACAATTGTTGGAAGAGTTTACTGCTAATAGAAATTATTCTATTTCATTATTAAAAAGTTTGTCAGAAAAAAACTTAGGTTTTGTTGGAAATGCAAATGGAGGAGCTGTTTCAGCTAGAGCTGCAGCATTTATAGTGCTTGGGCATGACATGCATCATACAAACATCATTAAAGAACGTTATTTATAAAGATGAAAGAATATTCTAAATCTAAATTGAATAGAGTAAAAAGGGGTCATATAAGAGCTTCCTATGATGTAGAAAAAATCAATTCTATCTTAGACGCAGGATTTATTGGTTTTGTGAGTTATGTTTTTGAAGGAAAAGCGATTTCAATTCCGATGGCTTATGGCCGGAAGGATAATAAAATATACCTACATGGATCTCAAGCAAACAGAATGCTTTTGTTTTTGTTAGAAGCAAAAGAAATGAGCATGACGGTAATGCATTTAGACGCATTGGTTCTAGCAAGATCTGGATTTCATCATTCTGTAAATTATAGATCGGCAACACTTTTTGGCACTGTAAAAAAAGTAGAAGACCCAGCTGAAAAAAATGCGGGCTTACTTTGTTTTATGGAACATATGATGCCTGGTCGTTGGGATGCTATTAGAGCAATGACACAAGAAGAATTTGATAGAACATTGCTTGTAGAAATGACCATCGAAACTGCTTCTGCAAAAATTAGAGATGTTGGTGTTATAGATGAGCCAGAAGATATAGATCTACCTATCTGGGCAGGTTTAATGCCTATAAAGCAAACAGCAACTTATCCAGTTCCGGATAAAGATGTACCCATTGACATGGAAATACCAAAACACATACTAGATTATTACAATGCAAATAAATAGTGGTAAATTAACTTTCTAAGAAAAAGCGATCATTAGATGAGAAAAATTTTAAAAGGATTAGGAATAATAGTAGCATTGCTAATAATTGTAGGTGCTATTTTCTATGTAGTAAATGATAAACCTTTACCTACAGGAATGAAAGGTGAAAAAGCAGAGGCTTTAGCGACTAAAATGATGCATGCTTTAAACTATGAAGCATACAATAATGCTGAAGTTCTAGAATGGAGTTTTAGAGGGAACCATTTTTATAAATGGAATAAAACAGAAAATTTAGTTGAAGTTTCTTGGGGTCAAAATAAAGTATTGCTAAATACTAAAGAACCAGAAAAATCTGTTGTGTATGTTTCAAATACAAAAACAGAAAATCAGCAATTAATTCAAAAAGCTACAGAATACTTTAATAATGATAGTTTTTGGTTGGTCGCTCCTTTTAAAATTTTTGATGTTGGTGTAGAAAGAAGAATTGTAAAGCACAATAATAAAAATGCGCTTTTAATCACTTATACAACTGGAGGTAGTACTCCAGGAGATTCGTATTTATGGATTTTAAATGATGATGGGTTTCCAACGAGTTTTAAAATGTGGACAGATCTTATTCCGATTGGCGGTGTTGAAGCTTCTTGGAGCGACTGGAAAAAAACGGAAGCAGGCTTTCAATTACCAACAAAACATTCTATTAGTTTATTTGGAATGGAATTAAATATGGGAGATGTTAAAGCTTCTAGTCCAAAAGCAGACATGTTGGCAAACAGAATCTTAAAAAAACTAAAGCATGAAGCTTACAAAAACACCCGTTACATAGAATGGAGTTTTAGAGGAAAACGTTTTTTTAAATGGGATAAACAAAAACACATTATTAAGGTTAAATGGGATAATAACACTGTAATCTTACATCCAAATGATTTAGAAAAAAGTACATTATTTATAGATGGAAAGGAAAGTACAGAAGATAAAGAAAAATTGGTTAAAAGAGCAGAAGCCATCTTTAATAACGATAGTTTTTGGTTGGTTGGTCCACATAAACTTTTTGAGCCTGGAATACTTAGAACCATAGTTCAAATTGAAGGAAAAGAGGCGTTAAAAGTAAAATACACTACAGGAGGTTCAACTCCTGGAGATTCTTATATTTGGGTTTTAAATGACGACTTTCTACCTGTAAAATTCTTAATGACGGTTCCAAGTTTGAAAATGGATCAAGTTCCTGCTACTTGGGAAGATTGGATTGAAACGGAGTCTGGAACATTATTACCAAAGAATCATACATTTTCTAGTGGAAGTAAATTGAGTATGGGAGATGTAAAAGCATATAATTAAAAGCTATCTTTACAGTATGGATTCGAAAAACATTTCTAACGGAATTTTAAGAGCAATAGCAATTGTTTTAGGAATTGCCCTACTACTCTATTTCTTATATCTCATACAATCTGTAATTGTTTACATCATTATTGCCGCAGTGATATCGTTAATTGCTAGGCCAATAATTCGTTTTTTAAAAAGAAGATTAAAGTTTCCAAATACAGTAGCAGTAATTACAACCATGATTATTCTCTTAAGTTTACTTGTAGGAATAATCAGAATGTTTATTCCTTTGGTAATAGAACAAGGAGACAGTTTATCCTTATTACAGTCAGATAAATTTCAGCAAAACTTACAAAATGTAATTAATCAAGTAAACAATTACTTTGATTCTAAAAACATCAATTTATTGTCAGAATTAAAAAATGTTGATTTTTTATCGAGTTTTCAAGCAATTCCTAATTTATTAAACTCAGTTGTCAATACTTTAGGTTCTTTAAGTGCTGGCTTATTTTCTGTTTTGTTTATTTCGTTTTTCTTTATGAAAGACAGTAAATTATTAATGAATGCTATTCTTACTGTTTTACCTAAGAAAAGTGAAAAGAAGTTTTCTTATTCAACTGAAATCATCAACAACCTACTATCTAGATATTTTATTGGATTGGTTTTACAAATAACTATTTTGTTTGTACTCTACACCATTACTTTATTGATTTTCGGAATTAAAAATGCAATTGTAATTTCATTTTTATGTGCGTTGATGAATTTAATTCCATATATCGGACCAATGATAGGTGCAGTTATTATGTTTTTGTTATCGATGTCTAGTAATTTAGGACAAGATTTCCAAACAGAAATATTACCAACTACAATGTATGTTATGATTGGTTATTTCATTGCACAAATAGTAGACAACTTTGGAAGTCAACCACTTATATTTTCTAAAACCACCAAGTCGCATCCTTTAGAGATTTTCTTAATTATTATTATAGGCGGACTCTTATTTGGAGTTATTGGAATGATCATAGCTATACCTTCATACACGGCTTTAAAGGTGATTTTAAAAGAGTTTTTGGCTGATAATAAAATTGTCAAATCATTGACAAAAGACATCTAAACCTTATTTTTTTGAATCCCACTATATTACATTCTAGCGTTCAGCAATATATTACTGAGCATTTACATACAGATGTTCCTAAATTGTTATTTAAAGGGAGTCCTTTTGATGACGTTTCTGTCCAAGAATTAGCCACTCAAATAGTTTCTAAGAAGAAATGTGAGAAAAAATTACCAACTTGGTTTCATACAGAAAATATTTATTATCCTGCAAAAGTTCATATAGAACAAACCTCTTCAGAGATAACTGCAAGCTACAAATCATCATTAATAACAGGAGATTCTGTTATAGATATAACGGGCGGATTTGGTGTGGATGCTTTATTTTTTTCTAAAAAAGCAACTAAAGTAACTCATTGTGAGGTTAATCCAAACTTATCAACAATTGTTAAGAATAATTATCAACAATTAAAAATTGACAATATTCACCTAATTTCTGGAGACGGAATTGAATTTTTAAAAACCACTTCTGAAAAATACGATTGGATTTATATAGATCCTTCAAGAAGAGATAATAGTAATAATAAAGTGTTTTTATTAAAAGATTGTACACCTAATATTCCAGAAAATTTAGAGCTATTATTTACTAAGTCAAAAAAAATTCTCATTAAAAACTCACCCATTCTAGATCTTTCAAAAACAATTGAAGAATTAAATTTTGTAAAAGAAATTCATGTTGTGGCAGTAGCCAATGAAGTAAAAGAATTGCTATTTGTTTTAGAGGAAAATTTTAAAGAAAGTATACAAATCAAAACAATAAACTATACGAAAAAAAATACACAATTATTTGATTTTCAATATAATAAAATAAATTCATCCAATTATAGTGAACCTAAAAAATATATCTACGAGCCCAATTCTGCCATTTTGAAATCTGGTGGATTTCACGAAATTAGCAATCAATTGAATGTAGAAAAATTACATCCACATTCTCATTTATATACTTCAAATACACTCATTGAATTTCCAGGAAGAACTTTCTTAATTGAAAATAGTTGTCATTACAATAAAAAAGAAATTAAAAAATATTTAAAAGAAAATAAGGCAAATATAACGACTAGAAATTTTCCAGAAACAGTCTCTCAAATTAGAAAAAAAACAAAAATAAAAGATGGTGGTTCTCAATACTTATTTTTTACAACTTTAAAAAACGAAAACTTAAAAGTGCTTATTTGTTCACAGGTTTTTTAACAATTTAAAATGCAATTATCACCAATTTATTATCAAAATAGGTTTGATATACTTATTCGTTTGCATTATTCATTATATTTGTGGTAGTTACATTATGTTTAACATAATCAAACATCAAATTGTATGTTTTATTTTTAGGGGTATAAAACATGCCAAAAGCCTTGATTTTTTCAAGGCTTTTTTTATTTCTAAAAATTATACACAAAAACTATCCATAAAAATAGTCTAGTTGTATTCTTAGTTGTAATATTTTATTAAATTTAGACTTTTATAAAACAAAGCATGGCAAATAAAAATATTAGAACATTATCATCTAGAAAAGAATTAGAAAAAAACCTATTTGAAAATATAGCAATAGCATCTCAAAAAGAAAATTCTAAAGAAGAGCTTCAAGAGCTTGCAAAAGAATTTATGGTTGATGATTCCGTTGTCTTAGGAACCAGTACTTTTTATGATTTCACAAGAGAAACTAATAAAAATAAAAAAGTACATGTTTGTTCTGGGACAGCTTGTATGGTTGCTCGTTCTCAAAACAACTTAAATAAAAATTTAGAATCGCATTTTAATGCCGATGAAATTGGGCATGCTGCTTGCGTTGGACGCTGTCATACTAACAATGCGTTTATGTATGATGATAAAACCTACAATGCTTCAACAGCAGCAGAAGTTGATGCTATTATTTCACAGAAAACTTATCAAGAAAACAGGTATAATGTAGCTACCAACAGTACTCCTATTTTAACTTCTACAATAGATGATGTAGCAGCTTTTTATCAATTAGCAGAAAAACATAAAGAGAATCCTCAACATACTATTCAGCAATTAAAAACATCAAATTTAAGAGGACGTGGCGGTGCAGGGTTTCCGTTTTGGTTCAAATTAGATGCTGTTATCAAAGAAGAAAACAAACAAAAATACATTGTTTGTAATGCCGATGAAGGTGATCCTGGAGCGTATTCAGACATGTATTTAATGGAGCATCAACCGCATAAAGTATTATTTGGTATGTATATGGCTGGCTTAACTGTGGGAGCTAATACTGGTGTTTTATATATCCGTGGTGAATATCCAGATTCAATTAGAATTGTTGATGATGCCATTCAAGAAATAAAAAATAAAAATTTAATTGGTGACTTTAGATTTAAAATTATTCGCGGACAAGGATCCTATGTTTGTGGAGAAGAAACTGCTTTATTAAGTTCTATTGAAGGACTACGTCCAGAAGTAAGAGTTCGACCACCCTATCCAGCACAATACGGATTGTATGGAAAACCAACGGTATTAAGCAATGTAGAAACTTTTGCAAATATTCATTGGATTTTAGAAAATGGCGGTGATGCTTATGCAGCACTAGGAAAAGGGGCTTCTACAGGAACAAAATTAGTGTCACTAGATAGTTTTTTCAATACCCCAGGGATGTATGAAATAGAAATGGGAACTCCTTTACAAACTATTTTTGATGATTTTGGTGGGGGGTTTAAATCTGAAATAAAAGGTTTGCAAATTGGTGGGCCTTTAGGGGGAATTGTACCTATGCATAAAATCAAAGAACTGACCTTAGATTTTGAATCATTAAATACAAATGGTTTTTTATTAGGGCATGCAAGTTTTGTTTCTATTCCGGTAGATTTCCCAATGATTAAATTCCTAGAACATTTAATGGAGTTTACAGCAGATGAATCTTGCGGAAAATGTTATCCGTGTAGAATTGGTTCTCACAGAGGAATGGAAATGTTGCAAAAAGCACAAAATTCTGATTACAAAATAGACAAAGTATTATTTGATGATTTATTAGAAACCTTAGAAATTGGTTCGTTATGTGCATTAGGTGGCGGTATTCCATTACCCGTTAAAAACGCATTGCAATATTTTCAAGATGAATTAAAAGGATATTTTACAAACAACTAGAAACATGAAAGCATTTATAAATAATATTGGTTATGAATTTAATTCTGGAGAAACCATTCTAGAATTTGTAAGAAGAATTGAAAGCAATAAAGATGCAATTCCGACTATGTGTCAAGACGATCGTCTAGAAAATTTTGGCTCCTGTAGAGTGTGCTCTGTAGAAGTTGCACGTGAAAAAGATGGTCCAACAAGAACCATGGCTTCATGTCATACACCAGTTGGAGAAGGTTTATACATTTATCACAATACTGATAAAATGAAACGTCTTCGTAAAAATATTGTGGAGTTGGTATTAACAGATTATCCTTCAGATAAAGTATTTCCGCCAGAAAACAAAAAAGCAACACCTTTTCAAGAAACCATTGCTCAAATCGGAATTCCGAATGTGCGTTATCCAGAAGGGAAAACACATTTAGATATTGAAGAAGACAGAGCGCACCCTTATATAAAATCAGATTTATCACAATGTATCAATTGTTTTCGTTGTGTAAGAGCTTGTGAAGAAATTCAGGGTGAAATGATTTTAGGAATGTCTGGTCGTGGATTTGCGACTAATATTATCAAAGGATTTGATACTTCATTTGACGAATCTGCTTGTGTTTCTTGTGGCGCTTGTGTACAAACTTGTCCGACAGAAGCCCTGACAGATAAATATGAAACAAAAACATTAATTGCTGATGAAACTGTAAGAACTACCTGTACGTATTGCGGTGTTGGTTGTCAGTTAGAAGTTTCTGTAATTGATGGAGAAATCAAAGGAATTCAGGCACCTGAAACAGCTGAGGTAAATGAAGGCCATACCTGTTTAAAAGGTCGATTTGCTTTTGAGTTTTACAATCATCCAGAACGATTACGGGAACCGATGATTAAGAAAAACGGAAAATTTGAAGAAGTAACTTGGGATGAAGCCTATGATTATATTACTACAAGATTGGTTGATATCAAAAACACCTATGGCCCAGATTCTATTGGAGGAATCTCTTCTTCAAGAGCAACCAACGAAGAGAATTATTTAATGCAAAAAATGATTCGTGTTGCTGTTGGAACTAATAATATTGATGGTTGTGCTCGTGTATGCCATGCTCCTACTGCATGGGGAATGCAGCAATCTTTCGGAACTGGAGCCGCAACGAATTCAATTGAAGATCTAAAACAGACCGATGCCATTTTCTTATTTGGAGCAAATCCTATAAAAGGACATCCTGTAACTGGTGCAAAAATTAAGCAAGCTTTTATGAAAGGGGTAACTTCTATAGTAGTAGATCCAGTCAAAACAACTTTAGCAGATTTAGCAACCTATCATTTACAAATTAGACCAGGAACTAATGTTGCTATCCTAAACATGATGGCGCATTACATCATTATGGATGATTTAGTTGATAACAGTTTTATAGAGTTACACACTGAAAAATATGAAGAATTCAAATCTCATGTAGAAAATTTAAACATGGATGAACTTTCAGAGCTTACTGGAGTAGATAAAGATTTGGTACGTAAAGCTGCTCATGGCTATGCGTCTGCGGACAAAGCAATGGAGTTTCATGGATTAGGAGTTACAGAACATTTCCAAGGGAGTAAAACGGTAATGCTGCTTTCTAACTTGGCAATGATGACAGGTAATATTGGAAGAAACGGTGTTGGATTGAACCCGTTACGCGGACAAAACAATGTACAAGGGGCTGCGGATATGGGAGTTCAGCCACATCAAGGAGCAGGATATTTAGACGTTACAAAATTAGACATTCAACAATATTATGCAGATAAATATGGGATTGAAAAAATGCCTACAACCAATGGTTTAAAGATTCCAGAAATGTTAGATGCTGCCATTGCAGGTAAAATCAAAGCGCTCTATATAATGGGTGAAGATACCATTATGACAGATCCAAATACCAATCATAGTATCAAGGCATTTGAAAATGTAGATTTAATAGTTGTCCAAGAATTATTTATGACAGCCACTACAGAAATGGCAGATGTTGTATTACCCGCTTCTTCTTATTTTGAAAAAAACGGAACGTTTACTAACGGAGAACGACGCGTTCAACGTGTAAATAAAGTCATTGAGCCTATTGGGAATACCAAACCTGACGGACAAATAATTATTGATATTATGAGTCGTTTAGGCTATAATCAACCAACAGGATTGACTTATGATGCAGCAAAAGTGATTGAAGAAATTGCGGATGTAATTCCGTTTATGAAAGGATTGTCTTGGGAACGTTTAGGTGAAAACGGATTGCAATGGCCAATTAAAGAAGACGGAACTGATACAAAGATGTTGCATATTGGTGGTGAATTTAAAAAAGGAATTGGAACATTTCATCATTTTGATTTTGAAGAATCACCTGAGATTGTGTCACACGGAAAAAAATTCCCATTTATTTTAACTACAGGTAGAGAATTAGAACATTACAATTCTGGAACCATGACACGAAGAACGGATAATCAAAAAATATTAGCCAAAGATGTGCTGGAGGTAAATCCGAAAGATGCCATTAAAAAAGGGATCGAAGACAACGAAACGGTTCGCATATTCTCAGACAGAGGAAGTGTGAACATTCCGATTAAATATTCGAAAAATGTGAAACGTGGTGTGTTAAGAACTACTTTTCATCAACCCGAAGTATTTATAAATATTATTACTGGAAGTGTTGGTGACAAAGAAACCATGACGCCAGAGTATAAAGTTGTAGCGGTAGATTTTGAGCGAATATAATCTAAAAAATAAATCGTTTTTCAAGTACGATGGAATTCTCGTCTCTGAAGGAAAACAGTCTAAAGTTTCTGACGGAATTGTAGTTGAAGCAGCACTGCAAATCAATATCAATACTGAATCTTATACCGTTGTTATGAGAACTCCAGGAAATGATTTTGAGTTGATTAGAGGTTTGTTATATGCAGAAGATATTTATAAAGAAACAGAAAATTTACATTTTGAAATTATTGAAGAAGAAGTTAATGGATTTTCTATCATTAATGTAAACATCCCTAAAGAAAAACTAGGAAAAGGATATTTAAATAAACGAACACTATTATCGGTTTCATCATGTGGAATTTGTGGGAAACAAGATCTAAATGACATAAAATTAGAAGGAACTGCACTTGAAAACAATCAATTGTTTTCTTCAAATAAAATTAAAGAAATGTCTTTAAAAATGTCTTCACTACAAGATACTTTTAAAGAAACTGGGGGTAGTCATGCTGCAGCGGTTTTTGATAAAAATTATGAAATTTTATCAATAAAAGAAGACATTGGTCGACACAATGCTGTAGATAAAGTAATTGGTGATTTAATACTAAAAAATAATTTACCAAATGCCTATTGCATGTTGGTTAGTGGTCGTGTTTCTTATGAAATCGTTTCCAAAGCTTTTTTTGCTAAAATCGGAATTATTGTTGCGGTATCTGCCTGTTCTAGTTTAGCCATAGATTATGCAAAGGAATTCGGTATTTGCCTCATTGGTTTTAGTAGAACTAATAAAATGACTATTTATGCAAATCCAACAAAAATAATTTAATATCTAATGAAAAAGATTCTTGCATTCTTATTGATACTTATTCAATCTCAAATTGTTTTCTCTCAAGAGCATATAACAATACCTGAAAAATTTAGTCAAACCGGATTTGTAAACCTAGATTATGTTTCCATACAAATGCCTCTAAATGAGTTTGGGAATCCAGAAAAAAATATGGGTTTAACAGGGGTTCATTACAATCTATTATTAAACAAATCTATATATACTGGTTTGGGTTTTTATGGGTCTGTAAACGGAGAAAGAGGTGGTTTATTTACGCTAGGTTTAAATCTTGGAATTAAAAAAGATATCACAGATAAATTATTTATAGATTCAGGTTTTCATTTTGGTGGTGGTGGTGGCGCTTCCACTCCAGATGGAGGTGGTGCATTTATATTACCTCATGTAAATTTAGGCTATCAATTCAAAAATTTCTCAACAACGTTGGGATATAGTGCTATCAATTTTTTTGACAAAGGAAACATTACGAGTAGTCAATTTAGATTGGGTATTCAAATTCCGTTATCCTATGAGTATACAAATTTCAAAAATAGAGAAAAGTATTTTTCAACTAAAAAATTAAAAAAAACCCAATGGGATTCAGTTGCAGAAAAAATATCTTTCTTAATCCACCTCGACAACTTAAGTCCTTATGGAGATTCTCAGTTTACAGATTTTACTTCATTAAATGGCAAAACTATACGTCTTGCAGGATTTGAAATTGCTTCGTATTTTACAGATAATTGGTTTGCTTATTTTAGAGCTGACGGTGCGTATCATGGAATTCGAGGAGGTTATATGGATTTATTTATCGGTGGAGGTTATAAATTTTCATTCAACAAAAACAGAACCAATATTTTAACAAAATTTGCTATTGGAGCTGGTGGTGGTGGTGGCGCAGATACTGGAGGTGGTGTTTTAATTTATCCTGATATTTCTTTAGAACAACAATTATTAAAAGATATTTTTATAACTATTAATAAAGGATACTTGCTAAATCCAAATCAACATTTTACAAGCTCTACTCTAGGTTTCGGTTTAAAATATTATGTACATCAACAAGGAATTAAGCAAAAAAATAATACCTATTATAGTTCTGCTAAATTTAAAGGCTTAGAGATTTCTTTTGGTCAAGAAATGTATCTAGATGCTGAAAAAGACAAACTACCTAATGGAGATTTAATTCCTACAGAAAACTTATATCAATTAGCCTTACAGTTAAATTTATTTGTCACAAAGAACATCTATTTAGCAGGTCATACTTCATTTGCTAATTTTGGGAATGCAGGAGCTTATGCAGAAGGACTTGTTGGGGTTGGTTATCAAACAAATCCTATACTAAACAATAAAGTACAAATTTACGCTCAGATTTTAGCTGGAGCAGCTGGAGGTGGATGGATTAGCACAGGTCAAGGTTTAATTTTTAAACCAAGTATTGGGTTTAATTATCTTTTAAATGATAAATTAAGCCTTAAAACTTCTGTTGGAAGAGTAAAAGCAAGAGGTGGTAATTTGAATAGCACTAGTTTTAACGTAGGATTAAATTATAGAATCAGTTTTTTAAACTCTAAATAGCTTAGGTTAACAGTTCTATATCAAAATTTTATAATTATATTTATCACTTTATTTAGATAAAATAACCAAAATTAATTTTCCAATGAAAAATTTAAAACTTTTAGTAGCTACACTACTGATAATAGTTTCTTGTAAAACAGAAACAAAAAAAAATGATGAAACTATGGCTGCAGAATTATTAGCTAAAGCAAAAGGGATTCATGAAAGAGTTATGACATTAGACACTCATAATGACATCAATGTTAGAAACTTTACAGCTGATAAAAATTATACTCAAGATTTAGGAAACCAAGTAAATCTTCCTAAAATGATCGCAGGTGGCCTAGATGTTTCTTGGTTTATAGTGTATACAGGTCAAGGAGATTTAACTGATGAAGGCTTTGATAAAGCTTACAAAAATGCCATCTCTAAATTTGATGCGATTCATAGACTTACCAAAGAAATAGCTCCAGATAAAATAGAATTAGCGCTTACTTCTGCGGATGCAAAAAGAATTTATGCTTCTGGTAAAAAAGTGGCAATGATTGGTATCGAAAATGGGTACCCAATCGGAAAAGATATTAAAAGAGTAAAAGAATTTTACGATTTAGGAGCAAGGTATATGTCTTTATCTCATAATGGTCATAGCCAATTATGTGATTCTAATACCGGTGAAAAAGATGACGTATGGCTGCATGGTGGAGTTAGCCCTTTAGGTAAAGAAGTTATCAAAGAAATGAATAAATGGGGTATTATGATTGATGTTTCTCATCCTGCTAAATCTTCTATGAAAGACATGATTGAGTTAACAAAAGCGCCAATTATTGCTTCTCATTCTTCTGCAAGAGCCTTGTGTAATCATAGTAGAAATTTAGATGATGAGCAATTAGGGTGGATAAAAGAAAATGGCGGAGTTGTACAAACTGTTGCATTTAATGCTTATGTAAATACAGAGAAAAATAATGCTTATAACAAAGCAGCTACTGCTTTTATGGAAGAAATTGCAAAAGAGCAAGGTTTTACCATGATGTCTAGAGCCGATGCAAGAAAATTAGATGAAAAAGCACAAGAAGCTTATTATGAGCAATACATGAAAATTAGAAAATTGGCTCAAGATAAAATGGCTGAAAATCCAGATAAATTTGATCCTGTAAATGTTTCTGATTTTGTTGATCATATAGATTATATGGTAAAGAAAATGGGAATTGACCATGTTGGAATCAGTTCTGATTTTGATGGTGGTGGTGGTGTTTCTGGATGGAACGATGCTTCAGAAACATTAAATGTTACTGTAGAATTAGTAAAAAGAGGATATACAGAGGCAGAGATTGAAAAACTTTGGAGCGGAAACTTGTTAAGAGTTTTGGATAAAGTACAAGAAGTTGCTCAAAAAATTCAAAAAGGAGAAGAAGTTTAAATTTCAATTTTCCATAAAATACTATAAAGCTCGTTTTAAAACGAGCTTTATTTTTGTAAAAACAACTCAACATTAGAATTGCTTTCAACTTGATTTTGAGTAGTAATGTCTAATTGGTGAAAAAAATCTAATCCTGTAAGTTTTTCAATACTATCAATAGAAACAGTGAAACTTGTAATGCTGTTGTTTGATTTTTCGTTTTTTAATAAAAACCCTATTCCAAATAATTCTTTATTCTTAAACCTAAGTATAGATTTATAATAATACCTAGGCACCGTAACATGGTTCTCCCCTATTCTCTCTAATGGATTCTTTAACACTGGACCCGTTACAACATATAAAGAATCACTAAGTGGAATCCAACTTCTTACTTCTTCTTCTAATTTTTTCCAGACCCCTCTATTGAATGAAGGCTTCTGTGGACTCATATTGCTCATGTAAAAACTTTCACTCATTGTTATATCGTTAAAAGACATAGATTTTGCAGGAGCTAAATGTCCTCTATCATATCCAGAGTTTTTATAATCTTTTAAGGTAGACGAACCTGTTTTAACATTTAAATCTTCTCTAAAATTATCTTTTCTCTTGATGGAATTATTTACTGAATTTTTAAACAATTTATACGCTACCCACTCTGCTTGTTCATCTTTTTCACTATATGAAAAGGTATATTTGGTATGGTTAACAACTTGATTTTTGTTGAATGCAGGAAACAAATAATCGACATATATACGTTTTGTATTTAATGTTGAGTCAAGTATTTTTTCTTTCTGTACAATTTCTATATTATTGTTTTTTCTCTTGTTCTGAAAAAAGAAATAATAGACTACTGAAATGAAAAGTAAAATGAAAATAAAAAAAAAGATACGTTTTATCATTAAAAAGGAATTGATGATAAAAATAAGAAAAGGTACAAGGTAAAAGCAAAAAAGCCTTACAAATAAATTGCAAGGCTCAATTTTTAAGAAAATATTGTTTCTTGATTGATAAAGTGTTTAAACTCTACAATATATCCGTTTGGGTCTTTTACAAAAAACGAAACATGCTCTCCATTTTTATGCTTTAAAAAATCAGTTTTTTCTATATAAATGGTTTTTGATGCTTGTAACTTTTCATAAAGATTGGTCCAAGTTTCTTTTGATAAAATAACTCCAAAGTGGAAAGAAGGTAAAATTGTGCCTTCAAATTTATAGTTTTTAAAAGCAAAATTAAAATCACCAGATTTGGTAAAAGTAATCTGATGATTATACAAATCAATATCTAACCATTGATTTGTGTTTCTACCTAAATTTGCTCCTAGAATATGTACATAAAAGTTTTTAGTACTTTCTATTCCTTTGCAAGGCAACGATAAATGAAATAATGAATTCATAATATAATTGATTTAAAAATCGTCGTCAGTTTCTTCAATTTCTTCATTTAGTTCTAAATCAGCCTCTTCAAAAGAATCTTCATCTTCTGCATAATCTTCCATCGTTTGTTCTAATTTAGAACTGATTTTCACTAAAAATACAGTGTCTTCTGTTTTAACTTCTACAGCTTTAATCGTTTCTCCTTTAGCATTCTTAAAAGAAATGATATCAGCATAGTCATAACCATCAGGATATTTTTCGACAAGTAAATCTAAAATATCTGTTGTAAGTTTAGCGTAATCTACAATAACACGTTTCATAATTTACATTTTTAATAGGTAAGCAAATATTAATGGAGCAACGATTGTTGCGTCACTTTCTATAATGTACTTTGGAGTATCAATATCTAATTTTCCCCAAGTAATTTTTTCATTTGGAACTGCTCCAGAATAGGAACCATAACTTGTTGTTGAATCTGAAATTTGACAGAAATAGCTCCAAAAAGGCGTATCTGTTCTTTCCATATCTTGATATAACATTGGCACTACACAAATTGGAAAATCTCCTGCAATTCCACCTCCAATTTGAAAAAATCCAAT
>JALQYN010000051.1 GCA_023254055.1 Polaribacter sp.
AATAATTTACTAAATAGAGAATTATATCGATAAGTGTTATCTTCTTTATTTGCTCCAAAAGATTTGTTAGAAGTAATAAAACGAAGACGTAATAAAAGCGCAATAATGATTAAACCACCTACCATATGAATGGTAATAATAGTTGGCTTTAAATTAGAATCGACCACAATTTTACCTAACCAAGCTTCTACCAACATTAAGATAAAAGCCAGCCAAGCCAATATAGTAATTTCTTTATTTTCTTTCCAATATTTTAATGATGAAAGGATTAAAAACAAGAAGAAAATACCAGCTACTGCAGAAGCTAATCGATTTAAATATTCTGTCCAGGTATGGTACTTATTAAATGTTGCATAACTGTGTTTTGTGTATTTTGCCCAGTTATTAGCTGCAAAAGTTAAGTGGGTTTTTACATCTTTTTGAGCAACATATAAGGTTTCATCTTTAATGATGATCATTCCTTTTTTGTAATCTGTATTTGGCTGCCAAGTAATTTGTTCTTCAGAAGTTGGAGGAATAAAATATCCAAAACATTTTGGCCAATCCGGGCAACCCATTCCAGAGCCAGTCATTCTAACTACAGAACCAGCTAAGAAAATTACATAAACAGAAATTAAAGAAAGCTTTACAAATAAAGGAAGTTGTTTTTTCACAGCACCTATTTTTCTACTGTATCAAAATCAGCAACTTGTTTAGAGCTTTTTACAGTATATAAACCACCACCTGCAATTCCGTTAATAAAAGTATTAATGTCTTCAGCAGAAATGGTATTTGCATCAAATTCTACCAATCCTAAACTATCTTTAAAGATTACCTTAGCAGAAGTGATTCCTGCTTTTTTAGAAAGTTTAGATTGTATGGTTTTTGCACATCCAATTTCGCAAGTCATTCCAGAAATATTAATAGCTACTTTTTGCATTTTTGGTGTTTTTGCAATGCTTACTTCAGGAGCTTTTTTTGTTTCTGTGTTACAAGCAGAAAGGGTAAAAACAGCGATTAATACAATTGCAAATATTTGTTGAATTTTCATAATAAATTTAAATTATCTAATGATGCTACAAATTTATCAATTAATTGTTTTATATCAGCAGAATTAAACGACTTTTGTGAAAGATAAATAGTTAAAAATGGATTCTAAGAATCAAAAATGGATTTATTTAGGGATTCTTGCATTGGTTTGGGGAAGTTCCTTTATTTTGATGAAAAAAGCATTGATTGGTTTAACTCCTATTCAACTAGGTGCTTTACGGATTTTAATTGCAGCTATTTTTTTATTACTGATAGGGCATAAAAGCATTAAAGAAATTCAAAGAAAACACTGGAGGTACATTGCCTATACAGCAATTTTAGGAACTTTTATTCCTGTTTTTTTATTCGCCTACGCTGTTAGTGGAATAGATAGTTCTATTGCGTCAATATTAAATTCGCTGACACCTTTTAATACACTTATTTTTGGCGCTTCTTTTTTTGGGTTTACCTTTAAAAAACAGCAACTTATAGGGATTCTTATCGGATTGATTGGGACAATTATACTGATTTTAAAAGGAGCAGATTTAAATCCAAATCAGAATTATTGGTTTTCTATTTTAATCATTGTCGCGTCAATTGGATATGCGTTTAATGTAAATATTGTAAAAAAACACTTACATGATATAAGTGCATTAAGTATTGTGGCAGGAAACTTTTTATTGTTGATTATTCCTGCATTATTAGTGTTATCAATGACCGATTTTTTCACTACTTTTCAAATGAATCAAACCAGCATCAATTCTTTAGGCTACATTACAATTTTAGCAATTGTAGGTACTGGTTTAGCCAAAGTTTTATATAATAAAATGGTACATTTAGCTACGCCAATCTTTGCTTCATCTGTTACATATTTGATTCCGATTGTTGCCGTTTTTTGGGGAATTTTAGATGGAGAAAAATTAAGTTTTATTCAATTATTTGCCGCAGTAATCATTTTAATTGGAGTCTATTTGGTAAACAAGAAAAAATAACTCGCTGTAAATCTTAAAATTACTGCTAAAAAACGTTTAATTTTGCTATTGTAGATTTAAGAATAAAATGTATATTTGCACCCGCATTTTCATTAAGAAGATGTTTAATTAAAGTATAAATACGCAAAACTAATAGTATGTACGCAATCGTAGAGATAGCAGGGCAGCAATTTAAAGTAGCAAAAGACCAAAAAGTTTACGTTCATCGTTTACAAGGAGAAGAAGGATCAAAAGTTTCTTTTGATAATGTTCTTTTAGTAGAGGATAAAGGAAATGTAACTATTGGCGCCCCAGCTATAGAAGGAGCCTCAGTAACGGCTAAAATCTTAGGTCACTTAAAAGGTGATAAAGTAATCGTTTTCAAAAAGAAAAGAAGAAAAGGATACAAAAAGAAAAATGGACATCGTCAGTATTTAAGCGAAATTCAAATTGAAGCTATCGCTGCATCTGGTGCTAAAAAAACAGCAAAAAAAGAAGCTGCTCCTAAAAAGGAAGCTGCTCCTAAAAAAGCTGAGGTAAAAGAATCAGCAGCAACTGTTGATTATAGTTCAATGACAGTAGCAGAATTAAAAGCTGCAGCTAAAGAAGCAGGAATTAAAGGATATACTTCTTTAAAGAAAGCAGAATTAATTGAAGCTTTAACTAAATAAAATAACCAATTTTAAAACCATACAATCATGGCACATAAAAAAGGAGTAGGTAGTTCGAAGAATGGTAGAGAATCAGAATCGAAACGACTAGGAGTTAAAATTTTTGGAGGACAAGCTGCAATAGCAGGAAACATTATTGTTCGTCAAAGAGGGACAACACACAACCCAGGAGAAAATGTATATATGGGGAAAGACCATACATTACATGCTAGAGTAGATGGCGTTGTACAATTCCAAAAGAAAAGAGACAATAAATCGTATGTTTCTATTGAGCCTTTTGAGGTTTAATAAGATCAAGAAATAATATAAACTCTCAAACTTTTGTTTGGGAGTTTTTTTATGCCTCAATTTTGTACATTTACAACGCATGAGATTCGTTTATAATTTTATCATTTTTCTAACAACTTTTTTGTTGTCAATTATAGCTTTGTTTGATAAGAAAATAAAGCTTTTTGTTGTTGGTAGAAAAGCCTCTTTTAACAAATTATCTTCGATTAAAAATGATTCAAATGTAATTTGGATTCATGCGGCATCTTTGGGTGAATTTGAACAAGGAAGACCAATTATAGAAAAATTAAAGTCAGAAAATCCAACACATAAAATTGTATTGACTTTTTTCTCTCCTTCTGGATATGAGATTCGTAAAAATTATAAACTCGCTGATGTAGTTTGTTATTTACCAATGGACTTAAAAAGCAATGTTCGTAGGTTTTTACAGATTGTAAATCCGTCTTTAGCTATTTTTATCAAGTATGAATTTTGGCCAAATTATTTACACGGACTAAAAGAAAGAAATATTCCGACGATTTTGATTTCTGGAATCTTCAGAAAAAATCAAATTTTCTTTAAGTTTTATGGAGGCTTTATGAGAAAATCTTTAAAAGCCTTTAATCACTTTTTTGTGCAAGATGAAATCTCTAAAAACTTATTGAAAAGTATAGATATAGATAGCGTTACTATCAGCGGAGACACACGTTTTGATAGAGTGCACGAAATTTTACAACAAGACAATTCGTTAGATTTTATTACAGCGTTTAAAAATAATCAATACACTGTTGTCGCTGGAAGTACTTGGAAAGAAGATGAAGCATTGCTCGTAAATTATATCAATACAACTAGTTCTGAAGGCGAAAAATTTATCATTGCGCCACATAACATCAATGCAAAAGAGATTGAATTGTTAAAAAAATCAATTCAAAAGAAGGTGGTGTTTTTTTCAGAAAGAGAAGGGAAAAACCTCTCTGAATACGATGTTTTTATAGCAGATACCATCGGAATTTTAACCAAAATTTACGCTGCTGCAAATGTAGCTTATGTTGGTGGAGGATTGACAAAAAATGGGGTGCACAATGTGTTAGAACCAGCAACTTTTGGCGTACCCATAGTCATTGGTCCAGCGTATAAAAAATACAAAGAAGTTGTAGACTTGGTTGCTTTAAATGGCTGTAAAGTAATTGTAAATCAAAAAGAATTTTCAACTATTTTTACAAAGCTAAAGTCAGACAAAGACTATAGAGAGCAAATGGGAAGCATAAATCAGAACTTCATTAAAGAACACATTGGAGCTACTGATACAATATTAAAATTTATCAATCAAAAACTAAATAGTTAATGGAATTTATCTCACAACCTTGGCCTTGGTATGTTGCGGGTCCGATGATAGCAATTGTTTTATTGTTGATGAATTACTTCGGAAGGGGTTTCGGAGTTTCAACAAATTTAGAAACATTTTGCACCATTGGAGGAGCAGGAAAAGCATCAGATTATTTCAAAAAAGACTGGAAAGAACAAAAATGGAGTTTGTTTTTTGTCGCAGGAATTATTCTTGGAGGATATCTTTCTTCACACTATTTAATGCCAACAGAAAATATTGCAATCAATCCAGAAACAGCTTCAGAATTAGCAGAGTTAGGATTTGCCAATGCAGGACAATCGTATCTTCCAGCAGAAATTTTTAGTACAGAAAACATTTTTTCAATGAAAGGTTTTGCCATATTAATAGGCGCTGGATTTATGATTGGTTTCGGAGCACGGTATGCAGGTGGATGTACTTCAGGACATGCAATTACAGGATTGAGTAGCTTGCAAATTCCATCTCTATTAGCGGTAATTGGATTTTTTATTGGAGGCTTATTAATGACCTGGTTTTTAATACCGTTAATATTCTAAATTATGAAAAACATCAGATTTTTAGTTATCGGTTCACTTTTTGGAATTATCTTAAGCAAATCAGAAGTGGTTTCTTGGTATAGAATTTATGAAATGTTCAAATTTCAATCATTTCATATGTTTGGAATTATAGGAAGTGCAGTTCTTATATCTATGGTTTTTATGCAATTGTTTGAGAAAGGAAAAATAAAAAACCATAAAGGAGAAAAAATTACTACCAAAGAAAAGAAAAAAGGACTCACAAGAACTTTAGTTGGAGGAACAATCTTTGGATTGGGATGGGCATTGGCAGGGGCTTGTCCTGGGCCAATGTTTGTACTTGTAGGTCATGGAATTACAACCATATTAATTGTGATTTTAGGAGCTACAATTGGTGCGTTTGTATATGGTTTATTAAGTAATAAACTACCAAACTAATGGAAAAGCATTGGAAACTTTCTGATGAAGAATTTGAAGAGAAATTTTCAATGTGTAATTTTAGACCTTTATGGTTTACTCATGAAGCTCATTTACGTTTAGCTTGGATTTATATTAATAAGTACGGAAAAGATGTTGCCTTTGAAAAATATAGTATTCAATTGCAAGAATTTGCAAATAAATACAATGCAGATGGTAAATATAATGCAACCGTAACATTTGCATCTATTCAAATAATGAATCATTTTATAGAGAAATCTGATTCTTATGATTTTCAGGATTTCATGAAAGAGTTTCCACAATTAAAAACTAATTTTAAAGAAGTTTTGAGTAAACATTATTCAGGTGATATATTTAAATCAATTGAGGCAAAACAACACATTATTCAACCAGATTTAGTTCCATTTTAAATGAGTAAATTAATAGACAGCTTTGGAAGACAAATAAATTACGTTCGGTTAGCAGTTACTGATCGCTGTAACTTGCGTTGTCAATATTGTATGCCTGCTCACGGAATTGAAATTGTACCTAGAAAAGAATTATTAACGTACAAAGAAATGTATCGTGTTATTCGTGTGTTAACGGAATTGGGTGTTAACAAAATTCGTTTAACTGGTGGCGAGCCTTTTGTGAGAAAAGATTTTGTTGGATTTTTAGAAATGTTGTCTTTTAATGATTTGTTAGACGATATCAATATCACAACAAATGGAGCATTGATTTTTAAGCATATTGAAACCTTAGAAAACCTTAAAAAGGTAAAAAACATCAATTTGAGTATTGATAGTTTACAAGCTGATAAATTCAATGAAATTACCCGTAGAAATGTGTTTGATGAGGTTTATAAAACCATGGAAGCGCTAGAAAAAAGCAGTATGAATTTAAAACTGAACGTTGTTGTACAATCTGGAATGAACACCAATGAAATTACTGATTTTGTTCGGTTGACAAAAGACAAAGATATTGCCGTTCGTTTTATCGAAGAAATGCCATTTAACGGAAAAGGGCAACGTGAAATGCAAGAAACTTGGAATTATAATAAGATTTTAAATGAAATAAAATCTGAGTTTGAAGTTGTAGAAATTCAGTCAGAGAAGTCATCAACATCACGTAATTTTTCGATAGAAAACCACATAGGTTCTGTCGGAATTATTCCTGCCTTTACAAGAACGATTTGTAGTGATTGTAATCGGATTAGAATTACATCAACCGGAACATTTAAAAACTGTTTGTTTGATGATGGTGTTTTTAATTTAAGAGATTTTATTAGAAATGGTGCCTCTAATGATGATTTAAAAGAACTCTTTTTATCGTTGGTCAAAGAGAAACCAGAAAACGGTTTTATCGCAGAAATAAATCGAACAAAAGGTAGTGTTTCTGAGAGCATGAGTACTATTGGTGGGTAATTTATTCTGAAGACATTTCAGAATCAAAATAAAAGAATTAAATATCATTCCCGAGGAATCGGGAATCCATAAAAAAAAATTCTTGCAAATGCAGGAATGACAATAAAAATGATTTCAACAGAACAAGCATTACAAACCGTTTTAAATTCAGCCCAAGATTTTGGCGTTGAAGAAATTCCGTTTCTCAAATCTGTTGGTAGAATTTTAAAAGAAGATATCAAAGCAGATAGAGATTTCCCGCCTTTTCATCGTGTTTCTATGGATGGAATTGCCATTGATTATTCGAGTTTCCAAAAAGGGCAACGCAATTTTGTTGTAGAAGGAATTCAAGCCGCAGGAAGCGAACAAATCACACTACAAAATCCAGAAAATTGCATTGAAGTAATGACAGGTGCAATGTTGCCAAACAACACTACAGCTGTTATTCGATATGAAGATATTGTTATAGAAAACAACATCGCAACACTGAGTATAGAGACGGTCTATGACCGTCAGAATATTCATCAAAAAGGAAAAGATGGAAAAGTTGGAGATCTATTAATTCAGAAAAACACAGTTATCTCTGCTGCAGAAATTGGTGTGTTGGCAACTGTTGGAAAATCGACAATAAAAGTTGCAAAACAACCCAAAGTAATGATTGTTTCTACTGGAGATGAATTGGTAGGTGTAGAAGAAATTCCGTTAGCATATCAAATCCGTAGGAGTAATGTTTTTACGTTGGTTTCGTTGTTAGAAAAACTACATATTTCATCAGAAACTGCACACATT
>JALQYN010000088.1 GCA_023254055.1 Polaribacter sp.
AAAGACATTTTTCTTTCTTCTCTGTCTAAAGTTAAAACAACTGCTTCTACTTCGTCACCAATTTTCATGAAATCTTGAGCACTTCTTAAGTGAGTAGACCAAGACATTTCAGAAACGTGGATTAAACCTTCAACACCTTCAGCTACTTCGATGAAAGCACCGTAATCAGCTAAAACAACTACTTTACCTTTTACTTTATCTCCTACTTTTAAGTCAGCAGCTAAAGCATCCCATGGATGAGCGTTTAATTGTTTTAAACCTAATTGAATTCTTGTTTTCTCATCATCGAAATCAAGGATTACAACGTTTAATTTTTGGTCTAATTCTAATACTTCAGATGGGTGGTTGATTCTTGACCAAGATAAGTCAGTGATATGGATTAATCCGTCTACACCTCCTAAGTCGATGAATACACCGTAAGAAGTAATGTTTTTAACAACACCTTCTAATACTTGACCTTTTTCTAACTGACCGATAATTTCTTTTTTCTGAACTTCGATATCAGCTTCGATAAGTGCTTTGTGAGAAACTACTACGTTTTTGAATTCGTGGTTAATTTTAACTACTTTGAATTCCATAGTTTTGTTCACATATTGATCGTAATCACGAATTGGTTTTACATCAATTTGAGAACCTGGTAAGAATGCCTCGATTCCGAATACGTCAACGATCATACCTCCTTTAGTTCTACATTTTACGAAACCGTTTACGATTTCACCTGTTTCATTAGCAGCTATAACTCTATCCCATGCTTTGATAGTTCTAGCTTTTCTGTGCGATAATACTAACTGACCTGTTTTGTCTTCACGAACGTCGATTAATACTTCTACTTTATCTCCAACTTTTAAGTTAGGATTGTAACGAAACTCGTTTAAAGAAATAACACCTTCAGATTTAGCGTTGATATCAACGATAGCATCTCTATCCGTAATTCTTACAACAACTCCTTCAACAACCTCTTCATCACCTGTAGAGATGAAAGTTTTTTCTACTAAAGTTTCAAATTCTTGTAAGTTTTTCTCGTCAACTGCATCGATACCTTCTGCATAGTTATGCCAGTTAAAATTCGCTAAAAACTCTTCTTGTGTTTTGTTAATTTCAGACATGCTGATTAAAAATTTGTATGTTGTGTTTCTTGCGTTTCATCATGCGAATAGAAAACAGCAACAGTGTTTTACATAAATAATTGATTCCTAATGGAAACGCTTTTTCGCCAAAAGGTGTGCAAAATTACAACTATATTTTTGATTTACAAAACATTGATTGAGTGTTTTTTGCTAATTTTCTAACATTTTTTTATGTTTTGTAACTAATATATTTTAAATACATTTGCTAAAAATTTAATATTTAATGATGAAAAAAGTAGTATTTGTATTTATTTCAGCCATACTAGCTATTGGTTGTAACAATTTAAAAGATAATGAGTTTGTTATTTCTGGTACGGCTAATGGTATTAAAAACGGAAAAAAAGTATTTTTAGAAGTACAAACCGAAACAGGTTCTATAGCTAAAGACACAGCTATTGTAACCGATGGAAAATTTGAATTAAGAGGCATTACAAAGGAATTAGATTTAGGATTTGTTAGATTTGAAAACGAACAAATTAACATGCCGTTAATTTTAGAACATGGTACTATTGAATTAAACATTGTTAAAGATTCTTTACAAAAATCAACTTTAGGAGGTACTCCAAACAATGAGATGTTTCAAAAGTTTAATACTGATTCTAGAGTAATTTCAGATAAAGTTGTAAAATTTGAAAAAGACAATAATGCAATCATGCAAAAAGCACAAATGAGTCAGGACACTGCAACGATAAATCGTCTTTTAAAAGAATACAGAAAGTTTCAAGATGAGATGAATATTTACTCTAAAAAATTTATTAAAGAAAATCCTGATGCTTATTTATCGGTTTTACTTTTAGAAAATTTCTTGGTGCGTCAATATTTAACTCCTGAAGAAGTAAAAACTTATTTTGAAGGATTAGATGTAAATATACAAAACACAAAAAGCGGAAGCAAAATAAAAGCAGCTTTAAAAAAGATAACTGGGGTTAAGATTGGAAAACCTGCACCAAATTTTTCAGCTCCCTCACCAGAAGGCAAAACAATTTCTTTGAAAGAATCACTAGGTAAAGTTACTATTATTGATTTTTGGGCATCTTGGTGTGGACCATGTAGAGTAGAAAATCCTAATGTAGTGGCTTTATACAAAGAGTTTCACGACAAAGGTTTAAACATCATTGGTGTTTCTCTTGACAAAGAAGCTTCTAAATGGAAAGAAGCTATTGCAAAGGATGGGTTATTATGGCCACAAGTTTCAAATCTTAAACATTGGAAAGAACCAATTGCTCTACAATACAATGTAGAATCAATTCCTGCAACTTTTATTTTAGATGCTAAAGGAAATATTGTAGCAAAAAATCTTAGAGGTGATGCATTACGCGCTAAAGTGGTAGCACTTTTAGAAGTAAAATAAAGGTTTTTTAACTTATTATTAAAAATCTCCTTAGGGAGATTTTTTTATGTTTTTCATTTACAGAATGTTATAAAATAGTATGTAAAATAGTGGTAAAATCCTTTGTAGGAATAAAAAACAATTCTATATTTGCAACCGCTTAATCAAATAAGCAAGATGGCTTGGGGAGATACTCAAGCGGCCAACGAGGGCGGACTGTAAATCCGCTGATTACATCTTCGCAGGTTCGAATCCTGCTCTCCCCACAAAAGCACCTTTAACGAGGTGCTTTTTTTGTTTCTTGTTGTTTTAAAGGATTAAAACATACTTCTGACATACTTCATCTATATAGTAGCCATACTTCTAGCATACACTCCGCATACTTAAAGCATACACTCTTCATACACTAAGCATACTTTATGTACTTAGTATCTTCATAGTAACATTTTTTGATAGTTGCTTTAAAAGTTAAACTTCTACACAATCTTACTTTACCTTTTTCTTAAAACACTACATGCAAATAGAAGTAAAACTAACGAAATACATACTCACGTAAGCACAAAAAGCATACAACAAATAAAAAGCCCTTTTAATGATTTGTAAGATTTTTTTATTATTTTTGGTAAGGATATAACTGATCTGTATCAGACACATACACCCAAAATTGGGCAGCTATGTATGATATTGTCAGACATATAAACAAGTTGGTAGAAAATTTTGAAAACACTCAAAATAAATAAATATGATACGATACTTTATAATTTCTTTTTTAATTTTTAATTATAACTTTGCACAAGAATTAACTTTTAAAGAGATTGATGTTTTAACTGGAAACCCTATTTACTTATTAAATGAAACTAAAATTAGAAGTATAGCGACTCAATCATTTGATAATTTAACTTATGATTGTGGCTCAGTATTTTGGACTATAAATAATTCTGGCAATATCCAACAATGGAACCTTATTGCAAATCAAATAAATGGAGGTTCAACTGTTCAGAGTTGTAATGGTAGTAGCCTTGCTTTTTGTAGTGATGGAAGTTCATTAACTTTTTTTTCTTCAAATTACCCATCAACAGGAATTTTAAAATATGACACTAATTTAGGATGGGTAACTATTTCAACTTCTATTCCATTACTTAATAATGGAGGTTTTCTAGAAAATCAATATTTTTTTAAAGCCGATGGTTTTAGTACAAAAGATTTATATTATTTTGATGGAACTAATATCACATTAGTTGAACATTTAATAGGTAGTGAGGTTTATGCAGTTGCTGATATTGCAGTAGATTCTTACGGTAGAGCTTGGACTTTTACTAGCATGTCAAATGGTACAATTTCTTCCCTTAAAGTTTATAATCAATCTGGATTACTGTTTTCATTGCCTATTTCATTTAACCCAATTCATTGTTACGGGGCATTTTTTATAAATGATAATTTGTATCTAGGATTTGGAGAAGGCTCTTTCAGTTTTTCGAACTCTATTTTACCAATATTATACAATGGAATAAATGCTACTTTAGGAATTCCTATTACATTTCAAAATAATGCTTTTTATGATATGGCAAGTTGTAACAATCAAACAACTTTTTTAAATACAAATTCAAATATCTTTATTAATGGGTATTTAATGGTTTATCCTAATCCATCAAACAATTACATTACAATACAACACAAACAAAATTTAACAGAAAACTATGATTATAGTATTATAGATTTAATTGGTAGAATTGTAAAAAGTGGAAAATCAAAATTTAACGAACTAATAAATATTGAAAATTTAACAAGTGGAAATTATATTATTCAAATAGAAACAGAAAAAGGAGAAAAATTTACAGAAAAACTGATAAAGAATTAAATCTTCTGCCAACACAGGTAACTGTTGCACAACTACCATTTTTTAAATAAAATTTCAAAAAATAAAATTCCGACCTCGTTTATCTCGAATTTTCGGGACATTTAAGC
>JALQYN010000061.1 GCA_023254055.1 Polaribacter sp.
GCAAGAATATGAATAATTTCAAGTTGTTTTTTTGTTAGACTTTGTGGTTCTCCATTAAATTCAACTTTGCTTATAAAATTAGATATCTCTATTTTGGGTTTTTTCTTTCTTAAAAAATACATCAAAAAAATATATGAAGCAATAACTCCAGCTGAAACACCTATAAATAAACTTAATATTAGATCCATAAACACTTTTTTTAACAAATATATAAATTTCTTTTACTTAATAGAAAGTATTGATACTTCTATTGTAAAAAGTAATTTTTTTATAAATGTTAAGGAAAATATTTGATTACTTTTGTAGTGTAAAATTTGAATTAAGAACTTAAAAATAAATAAAATGGCATTAGAAATTACAGATGCAAACTTTGAAGAAGTAGTATTGAAATCTGACAAACCAGTGTTGGTTGATTTTTGGGCAGCTTGGTGTGGGCCATGTAGAATGGTTGGACCAATTGTTGATGAAATCTCAAATGAGTATGATGGAAAAGCTGTTGTTGGAAAGGTAGATGTAGATGCAAATCAAGAGTTTGCAGCAAAATACGGTGTTCGAAACATTCCAACAGTGTTGGTGTTTAAAAACGGAGAAGTAGTAGACAAACAAGTTGGTGTTGCACCTAAAAATGTGTACACAAGTAAAATTGATGCAGCAATGTAAAAACAAATTGTTTTAACAATTTATATATAAGAAAAGGTTTGGCGTTGGTCGAACCTTTTTTTATTTTTAGAACTTAAACCAATTCTGAATGAAAACTATTATTTCTGTTTTTTTGACCCTTTTACTTTTTATTTCTTGTGGTAAAGAATCTACTCCTAAAAATTTTCTAGATAATGGAATTTCTTTACAATTAGCTACATATAGAAAACAACAAGTTTCAAATGTAAAGTATCAACTAAAATTCAGTATTCCAAAAACAAAAGCAGAAACCATTCCAAGTCATTTAAAAATTACTGCTACAATATCAGATGTAAAAGAAGATTTAATTTTAGATTTTAATGAAAAGAAAGCAAACATTAAAGCTGTAAAAGTAAATGGAAACGAAACTAAAATAACATATAAAAATGAGCACCTTATCATTTCAAAAAAACAGTTGATAATTGGAGAAAATAGTGTTGAAATTGATTTTATTGCAGGAGAATTGTCTTTAAACAGAAACGATGAATTTTTATATACGCTATTAGTGCCAGACAGAGCAAGCACTTTATTTCCATGTTTCGATCAGCCAGATATTAAGGCAAATTATACACTTACCATTATAGCTCCAAAAGACTGGAAAGTGTTGTGTGGGGCTTATGAAAAAGAACAAATAGTTAAAGGAGAGTTTATAGAACATCGCTTTCAAGAAACAGATAAAATGAGCACCTATTTATTTTCATTTGTTGCTGGTAAATTTAGTGAAGCTATTCAAAACCCAGGGTCTTTTGAAATGCGAATGCTGTATAGAGAAAACAACAAAGAGAAAATAGATGAAAGTGTTGGCTCAATATTTAAAATTCATCAACAAGCTTTAGGCTATTTAGAAGAGTATACGGCTTATCAATTTCCATTTCAAAAATTGGATTTTGCTACAATTCCACCTTTTCAATACGGCGGAATGGAGCATGTGGGAGCAATTCAATATAGAGAGTCTAGTTTGTTTTTAGATAAAAATGCAACTCAAAACAGAAAGTTAGGAAGAGCAAAGTTGATAGCTCACGAAACATCGCATATGTGGTTTGGAGATTTGGTAACCATGAAATGGTTTAACGATGTTTGGATGAAAGAAGTATTTGCCAATTTTATGGCAGACAAAATAATGAACCCTGTTTTTCCAGAAGTTAATCATAATTTGCAATTTGCAATGACACATTATCCGAGCGCCTATTCAGAAGATAGAACTCAAGGAACTAATGCAATAAGGCAGTATTTAGGTAATTTAAAAGATGCAGGTTCTTTATATGGAAGAATTATTTATAACAAAGCACCAATTATGATGCGTCAGTTAGAAAGTATTTTAGGGAAAGAAGCTTTTAAAAATGGAATTCAAGAGTACATAAAAACGTATGCAAACTCTAATGCAGATTGGAATGAGTTAGTGTCTATTCTTGATAAAAAATCGTCTCAGGACATTAAACAGTGGAGCCAAGTTTGGGTAAATAGTTCGGGTAGACCAATTATTTCGGATGAAATACAATATGAAAACGGAAAAATAGCTTCTTTTAAAATTCATCAAGAAGCTGAAGATGGAAGTGATAAATTATGGATACAATCTTTTAAAATCGGCTTGGTATATCCGAAAGAAATTAAAACAGTACATGTTACCATTTCTGATAAAGAATTTGATTTTAAAGAAGTAGTTGGATTGCAAAAACCAATTCAAATTATTTATAATTATGATGGTTTTGGTTATGGAATTTTTCCTTTAAATTCTGCTGAAATTAAAAACTATCAACATCTAGATGATGATTTAGCAAGAGGGTATGCATTTATTAATTTATATGAAAACTTTTTGAGTAAAAAGGTGTCTGCAAAAAAAGCATTTCACATCTTTTTAGATGCATTGCTAGTGGAAAAAAACGAATTGATTTCTAACTATCTTTCGGGAAGAGTTTCAACTATTTATTGGACATTTTTAAAAGAAAGTCAGCGAACAGAAAACCAATATCTGTTAGAAGATAAAGTGCTACATCTTTTAGAGTCTAACATTCCACCAAACATGAAAAGAACTTTATTTGGTCTATATCGTTCTATAGCTATTTCAAAAAAAGGAAAAGAAATTTTGTATGCTATTTGGTCAAAAAAGAAAAACATAAAAAACCTCTTTTTAAACGAAAATGATTACGCAGGTATTGCATCACAATTGGCAATATTTGGGCATCCAAAATCAAAAGAAATTCTTGAAGAACAACAAACTAGAATTAGCAATCCAGATAGGTTAGAGCGTTTTAAGTGGTTGCTGGAATCTCTGTCAGCAGATGAAAAAGTTAGAGATAATTTTATGCTATCTCTTTTGAAAAAAGAAAATAGAGAAAAAGAATCTTGGGTGCAATCTGCATTAAGCAATATTCATCATCCGTTGAGACAACAATCAGGACAAAAACATCTAAAAGCTTGTTTAGAAATACTAGAAGAAGTTCAGTTAACTGGAGATATTTTCTTTCCTAAAGGATGGTTAAGCAGTTCTGTAGGAAGGTATCACTCAAAAGAAGCTTATGAAATTGTTCAAACATTTTTAAAAGAAAATCCAAACTATAATCCAATTTTGAAAACGAAATTGCTGCAAACCGTAGATGATTTATTTAGAGCACAAGAAATTAAAAAATGAATATAGAAAATCAAATACAACAGTCTGCAATTGGTAATATTGAACTATTAGCAAAACAAGTAGTAGAGGGCTTTATTACCGGAATGCACAAAAGTCCATTTCATGGGTTTTCTGTTGAGTTTTCTGAACATAAATTGTACAATAATGGAGAAAGTACACGACATATTGATTGGAAATTATTTGCAAAAACAGAAAAACTATATACTAAAAAGTATGAAGAGGAAACGAATCTTCGTTGTCATATTATCATAGATAATTCTGCATCGATGCATTATCCGGTAGTTAAAAAACAAACTTTCGGAAATCTAAATAAAATTGGTTTTGCTTCAGTTGCTGCTGCTTCATTATCAGAAATTTTGAAAAGACAACGAGATGCAGTTGGATTAAGCATTTATTCAGATACCTATGAATATTATGCGCCAGAAAAGGGAAGTGATCGGCATCGGAAAATGATTTTACATCAACTAGAAAAATTGTTGCATTCTAAGCCAAAATCCACCACAGAAACGTATCAATTTTTGCATGAAATTGCAGAGAAAATTCATAGAAGATCGTTGATTTTTCTATTTACAGATATGTTTCAGACAAATACAAATAAAGAATCTTTATTTGAAGCTTTACGACATTTAAAATTCAATAAACATGAAGTGGTTTTGTTTCATACGTACGATAAACAACACGAACTAGATTTTGATTTCGAGAATTCACCTAAAAAATTTGTAGATGTTGAGACTGGAGATGAGCTTAATATTTATACATCTAACATAAAAAATGCTTATCAAGAATCGGTAAATAGTTATTTTAATGAATTGAAATTAAAATGCTTACAATATCAAATTGATTATGTTGCTGTAAATAGCAATGATGGTTTTGAAACCGTTTTAACAAGCTACTTAATAAGCAGAAGAAAGTTTTTGTAATTTTTTTTATTTTTCTTTTGCTAATACTAAAATCCGACTTATATTTGCATCCGCTAATAGCAACGGTCTGGTAGTTCAGCTGGTTAGAATACCTGCCTGTCACGCAGGGGGTCGCGGGTTCGAGTCCCGTCCAGACCGCTTTTAAAAATAGCAAAATAAGCTAAAACTCTGTAAATTATATGTTTACAGAGTTTTTTTTGTTTTAAACTATTCATTTATTTGATTTTATTCCATATCTTAGGTCAACAAATCGGTCAACAAATTGTTTTGTCAATTTTGTTGACCGATTAACCAAAGATTTTTATAGTTGATTTGACTTTCGTCTTAAACAATGTTTAACTTAAAAGACGACAACTATGAGTTCTTCACCTACATTTTCAATCCTTATTTGGATAAATTCATCACGTGCAAAAAATAATCAAGCAGAATTGTATGCGCGAATTACTGTTAATTCAAAACGAGCAAATATCAGCTTAAAGAAAAAAATTGATATTAATTCCTGGGATAACACTAAATCACGTGTAAGAGGAAACACCCAAGATGCAAGAATAATTAATCAGTATATAGAGCAAACAAAAGCTGCTATTTTTCAAGTTTATCAAGAGTTGAAAACTGAGAGTAGGCTTCTAACATCTCAATTAATAAAAGCAAGATTCTTTTTTATGCCATTTCATTTATTGATTTTAATTTGGAATTCTAAATCTTTTGAATTGAGTAAATTAAAGCGTTTTCTTTTTGTAGTTTTAAATTTGAGTTTGTTTTATGGAACTTTACTTTTTTTAATATACTATAGCAACCTATAATTTTTGAAACATATAAGTTATATGAGTTCTTGTTCTTTTAAAGATTTTTTTAAACTGTTATGATTTTCCCAGAATCTATCTTTTATCTTTTGAAAAACTTCATCATATTTAGGATGAGTAGAAAGAGATTCAACTAATGGATCTTCTTCAAGAAACAATAAAATCCAATATTGGAAACCATCTTGTAAACTAAATTTATCGTAAGCATCTATAGCTTTATCTGGTTTATTTTCATAAAGATAAAGCATAGCCAAGCTTGCCTCTCTGTAAATTGACTCATCTTTTTCTAAGTAGTCTTTATATTTACTAAGGTATTTTTCAGCTTTATCAGAAAATCCTAATTTTTTATAGGTGTAGGCAATTTTTATGTTCTCTGCAGGATACAGGTCTATTTTATGAGTAGAAAGTATATGAATATATTTCTCATAATAAACCAATGCATTTTCGTAATCCTCCTGAAAATAATACGTTTTGGCTAATTCTTGAGTGATATCAGCGCGAGTTGTATCTTTTCGCCACTCAATAAGCATTTTTTCTCTTAAGGAATTTAAATCTTTTTTATTAGCATAATCTATAAAATTTTTTAAGTAAGAAGAATATTGATTTTCAGGATTATATTTTAAAGATTCTTCAATGTATTTTAAAGCTTCTTTAGCAAACCCATTTTGCACTAATGCATTACTCAAGTTTAGATAGATAAAGCTTTTAGATATACTATCGTTGGCTGCTATATTTAATTTCATTCCTTTTAATGAATAGGTAAGATACTTATGGGTATCTGGTACAACTCTAGCATACAAATCAGACAATATTAATATTACAGAAGAGGCATTGGGATTATAATCAAGCGCTTTTTCCAAATAGGGTATTGCTAAATTATACTCAGTTGTGTTAATATAATATAATGCCTTTGCAATCAATGGTAATTCAGAAGTAGAATCATACAACAAGGCGTTATCTGCATAAGTATTTAGTTTATCTAAGTATTGTTTCTTAATTTTATTATTATCTAAATAATAATAACAAATAGCGATTTGAGCATATGCATTGGCATATTCAGAATCCTCTTCTATAGCTTTTTCAAAATTCAAAATGGCTTTTTGTAATCCTGCTTCACTTTGTTCATTTTGATTTTCTATACCTTTCAAGTAAAAATCATAAGCAATAACATTTTCGGTAGGTTTCTTATTTATAAGCTCTAGCTCTTTTGTTGTTACATTGGCTTCTATAGCAAAGGCAATCTTTTTTGCAATGGTATTTTGTAACTCAAAAACATCAATTAATTGGTACCGGTATTGTTCAGACCAAATTGGGTTATCGGAATTGGCATCAATCAATTGAATACTTACAAGTACTTCATCACCCATCTTTTGTCCACTTCCTTCAATTAAGTAGTTGACTTGTAATTCTTCAGCTATTTCTCTAACTGTTTTAGGATTGTTCCTATATTTTTCTGTTGATGTTCTACTAATTACCCGTAAGTCTTCAATTTTTTGAAGATTACTAAGTGAAGACTCCATAATACCATTAATAAAATAGAGATTAGAATTATCTTCACTCAGATTTTTGAAAGGTAAAAATGCGACCGATTTTACTTTAATTTGTTTTTCCTCATTAGACAAGCCTCTTTCTTTAAAAAAATAAATGATAGCAATAATTGATAGTATTGTAATTATTACTATATTACTATTTAAATTTTTATTTTTTACTTTAACCTCCTCCGTTTCTTCTTTGTTTGAGTATTCTTTAAAAGTAACTTGTTCTTTTCTAGTTTTTGTTTCACCTGGTGGGTAACCAAAGTATTCACGGTAGCACTTGGTAAAGTAAGAAGGATTGCTAAAACCAACTTCAAAAGCAATTTCTGATGCAGTAAGTTCAGTGTCTAATAATAATGCATGTGCTTTTTGTAAACGAATTTCTCTTATAAATTGACTGGCAGATAAACTGGTTTGCTTTTTTATTTTTCTAAGCAAACTAGAGCGACTCACATTCATTTTTTCTGCCAACTCAGAAACACCAAACTGCTCGTTGGTGATATTATCTAAAACTAAAGATTTAGCTTCAGATAGAAATGAATTTGTAGAATTGCTTATCGTCATTTTCTTTTAATAATAGTGACGAAGATAAGTAAAATTTTATCGTTGTTTTTAACTTACACTTGGCTGTTTTTACAACCGTTTGCGTCATAATTTATACTCTTGCGTCATAATTTATACTCTTGCTTTAAACTTCATAAGTCTTGATTCATAGCTATATACTGTTGCTTCAATGTTGTTGGCATCTTTGTACCATCAAATCGAAACAATAATTCTAAAAATTTAAAATCATGAAAAATTCAAGTAAAATTCAAGTAAAATGTTTAATGATAATATGTGTAATGACAATAGTGTTAACATCCTGTTCACAATCAAGTAAAACAAAAGAAACTACATTTAATTCAAAAACGCAGATAGCTAAACCAACGATAGATATTCATGCTGCTGTATTAGCTGGTAACTTAAAAGCCGTGAAGCAACATATAGAGGCTGGGACTAATATCAATCAAAAAGAGACCATGTCAGGATCAACACCTTTAATGACTGCAATTACATTTAACAAACCTCAAATAGTAAAATTACTTATCAATTCAAATGCTGAATTATCTGTAAAAAATAACGATGGTGGTACGGCTTTGCATACAGCAGCTTTTTTTGGAAGAATAAAAATGGTTAAAATGTTATTAGATGCTGGAGCAGATAAAACAATCAAAGATGGTTTTGGAGCAACCCCAAGAGAAACAGTACAAGCAGAATTTAAAAATATGAAGCCTATTTATGAAATGCTAATCTTACAACTTCAACCTATGGGTTTCAAACTAGATCTTAACGAATTGGAAAAGGCAAGACCTGTTATAGCTATGATGTTGCAATAAAAAAGACTTGAGCAATCAATATAAGTACCCTTAAACTAATATATAGAAAATAGTTTGAATCGGTGCCAAAATTAAAAAATAATAAAACTAAATCTCATATTATGGAAATTGAAAGACGTTACGATATAGACTGGCTAAGGGTAATTGCTATAGCATTATTACTAATATATCATATAGCTATTTTGTTTCAGCCTTGGGCAATGTTTATAGGCTTTATAAGAAGCGAAGAAATCTCTACAGCAATCTGGCAGCCAATGACCATGTTAAATGTATGGAGAATACCAATCCTTTTTTATGTATCTGGTATGGGGGTGTATTTTGCCTTGAGAAAACGTAACAACCTAGAATTACTGCAAGAACGTTCAAAAAGAATTTTATTACCATTTCTTTTTGGGTTCATAGCAATAACACCCTTGCATATGTTTATATTTCAAGACTATTATAACTTAGGGTTGAGTTACTATCCACATATGGGGCACCTTTGGTTTTTAGGGAATATTTTTGTCTATGTATTAATAGGCTTGCCTATATTTTTTAATATCAAAAAAGGGAAACTTTCCAAAATTGTAAATCTTGTAAACCGATTATTTAGCAACCCTTTAGGTTTATTATTGATAAATGTTTTTTTTATTGTAGAAGTTCTAGTATTTCAACCAAAACCTTTTGCAGTGTATGCGCAAACTTGGCATGGTTTTGCAATTGGCTTACTGGCATTCTTTTTTGGTTTCCTTTTTATGATTGTGGGTAAAGTATTTTGGAACACAGTAAAACAATGGAAATGGTTTTTTCTTGGGTTAGCAACTATATTATATACGGTAAGATATGTAATCTTTGCTTCTGAAGCACCTTCTTACTTAACTGTTATTGAAAGTAATAGTTGGATCTTTTCAATATTTGGATTTTGTTATCAATATTTTAACAAACCTAGTAAGTTGTTATCCTACTTAAGTAAAGCAGCGTATCCTGTTTACATAATACACATGGTGGTGTTGTATTTGGCAGCAAAATTAATACTACCATTTCACTTACCTGCACTAATTGCATTTACTTTAATTACAAGTATAACATTTATTGGATGTTATTTAATTTATGAATTTATAATTAGAAGAATTCAGATGTTAAGACCATTATTTGGTTTGAAATGGAATGCGAATTCAAAAGAAAAAAATAACATAAAAGTTAGTGTTAATAAAGTTTGAAACCTCAATTTCAACAAAAATCGATAGTGTAAAATTTATAGTGTTTTTATAAATAGAATTTTAAATTTTAAAACTATAGATATTTAAATTAATGAATTAACAATTAAATCATGAACAAAAAAATAAAAAATATGTTAAGAGGTATATTAATAATTGGGTCTTTGGTTTCATTGTATTTTGTACCGTGGATTTTGGTAAAAGCTTGGATTCTACCTTTACCTAAATCAGTTCAAGAACAATTAGATCAAGCCGTAAACCACGGATTTGAAGGTGTCTTGGTTTACGTAGATCAAAGAGGAAAAACACCAAAAACATACACTGCAGGTTGGCACAATAAAGAAGCTGAAATAGCTGCAAAACCAGACGCTCTTTATAAAATTGCAAGTATAAGTAAACTGTACGATGCAGTTGCTGTAACTAAATTGGTAAGTCATGGAAGACTCTCTTTAGATAAAACACTTGCTGAGTACCTGCCAGAGCTTGTGGGTAAAATAGAAAATGCAGAAACGATAACGCTTAGATTAATGATCCAACATAGAAGTGGTATTCCAAATTTTACAGATTCACCAAATTTCTGGGCTAAACCAACAGAAACTTTCGAAGAAAGTTTAGCTTTAATTGAGGGTAAACCTGCCAATTTTAAACCCGGTAAAAAATACGAGTACTGCAATACCAACTACTTGTTAATCAATAAAATAATGGATGATGTTTTGGGATATCCTAATTTTCAATTCATTCAAGAAGAAATTTTAAATCCATTAAACCTAAAAAATACCTTTAGCTCCGTTAGTGAAGTTAACATCGATGATGTAATGAGTGGTTACCATGTTGGATATGCGCACGATTTAAAAACCAACGATTATGGTATGCATGCAACTGCAGAAGATGTTGGTAAGTTTATTAGAGCATTAAATAATGGTGCTGTTTTTAAGAAAAATGAACAAGAAATATATGCATCTATTTACGAATTTGAACATGATGGTTGGGTTCCTGGATATCAGAGTTTTGCCAAATATTATAAAAACACAGACACCGTAATTATTGCATTTTATAGTACAACAGACCCTAAGTTACTTAACTGGAATTTGTCGCAAATAATTAACAGAAGAATTCATAGAATTATTAAAAAATCGAAAAATGAAAACTAAAAAAAAATATTCAGATGTAAAGCAATCAAAAAAGAAATCTCATTCATTCTGGAAGTTTTTTTGGCTAACTTTTCTTGTCGTTTCTCTTGGCTATGCTTGGTACTCTTTTTATGCGCCTTCAAATAATATTACTTGGATAGATAACCTTGAATTTGCCCAAAAACTTGCCAACAAATCAGACAAAAATGTTATGGTATTCTTTACTTCGGACTGGTGTTCACCTTGTCGGATAATGAAACGTGAAGTTTTTGCTGATCATGAGGTTAAGAAAGCTATGGATGCTAATGTCGTATCACTAGAAATTAGCATTGATGACCCTAAATCTGAAGCATTGGTAAAACAATATAATATTAGTGCTACACCAACAACAATTTTTATTGATCCCCAAGGAAAAGTTATTGATTACGCTATTGGAAGGATTGAGAAAACAGATTTCCTTGAAATGCTTCTAAGTATTTAATCTTAGAGAAAAATTTTAAATAAAAAATAAATTTCGAAATGAAAAAAAATATATCACTTTCAAAAGCTGCATTAATAGCAGGTATAGGGCTCTTAATTATGACTTTAACAGTGCCATTTGCTGAATTTAAAATAATCCCAGATTTAGTTAATCCCAATAGTGCATTGGAGACTGCAAACAATATCACTAATAATTTATTTTTATTTAATGTGGCTATATTCTTGATATTTATAACAATTGTAGCAGATATTGTTGTTGCTTGGGCGCTTTATGTGTTTTTAAAACCAGTAAATAAAAGTCTATCATTACTCACAGCTTGGTTTCGATTAATATATACTGGAGTTTATTTAGTAGCTGTGACGAACTTGATCAAGGTATTTACCTTAACAAAGGGCAATTCATACCTTATTTCAAATTCTAAAGAACAAATTTCGGAGCTCGTACTTTTCTACATTAAATCTTACAAATATGAATGGTTTTTTGGATTAATACTTTTCGGAATCTATCTAATTATTCTTGGTTTTCTAGTGCTCAAAGCAAGTTATATACCTAAGATTATGGGTTGGCTTCTAGTGATAGCAGGTTTAGGCTATCTTGTTGGTCATCTAAAAGTGTTTTTTTATCCAAATCTCGATACAAGCTTCAGTATGTTTACTGCTTTAGGCGAATTAATATTTATGATTTGGCTTCTTATTAGAGGTTCAAGAATTAAAGAATTACAACTCGATTAACAAGAGGCTAAATCAAAATTGAATAATCTAAACTAAAGATATACCTAAATGTCATTTACTATTTGGATGAAGAGAGATATGACAGTTAAAATTTAAAAAAAATTAAAAAATTCCTTTTTATATATTTTAGACAAAGAAAAATAGTTGCCATCAAGCATAGAAATACTAAAGTCTCCCTGCCCTTTTGATATTAACTCTTTTACCTGGTCTATATTAATTATTGTAGATCTATTTACCCTCAAAAAATGACTTGAATCGAGCCTTTCTATAAAATCTTTAATTGATATTCTATAAATAAACCTTTCATCTTTTATTGTGTAAATTTCAGCATAATAAGAAGAACTTAGGACATGTTTAATGTCTTCAGTGGCGATAAAACAGTACTTGTTTTTAACTTTAATTACAAGTCTGTTAATCTTCACATGATTTTTTCTTCCAATGATTCTTAATTGATGTTGTTTCATAAATCATAAATTCTTATTATTTAGCTAACACTTTTTTAAGCAGAACTAAAATCAATTAAACAAAGACTTACATTAGTTTTATTCATAAAGGGAGATTATATTATAGATCAGACATCAAGACTACATTCCTTTATAAATAAAAATCATGTAAATTAGACAATAATAAAAGGCGGAAAGACGTAATAAATTAATTCAAATAAATATAACGTACAATGAAAACAAAGTTTGGTGAAATTCTAAATTTCTAGGTCCAAAGAGAGCTCATAATCTTCCGCCTTTGCAATTACATTTCAAAGAAAAGAAAAAGCATGAAAGATTAAAGCAATGGTGATACGAAGTGTTTACTTCTTGATTTGAAACACTTAAAGGAATAAGTTATTTACAAGAATTTAACCTTTTTTATTACTCAATCCAAACTTGATTAGAGCAATTATTTTCCTAGTTACTTCTTTTTTCTGTAAAAAGTTAAAACCTCAGCCATATATATAGCTTATCTTTATTTTTAAAAACAACTGTAGGGTAATAAAATTAATATTATTTTACCTTTTTCTTTTATAAATTTCTTAAACTTTAAGTCTAATTTATTTAATCTTAAAACTTTTGGCTCACATGTTTCATTTTTATTAGATAAAGAATCATGTGTAGATGAAGTCTCTAAAGAAGAAACGGAAGCTTCTCAATTATTAGAAGCTTTTTTGTGCTTGTAATTTCTATTTTATTATATCATCCATTTAATAACTATCATAAATTATTCTCCTAATAGATTATAAGTTCCTCTAGTTAAAAATTGAGTATTGGGTGAAAAAGTGTTTGCATTTTTAACGACTTTGTATCCGTTATTACTTTCTTTTATTTCCACTTCTTTTTGTTCAAAATAATAATTGTTTTCGTCTGTTTTGTTTAAGACCAATACAAAAGATTTATCATCAATCACAACAATAGCTTCATTAGGCAACGCTTTTTCTAAAACACTATCTGTAATAATATCAGCATTCACAAACATCCCTGTTAAAAAATTGCTATGAGATTCATCCTCTAGATGTGCATGAACTTTAATGGTTCTATTATCTTCAAGAGCAGTTCCAATTAAGTGAACTTCTGCTTTAAAAACTTTGCTAGAAGCATCAGGAATTTTAAAATTAATTTCTTGTTCTTTTTTTATTTTTAAAATGTCTTTCTCAAACACAGAAAGTTCTAAATGGATATGACTATTATCTATAATTTCCATAATAATTGATGCTGGAGAAACGTAAGAACCTCTGTTCACATAAACCTTAGTAACACTTCCAGAGATTGGTGCATATATGGTTGTTTCTGAAGTGAAATTTCCATTAAGCACATTTTCTGGAGAAATATGTAACATCGTTAATTGTTTATGCAAACCATTAAATTTAGCCAATGCCGTTTTATAGTTGCTTTCTGCTTTTAAGAAACTTTTCTGTGAAGTAATATTTTCCGCCAGCATTGTTTTTTGTCTGTTAAAATCTGCTTTTAGATATGAAAGCTGACCTTGAATTTCCATGTAATTTTGTTGTAGGGTGACAAATTCTGGATTTTCTATGGTGACTAAAATTTGACCTTTGGTAACTTTATCTCCAATAAGTAGTGGCGTTGTTTTAATATAACCACCCATTTTTGCATTCACAATAGCCTTATTTTCTGGTGGAACATCTACCATTCCGTTTACACTTACAATAGTAGGAAATGATTTTTCTTCTAACTTTCCTAAAGTCATGTTGCTATTTTTAAATTGCGCTTTTGTAACTTCAATCAAGTTTGTAGCATTTGTATTACTTGTTGTTTCTTCAACAGTTGTTTTTTCTTTAGAAGTACAGTTTAATAGAGAAATAACAATACTTAATAGGGTAATTTTATATAGGATACATTTCATAACGATGTGTTTATAGTGTTAAATAATTGATAGCAATTACGGTTTGGTTGTATTGATTTAGTTTGTCTAGATAGTCTAATTGAATTTCATAAACACTTTCTAGACTCTGGATATATTGATAGAAATTGATCTCTCCATTTTTAAAGCTTCCGTTTGCTGTTTTTAAAATTTCTTCAGAAAGTAGTTTTCCGTTTTTTTCATAATAGGAAACAGTTTCTTCGAGTTGTTTTAGCTTTAATTTTAAAGAATTGTATTTTGTGTTTAATTGAATAGAATATTCTTGAGACTCTGACACAGCAACTTCTTTTGCAATTTTTGCAGATTTTATTTTTGAAGATTTACCTCCATACAAAATAGGAATTTTTAATCCTACTTGATAACCAGTTAAGTTGCCATTTAAAAGCGAATTGGTTCCTTGAAAATAGGTGAGACTAATATCTGGCAACACTTGTTGGCTTTCAAAATTTCGCTGCGCTTCAAATAAAGAAATTCTATTTTGATGGTATTTAATTTCAGAACTATTATTGATGTTAAATGAGTTGAGTGAAATTTTCATGATTGATTCATCTGCAATCTGAATAGAATCTTCCGACTGAATAATTTGCATCAAATCTTTATAAGCTAAAGAAACGTCTTGATTTGCTTGTGTATATTTTAGATGAATTTGTTGTTGCTTTGAAGCCGCTGTAATTTTCTCTAAATAATTGGTTTCACCCAACTCAAAACGCCTTGCCGCTGTTTGTGTAAAATTTTGATACAAACTATCAATTTTTTTAAACAGCAATTGTTTTTTCCTGCTAATTTGATATTGATAATAGCTCTCAGTTAATTTTCGTTCTAACCCTTTTTTCTGAATTTCATAAGCACTCGTTTCCATATTAAAACGTGCTTTATAAACCTTCTTTTCTGATATATAAGCAGTTGGAAAGCGGACATCTTGTTGAATGCCAAACACTTTTAAAGGGAGGTTGTTCGGAGCTAAGTTATTTTCATTAAACTCATAATACACATGCGTTTTGTCAAACAATAAAGCACTATTTATTAGCGCATCTGATGCTGCAACTTTTAATTGATACGCTTTTAAACTAGCATTGTTTTTTAGTGCAATCGGAATTAAATCGTTTAAATTCTTTTCGCTTTTCTCTTGACTAAAAGCACTTAATGAAGAAATTAATATAAACAATGTCAATGCTTTTTTAGTAAAAAATTTCAACCTTTTTCTCTTACGTTCATAAGGGCGATTAAAAATAGCATACAGAACAGGTAAAACAATCATTGTTAGCAATGTTGCGGTTACCAATCCGCCAATAACAACTGTAGCTAGCGGTCTTTGTACTTCTGCCCCAGCATTGGTAGAAATTGCCATTGGTAAAAACCCTAGAGCCGCTGCAGCTGCGGTTAATAAAACAGCTCTTAATCGGTCTTTTGTTCCTTGTTTTATCAATTCTTCCATACTATTAAAACCTTTCTTTTTTAATTCTTTAAAATGCTCTATCAATACAATTCCGTTTAAAACAGCAATTCCAAACAAAGCGATAAATCCAACTCCTGCAGAAATACTAAATGGCAAATCTCTTAGCCACAACAATAAGATTCCTCCAACTGCTGAAAGCGGAATTGCAGAATAAATCATTAAAGCATCTTTTACAGAATTAAAAGCAAAGTACAACAAGATAAAAATTAAGATAAGTGCAATAGGTACAGCAATCAGTAACCTAGCTTTTGCGCTTTGTAAATTTTCAAATTGCCCTCCATAAGTTATGTAATAACCTGTTGGAAGCTTGATGTTGTCATTAATTAGTTTCTCAACATCATCAACTACAGATTGTAAATCTCTATTTCTAACATTAATTCCCACTACAATTCTTCTTCGTGTATTGTCTCTCGAAATTTTTGCAGCACCTTTTTTATAACTTATCGTAGCCAATTCGCTTAGTGGAATTTTCCCTCCTTTGGGAGTATCTATATATAGGTTTTTAAGATTGTCAATATCTAAACGTTTGTCTTTTTCTAACCTTAAAACTAAATCAAAACGCTTTTCTCCTTCAAAAACATTTCCAGCAGTTTTTCCTGCAAACCCCATAGAAATCATATCGTTTAAATCTTTTATGTTTAAACCATACCGAGCAATTTTTGCACGGTTGTATTGCACACTCATTTCGGGCAATCCAGCAATTTTTTCTAACGAAATATCGGCTGCCCCTGGAACATTTTTTATTAACTCGCTAATTTCACTTCCTTTTTTAGCAAGGATGTCTAAGTTTTCTCCAAAAATCTTAATAGCAATATCTGCTCTTACACCCGTAATTAACTCATTAAAACGCATTTCTATAGGTTGAGTAAATTCCACTTCCATTCCAGGAATTATGGCTAACGCTTCTTTAAATTTATCTGCCAATTCATCTTTAGTACTGGCAGAGGTCCATTCTTTTTTTGGTTTTAAAACGATGATTACATCACTCTCTTCCATAGACATTGGATCTGTAGGAACTTCTGCTGCACCAATTCTAGTAACTACTTGTTTTACTTCTGGGAAATTATCCAATAATATTTTTTCTATTTCTGTTGTTATTTTTACGGTATTACTTAGTGAAGTCCCTGTTTTTAATATAGGCTGAATTACAAAATCTCCTTCATCTAATGTTGGCACAAATTCTCCTCCCATGGTGCTAAATAAATAAACAGAAGAAGTTAACAATGCAATTGCAATAGCTAAAACAATTTTTTTACTTTCTAATGCCCAATGAATAACTGGTTCGTATTTTTTATTTAACCATTTCATTAACCGAACAGAAATATTTTTGTCTGATAATTTTGAAGGCTTTAAAAAAAGTGATGCAACCACAGGTACATATGTGAAACAAAACAACATTGCACCTAATAAAGCAAAACTAAAAGTTAATGCCATCGGTTTAAACATTTTTCCTTCAACCCCGCTTAACGATAAAATTGGAATAAAAACGATCAAAATAATTAACTGACCGAAAATCGCAGAGTTCATCATTTTTGAGGCTCCGCTAAATGTAATTTCATCTTTCAAAAGTTGTTGGTCTTCTTTGTTTAGACTATTAATTTCTAATTGTTTTTTTGTGATTTGAAAAGCAATAAATTCAACAATAATGACTGCTCCGTCTATGATGATACCAAAATCAATCGCACCCAAACTCATTAAATTGGCATCTACACCAAAAATGTACATTAAAGAAAGTGCAAATAATAAACAAAGCGGAATTACAGATGCTACAACCAATCCTGATCGTAAGTTTCCTAATAGTAAAACCACAACAAAAATTACAATTAAACAACCTAAAACTAAGTTTTCAGTTACGGTAAAAGTAGTTTTTGCAATCAATTCACTTCTGTCTAAAAAAGCATTGATATAAACACCTTCTGGTAATGATTTTGAAATGTTGGCAACTCTTTCTTTTACAGCATCTATTACTTTTTTAGAGTTGGCATCTTTTAACATCATTACTTGTCCAAGCACTTTTTCTCCTTCGCCATTTCCTGTTATTGCGCCAAAACGAGTGGCATTACCAAATCCAACTTTAGCAACATTCTTTATGAGAATAGGAACGTTATTTACATTTTTTACAACAATATTTCCGATATCATCTAAAGATGATACAAGTCCCTCACCTCTGATAAAAAAAGCTTGATTTACTTTTTCAATATACCCACCTCCAGAAACACTGTTGTTTTTTTCAATGGCAGTAAACACTTCATTTGCTGTAATACCCATTGCATTTAGCTTTTCGGTATTAATGGCAACTTCATATTGTTTTAGAAAACCTCCCCAAGTATTTACTTCAATCACACCAGGAATTCCTGACAATTGTCTTTTTACGACCCAGTCTTGAATGGTTCGTAAATCTTGAGGTGAATACTTATCTTTAAATTCAGGCTTTACATCTAATACATATTGATAGATTTCTCCCAAACCAGTAGTAATTGGACCCATTTCTGGAGTTCCAAATCCCTCTGGAATTTTTTCTGAAGCAGATTTAATTTTTTCTGCAATTAATTGTCTTGGTAAATAGGTGCCCATATTGTCTTCAAAAACAATTGTAACCACTGAAAGCCCAAATTTAGAAACCGAACGGATTTCTTTTACACCAGGTAAATTTGCCATTTCTAACTCAACAGGATAGGTAATAAACTGTTCCATATCTTGTGTAGAAAGATTTCTTGATGTAGTAATTACTTGTACCTGATTGTTGGTTACATCGGGCACAGCTCCAATAGGAATTTGTGACAAAGAGTACAACCCAAAACCAATAATAAAGGTTGTAAATAAGAGAACAATAAATTTGTTCTTTATACTAAAGTTTATAATTTTTGATAGCATTATTCATAAATTAATCAATGTTAATAATTCCAATATCATAAAAATGAATTGGAGTAAAATTTAATAGCTGATGATCTTTATGAAAGCCTTGGGGGCTGTAGAATCTCCTCTGAATGCGTGGTAGAAAAAGTGTCTAGGTAATAAAAATTAGAGGAGTTTAAATCCGTTAAGTCTAAAGTTTTAAACTCTAATAAATGGATATCTGGGGTAAATGCAATAATTGTTGAAGGGACTTGATTCTGAAAAGGTAACTTGTTGTGTTCTTTCTTTTCATCTTGATGTTTTTCTTCGTGGTCTTTTTTTAGTTCACCATAATGTTTAGAAATAAAAACAAAAAGAGAATCACCATATTGCTCGTTATGAAATTTAGCATGCTCAATAAATTCATCTATTTGAGCTAGGTCATTAAAGTTAAACCCTAAACTTTGAAGTAGGATGATTAACGAAAGTGATATGGAAAATATTTTTTTCAACGCTGTAAATATAATAATTATAATATTATTTGTTTATTATAATTTAATTTTTAGATTTGTCAGGTATAACAAAAACAACAAGATGTTACAAAACGTTTGGCAAGGTTTCTATTTTTACTTTTATTTTTTTAATAAGAGTTGAGACTTTGTATCTTATTGTTAACACAAATAATATATTATAAAGTCTCGAATTTCGAGGCTTTTTTTTATGCTTAAATGAAAAAAATAATCGCCATACAAGGAGCAGAAGGTTCCAATCACCATAAAGTAGCTAAAGACTTTTATGGAGATACGATCAAATTAAAAGAATGCTTGTCTTTTGACGCGCTGGTAGATAGTCTGTTAGAAAAGAAAGCGGATAAAGGAATTATGGCTATAGAAAATACAATCGCGGGTTCTATCATTCCGAACTATGCCTTAATAGATGCTAATAACTTACACATTACTGGGGAAGAATACTTAAATATTCATCATCATTTAATGGCGTTGCCTGGTCAAAAAATGGAAGACATCAAAGAAGTGTGTTCGCATCCAATGGCATTGTTACAATGCAAGGTGTTTTTAAAAAAACACCCACATATTAAATTGGTAGAAGATGTAGATACAGCAGAAGTGGCAAAAAGAATTTCACAAGAAAAATTAAAAGGAGTCGCTGCAATTGCACCAAAATTAGCGGCAGAAATTTTTGGTTTAGAAGTGTTGGAAGATGACATTCAGACCATGAAAGACAATGCAACACGCTTTGTAATTGTGCAAACAGAGCAACCAACGAACGGAATTGAGAACATCAATAAAGCATCCTTGAAATTTGAGTTAGACCATAAAAGAGGAAGTTTGGCTGCAATTTTAAATGTGTTGAGTGATTGTAAAATGAATTTAACTAAGATTCAATCATTGCCAGTGATAGAAACACCATGGAAATACTCCTTTTTTGTTGATGTCACTTTTGATGAATATAAAGACTACGAAAAAGCAATTGCAATTATAGAAATAATGGCATCAGCATTTAAAGTGTTAGGAGCTTATAAAAATGGAAGAAAATGATAGAAGCTGCCAAGAGGTTAAATACCATAGAAGAATATTATTTTTCAATAAAATTGAGAGAAGTAAGAGAGTTGATTGCTTCTGGAAAACCAATTATCAACATCGGAATTGGGAGTCCAGATTTACAACCTCCTACGAAAGTAATTGATGCAATTCAAAAAAGTTTTAACGATGCTTCTGCACACAAATATCAAAGTTACCAAGGACTGCCAGAATTACGAAATGCGATATCAGAATTTTACAAACATAAATTTAAAGTAGCTCTAAATTCAGAAAATGAAGTATTGCCTTTAATGGGAAGCAAAGAAGGTGTAATGCATATTTCTATGGCTTTTTTAAACGAAGGAGATAAAGTGTTGATTCCGAATCCTGGGTATCCAACATATAGTTCGGTAACAAAATTGGTTGGAGCAGAACCTGTTTTTTATAATTTGGATGAAAAGCATGATTGGCAACCAAATTTTGAAGAATTAGAACAACAAGATTTGACAAACGTGAAAATTATGTGGGTTAATTATCCACACATGCCAACGGGCATCAACGCATTGAAAGAAACTTTTGAAAAGTTAGTTGCCTTCGGAAAACAACATCAGATATTAATCGTAAATGACAATCCGTATAGTTTTATTTTAAACGAAAAACCATTAAGTATTTTACAAGTTGATGGTGCAAAAGAGATCGCATTAGAATTAAATTCGTTAAGCAAAACTTTTAACATGGCAGGATGGAGAGTGGGTATGGTATTGGGGAACAGCAACTTTATCAATCAAATTTTAAAAGTGAAAAGCAATATGGATTCTGGTATGTTTTACGGAATTCAAAAAGGTGCTATTGAAGCATTGCATTTATCTGATGAATGGTTTAAAAATCAAAATATCGAATATAAAGAACGTAGAGATTTGGTTTGGAAATTGGCTGACAAGTTGCAATGTACGTATGATAAAAATTCAACGGGTTTATTTGTTTGGGCTAAAATTCCTAACGGAAAAACATCAGAAGAGTTTACAGATGCAATTTTATATAACAAAGATATTTTTATAGCACCTGGAACTGTTTTTGGATCCAATGGAGAAGGGTATATTCGATTTTCGTTATGTGTGTCAAAAGAAATAATTAAAGAAGCAATTAATAGAATTTAAGATGAATGTATTTGTAGTTGGTGTCGGGTTAATTGGTGGAAGTATGGTGTTAGATATAAAATCATATTATCCAGAAGCAATAATTTATGGAATTGATACTAATGAAGCACATTTAGAAGAAGCTTTAAAACTAGGTGTAATTGATAAAAGAGTAACATTGGATTCATTAGACATCGCAGATATTGTTATCGTTTCAATTCCGGTTGATGTACAATTAGAAATCATTCCTAACATATTAGATACAATTAATGATGATTGTTTGCTGATTGATGTTGGTTCTACAAAAGAACAAATTTGCAACGTGTTAGAAAAACATTCGAAAAGAAGAAATTATTTGGCGACACATCCCATTGCAGGAACAGAATTTTCTGGTCCATCAGCAGCGCATAGAGGATTGTTTGACAAAAAGACAAACATTATTTGTGAGGTAGAAAAAACCGCTTTTAAACTACAAGAAAAAGCATTGGAAATTTTTGCAAAATTAGGCATGCGTATTCGATATATGGATCCAAAATCTCATGACAAACAGATAGCATATGTATCGCACCTGTCTCATATTAGTTCTTTTATGCTAGGGAAAACAGTTATCGATAAAGAAAAAAATGAACGAGATATTTTTGACATGGCAGGAAGTGGATTTGCATCTACAGTTCGTTTGGCAAAAAGTTCACCTGCAATGTGGACACCCATTTTTGAACAAAACAAAACCAATGTTATTGAAACATTAGATGAATATATTAGCAACCTTCAACAATTTAAAACGTTGATGGAGCAAAATGATTTTTCCGAAATTTATAAAGAAATGGAAAGTACAAATCATATCAAACAAATATTAAAAGGAATAAAATAAAAGTCGAAAAGAAGTAGAGAAATGGAAAATACAAAAGAATTAAAGAAATGGTTGGATGATATGAAGCTAGCTCATCCACTAGTTATAGCAGGGCCTTGTAGTGCAGAGACAGAAGAACAAGTGTTAAAAATTGCACACGAATTAAAAGATTCTGATGTAAATTATTTCCGTGCCGGGATATGGAAACCAAGAACAAGACCAGGAATGTTTGAAGGTGTAGGAGCAATTGGATTAAAATGGTTGCAAAAAGTAAAAGTAGAAACAGGTATGAAAACCTGTACAGAAGTTGCCAATGCAGCACATGTAAAATTAGCGTTAGAACACGATGTTGATTTATTATGGATTGGTGCTCGTTCTACTGTTTCGCCTTTTATCATGCAAGAAATTGCAGATGCTTTAAAAGGAACGGATAAGATTGTATTGGTTAAAAACCCAGTAAATCCAGATTTAGCTTTGTGGTTAGGCGGAATTGAAAGGTTGTATTCTTCAGGAATCAAAAATTTAGGAGCAATTCATAGAGGTTTTTCTACCTATGAAAAATCAAAATATAGAAACATACCAGAATGGCAATTGGCCATTGAGTTTCAAAACAGGTTTCCAGATTTGCCATTGATTTGTGATCCGTCACATATTACCGGTAAAAGAGACATGATTTTTGATGTTTCACAAACAGCATTAGATTTAAATTTTGATGGTTTAATGATTGAAACGCATATAGATCCAGAAAATGCTTGGAGTGATGCTGCTCAGCAAGTAACACCATCAACCTTAATCCAAATAATGGAAGATTTAAAAATCAGAAAAAGAACAGATCATGAATCAGATTATAAGAATTCTTTAGGGAATTTAAGAGCTCAAATTAATGTAGTTGATAATCAGTTGATTGAGATGTTAGGAAAAAGAATGAAATTTGCTGATAAAATCGGTGAACTGAAGAAAGAAAAAAATGTTGCTGTTTTACAGTCTAAAAGATGGAATGAGATTTTAGGGAATATGATTTTAGAAGGAGAAAGCAAAGGTTTAAGTGAAGAATTTGTCTTAAAAATGTTTAAAGCCATTCACCAAGAATCTATCAATCATCAAGAAAAAATTATCAAAGGATAAAATAAAAAAACCGCCAATTGGCGGTTTTTTTTATCTATTTTTTCTTGGTGTAAGAAAGACGCCTCGAAGCTTTTCGCATCAATGTGTTTATTAAATCATCAGAATCTGTTCCAATACTACCTCTTACTTTTTTGTTGTAATTCCAGAGTAAAACACCATCTTTTCTGTTGTGTACACTCATATTAATAGTTGCAGTATTTGTAGAGCCCCATAATCCGCTAAGCAATCCTAATGCTAATGAAGCGCCCTCTGACATAGGTTTGGTTGTTTTATAATCTCCAGTAATCACTGCATCAACATTTAAAATGTTTGCCAATTGTTTAGGAGTGTATTTGTTCATGTTCTTTTCCGTGATGTTCTTTTTTCTTAAAAGAGCTTTCGTAGTATTTGGATCTTGCACCTCAATAGTTTGCATTTTTCCTTGCTTTTTTCTTTTTAGGAACCATGAATACATAGATAATTGAATGCTTTCACTTTCTTTTTTTTCTAATTTACTCAGTTCTCCTTTAGACATTTTTTCCATGTCTTTTTTTCTCAACTCTACAGTTGTTTTAAAAGGAAGTATTCCTAATGATTTATGGTTTTTTGCAATTTCATCAAACTTTGGATTTTCATATAGACTAGTTTGTGCCTGTGAGTTTATGGTAACCAAAACAATAAATAGTAATAATATTTTTTTCAAAATCGTAAAATTTAAAAATGAGCAACTAATATACATTTATTAAATGATATTTTACTTACTTTGTATCAATGACAGGAATTGTATATAAATCTACAGGAAGTTGGTATTTGGTAAAGGCAAATAACGGTTCGTTTTACGAATGTAGAATGAAAGGTAAATTTAGAATCCAAGGGATTAAAAGCACGAATCCAATTGCCGTTGGAGATGTTGTAGATTTTGAAATTGAGGCTAAAAACGATACGGAAACAGGAGTTATCAAAACGATATATGATCGTACAAATTACATCATTCGAAAGTCTGTTAATTTATCTAAGCAAACCCATATTATTGCTGCCAATTTAGATCAAGTATTCTTGTTAATTACCATTAATAACCCACCTACTTTTACAACTTTTATAGATCGTTTTTTAGTTACTGCAGAAGCGTATTCTGTGCCAACAGTTTTGGTTTTTAATAAAATAGATTCATACGAAATAGAACAACGAGCAGAGGTTTTGTACTTAAAAGATATTTATGAAAAGATAGGGTATACATGTATAGAGGTTTCTGCCACAGAAAATAAAAATGTAGAAATTGTAAAAGAGATGATGGTTGGAAAAACAAGTATGTTTGTTGGACATTCTGGAGTTGGAAAATCTACTTTAGTGAATACCATTGAACCTATGTTAGAATTAAAAACGAAAGAAATCTCCAATCAACATAAACAAGGGCAACACACAACTACGTTTGCAGAAATGTTCGATTTAAGTTTTAATGCTTCTATTATTGATACCCCAGGAATAAAAGGTTTTGGCGTGGTTGATATGGAAAAAGAAGAAGTAGATGATTATTTTCCGGAGTTTTTAGCGGTTAAAAACGATTGCAAGTTTAACAATTGCTTGCATGTAGAAGAACCAAAATGCGCTGTAAAAGATGCAGTAGAGAACGAAGAGATATCGTATTCTAGATATAAAAGTTATTTGCAAATTATAGCCGGAGAAGAAGAACATTATAGGACAGATTTTTGGGAAAATGAAGAAGAAGATTAAATGAAAGCTGTAATTCAAAGAGTTAAATACGCAAGTGTCACTGTAAACGGAATTAAAATTTCAGAAATTAAACATGGAGTTTTACTTCTTTTAGGTGTTGCAGAAAATGACGCTTCTGAAGATATTGTTTGGTTGTCAAAAAAAATTGCAAACCTTCGAATTTTTAATGATGAACATGGCGTGATGAACAGGTCGTTAATTGATGTTAATGGTGAAGCAATCGTTGTAAGTCAATTTACGTTGCAAGCAAGTACAAAAAAAGGAAATAGACCAAGTTATTTAAGAGCAGCAAAACCCGAAAAAGCAATTCCATTATACGAAGAATTCGTGAAGCAGTTTGAACTTGAAATTGATAAAAAAGTGCAAACAGGTGAGTTTGGAGCAGATATGAAGGTAGAATTACTAAATGACGGACCTGTAACAATAATTATTGATACAGAAAACAAAATTTAATTTATTAACTCCTTAGAAGCGTATTAATTTTCTAACTTTGATGAGTTGTTTATTTAAACCTGCTTTCAATGAAAAGAGTAGTATTAATTCTTATCGCTATTGGTCTTGTTTCGTTTTCCTTAATACAAAAAGAGAATGATACATCTCTGTCTAATCAGTCTAAATTAGATTTAAAATCTGCTTACGTTTTTTGGAAAGGATCTAACTTATTTACAAGCCATAGAGGAACTGTAAAATTAAAATCAGGCTTTTTAACGATTGTCAATAGAGAATTACTATCTGGTGAATTTGTTATTGATATGACCTCCATTAGTAATAGGGAAGGAATTGAGAAATTAGAAAACCATTTAAAATCCGCTGATTTTTTTGAAGTAGATAAGTACCCAACTTCTAAATTTAAAATAACAGAAGTTACTAATGAAAATCAAAAAATTAAGATTACTGGGGATTTAACAATTAAAGACATAACTAAAAAGGTAAGTTTTTTTGGAGTAATATTAGAAAACGAAAAAGCATACTTGTTAAAAAGTGATGTTTTTAAAATTGATAGAGCGGAGTTTAATATCAAATACATGTCTAAATCTTTTTTTAAAAATTTAAAAGACAAATTTATTGATGATGAAGTAGAAATGTCTTTTATTGTTAGGGCTAATAAATAAAAACTTAGCTGTAAAACAAAAAAACACAAATCAATATTGATTTGTGTTTTTTTGTTTTAAGGAAACTTTAAGAAAAAAATAATTTATTTTCCATGGAAAATAAATTATTATAACATATATTTGCAGCTCACAAAAAACT